>NZ_JBEXMT010000007.1:0-328986 GCF_040610675.1 Nonomuraea sp. NPDC003804
GGGCTTCTACCCGATGCTCCAGCAGGTCTACGCCGACCGGCTCAAGACCTGGGCCGACTGGCAGGACCTTTCGGCGGAAGCGCACGGCAACCTCGACCAGGAAGCTCGGTGAGTGCGTCTGCCGGCCGCTCAGGCGGCGCATCCGGACGCCCGCGATCACCCATTCCGGCTGCCGAGGATGTGGCGGTCCCCGGTGTGGGTCTGGTTCAGCCTCATGGCACGGACGGCAAGGGCAAGGCAAAGGGCAATGGTCACAGCGCCGGCGGCTGCCGCGACGCACAAGGCGATCTTCGAGTGCCTCAGCTCATCAGCTGCGCGGCGCGTACATGATGACCAGGACACCGGCCAGGCAGATCAGCGAGCCGATGACGTCCCAGCGGTCGGGGCGGAAGCCGTCGGCGATCACGCCCCACAGCAGGGAGCCGACGACGAACACGCCGCCGTAGGCGGCCAGGATGCGGCCGAAGTTCGGGTCGGGCTGGAAGGTGGCGACGAACCCGTACAGCCCGAGGGCGATCACACCGGCGCCGATCCAGATCAGGCCGCGCTGTTCGCGCACGCCCTGCCAGATCAGCCAGGCGCCACCGATCTCGAACAGCGCAGCCAGGGCGAACAACAGGAGAGAACGGGCGATCGTCATGGCCGTCATTGCACCAGGCCGGGCCATGGCGCGCGGCGGCGGGGCCACCGGCGGAGACGGGCACTGCCTGCGGGGACCGCTGCCTGGGAGGGATCGGTGTCGGGGGCGGGATGGGCGTGCGGCGCCGTCATGGCTGGTCCTTGCCAACTCGGCCAGCAGTCGGCGCCTCATCGGGCCACCTCAGCCGGTACGGCGAGCAGCGCCGACAGTTCGGCGAGCCGGTCGGGCACGATCCGGTGGTACACCCAGGAGCCGCGCCGTTCGCTGGTGAGCAGGCCGACGTCCTTGAGCACCTTGAGGTGGTGGCTGATCGTCGGCTGGGCCAGGTCGAAGCTCGCGGTCAGGTCGCACACGCACGCCTCGCCACCCTCGTGACTGGCCTGATGGCGCTGCCCGCGAACCCCGCCCGCTGGACCCGACTGGCCGATGGCCTCAGCACCGGTACCGGTTTCAGCCTCGAACCGCCATGGCCTCAGCCTTCGAAACTCTCTGACCGTTCTCGGGCCTGTTATACGCGATCCGAATACGGCGCTCAGCCGTTCCGGTATGGTACGGCCGCGGATGCGCGAACGCACCCGCGGCCGTACCATTGCCTGTTATTGTCTGGCGATCTCCCGCTGGTCTGCTCGGTCTATCACGGGTCGCTCCGAAAGAGGCCGCTTCAGGTGCAGGTCATACTTGTAGTAGTACGCCATAAGGTTGGAGCTCATTCGTTCCTGCCATGGAAACAATGGCTCACAGGTGTCGCTGACCTTGATTCCTATGGTCACCTTCGTTGCCGACTCGGATACGACCGTGTCCGTGATCTTCTCGCAGAATGTGCCATCTTCCGCGGGGGCCCCGAACGTGAGCGTGGCAGTCAGTGTGCGTCCGTCGGGGGCAACCGCGACGGAGTCGATGCTGTGCCAATCCGCCTGGCCTCCGCATGCGCTCAACAGAAGGGCTGCTGGAACGAGCGCGATGCCTCGCAAGCCGTAGCGGGATTTCGTCACGGGGCTACCTCGGTCTAGTCGAGTTTCCGCTTCTTGATGTCGCCACCGAATGCGGCATATGCATACCATATATCCGTGGAGTAGTTCTTGCAGCTCAAGAGGATATTACTGTTCGCCTGATCGCGTCCGCCGCTGATGATGCCCTTGGCCACCACATCCCCTACGCTCGGATAGCCGGGCTGGATGATGGTGTAGACGGGTCCGCCGGAGTCGCCTTGCTGGCTGCATACCCCGTCCTTGGATCCCTCGAAGACGTTCTCGACCCGCTCGACGGTCGGATCAGTGGGGGAACTCCGGTACTCGGCCGACGTCCTGGCGTTCTGGACGACCCAGCCGCACAGTTCGCCCTTCTTGTAGCCGCCGGTGCAGTAGCGGTCGCCCTTGCGAGGGCTGCGGGTCCATTTACCGACGACCTCTCGTTTGGTCGTGGACGTGGGACCACCGGAGAAAATGGAGGCGGTGTGCACACGTGTTGTCAGCTTCATGCGCGCCAGGTCCCCATACTTGCCGGCGTTCGCCGGGTAGGGGATGGTGCCTACGTTGTTGCGATAGTTGGTCCCTGCCAGGTCGCCGAGCGTACCGGAATTGTCGGTCAGCCTTGCCGCCCCGGCGGGGGCCGTACCGTCCGGGAGGCAATGCCCGGCAGTGATGTAGTAGTTCTGGGACGCCGTGCCCCAGGCGAACCCTGTCGAGCAGCCACCGGCTGACGTCAGGTATCGGCTCCCACCGTTGATGTACAGGTCGAGATCACCGATCGTCTCGCCGACGACCCCGTCTTTCAGGCGGCACTCACGCTCCTTACCTTGCGCGTCCAGGGGGCACTTGTCCTCGGCCGCAGCATGCTGGACCAGGGGGATCGGACGCTCCAGGCCGGACCGCAGCCAGATGGAGACCGCGGTGACTCCGTAGCGTTGCGCCAACGCCAGCCGCAGCTGCGGGCTCACTTCCGTGGCCTGCAGCATGACCTGGTTCCGTTCCGGCCAGAGGCCGGCGGCCAGGATCTTGTCTCCGCCGGGGAGTTCGGCATCGAGATTGAGCACTTCAGCCATGATGGACCCGAGCTTGGCGGCACTATGGGGCACCATTTGGACGTTCGGGCTGAAGGTGAAACCTTCGGTTACGCCTGGGACGCCGTCGCCATCCGCATCGGATTCGGCGCTGCCCTCGAACTCGCCGGAGACAGTCCAGTCAGAATCACCGTTGCTGAGGTAGGCCGTTCCCGAAACCGCCTCCGCGGCGATGCTCTGACCTTCCGCAGTCACCGCCGGTATGTGCACCGCTCCTGTCACCATGTCGACGAGAGGCGTCGCCAGCGCTGACGAATGAGCGGCCACGCGGGTGTCAGCCACGTCCAGGGCATGAGCTTGCGCCTCAGCCATCGGCAGGGAATCGCGTTGCCACCGGTCGGGGGCGGTGAAGACCTCGACCCCGTCGCTTCCGGCGGGGTTCACGATCGTCGGACCGCCGAAGCTCTGGTACGTGACAGTGAGCTTGGGCGTCGCCTCCGCTGTGCCGTACTCGGAGGATGCGAACCCACGGTAGTTGTCGTCAGGACTGCTCTCGTCCGGCGTGCGCAGTTCGAGCCCGTAGTTGGGCGAGTGGTTGGCCCAGCTGCGGACGATGTCGGTGATCGGCCTTGATGATCCGGTTGGTGACCTCTTCTCCCATGGGCCGGCCCGTGACCTTCTGCACGATCAGGCCGAGCAGGACGTATCCCGTGTTGTTGTACTGCCAGGTCTTGCCGGGGGCGAACTGCGGCTTCTGCCCAAGGGCTTTGTCGATCAGGTCCCGTGGCTCGAAATAGGTGTGCCGGGCGCCCGTCACCGTCGGGAACCGCGTGTACTCCGGCAGGCCGGAGATGTGCTGCAGCAGCTGGCGGGACGTGATCTCGCGGCCGTCGTTGCCGTTGTCACGGACCACACCGGGCAGGTACTTCTCGATCGGCACATCCAGGTCGATCTTGCCCTCACCGGCCAGTTGCAGGACGACTGTGGCGGTGAATGTCTTGGTGTGGCTGCCGATCCGTACCATCCCGTTGACGGGCACCTTGGCCTTCGTCTCCAGGTCCCCCACCCCGGCGGTGTAGTCACGCACCCGCCCGTCGCGTCCCCGCACCGCCGCGACGACACCAGGGAAGTCGCCGGTGCCGACCAGCTTGTTCAGGCTCGTCTGCACGCGACGTCGTCGGGACTGGTCCGCGTGGTGGCGCCGGCGGCAGCCGTACCAAGACCGAGGGTGCCGGCGGCTACGGCTCCTACGGTGACCAGGGCCAGCAGACGGGTGGACGCTGGTGACATGGCGGGGAAAAGACTCATCAAGGGACTCCCTGCTGGATGACGAAATGTGACGCTGCCCAGCATGTCGGCGGACGTACGTCACGATTGATCCCCCATACCCGAATTGTCGGGTATGGCTAGCCCTACCAACGTCAAGCCGCGAGACGCGCCCCCCATTCGCGACAGCCAGCCCGGCAGAAGGCTTGCATCTGCGATGGATAGCAGCGAGATGGCTTGCAGATGAGTATGGCGATCGATAATCGTGGACATGGGCGTTTCGCAGTCATCTGACGAGGAGGGGCCGGTGGAACCCGCGTCGATCGATCGCCGCACCGGCGGCGAGTTGGCTCTGTCAGGAGAGGTACGGGTACCGGCCTGGCTCAGCGTGGCGATGCTCCGCGAGATGCCGCAGCGGGAGATGACGGTGAACTTCCAGTGCCGCTCGTCCGGGCCGCGACGGCACTACTTCACCGGGCCGCTGCTGATCGACGTGCTGCGGCTTGCCGAGCCGTTGTTCGACCCGGCTGAACGCAAGGATCGGCTGCGATTCCTGGTCGCGGTGAAGGGCCGCGACGGCCATCGGGCGGTCCTGTCGTGGGGCGAGATCGACCCCGAGTTCGGTAACACCGCGGCGCTGCTGGCCGTCAGCATGGACTGCCGGGATCTCGACGAGCAGGGGCCGCATCTGGTGATGCCAGGCGATCACTGTGGAGCGCGACACATCAGCGAGGTCACCTGCATCAGGGTGTGGGCGGGCGATTGGCTGTGGGAGTGAGGCCAGCCTGAAGGTCCCGTTGAAGACAGTGACGCGACCCATATAGCGCGCGTGGTTATCCTCCGGTCCAGCGTCAACAGTGCGTATGGATGGGGATATGTCGTCTTTTGCGGCAGCACGATGAGTGGCGATATCGCTCATCCAGGAGTTCCTCATGACTGCTGTTCAGGCCAAGCCCAAGGAGCCTGTCGATAGCGGCGACGAACACCGGCTCTCAGTCGCCGGCGGTCTGGCCGCGCTCTCGCTGGACGCGATGGCCTCCGTGGCCTACGGGCCGGAGGCCATCGTGCTGGTCCTGGCGCTGGCGGGTGGGGCAGGACTCGGGTTCACCATCCCGGTCACGCTCACCATCGCGGCGCTGCTGGCCGTCCTGACGTTCTCCTACCGGCAGGTCATCGCCGCCTTCCCCGAGGGCGGCGGCGCGTACGGCGTGGCCAGGACCTACCTCGGCCGGCGGGCCGGCCTGGTCGCGGGCGCCTCGCTGGTCATCGACTACGTGCTCAACGTCGCGGTCTCCGTCGCCGCCGGGACGGCCGCGCTCACCTCGGCCTTCCCCGGGCTGCTGCCGTACACGGTGTGGATCTGCCTGGGCGTGCTGGCGCTGGTGACCGCGATCAACCTGAAGGGCATCGCGCACAGCGCCCGCGCGTTCATCGCGCCCACCGCGATCTACGTGGCCGCGATCCTGCTGGTCGTCATCGCCGGCCTGATCAGGAACGAGCCCGCGATCGACGCGCACCACCAGGCGCAGAGCCTGCAGACGGTCGGCGTACTGCTGCTGCTCAAGGCGTTCGCCAACGGGTGCGCGTCGTTGACCGGCGTGGAGGCCATCGCCAACGCGGTGCCCTCCTTCAAACAGCCCCGGATACGGCGCGCCCGGCACGCCGAAGTGGCGCTGGGCGGGCTGCTGGCGGCCATGCTGATCGGCATCGCCGCGCTCATCGAGAAGTTCTCCATCGTCCCGGCCGACGGTGTGACCGTGCTGGCCCAGGTGACGCAGGCGTCGCTGGGTGACGGGTGGCTGTTCTACCTGGTGCAGTTCTCCACCGTGATCCTGCTGGCGCTGGCCGCCAACACCTCCTTCGGCGGGCTGCCCGTGCTGGCCCAACTGCTCGCCTCGGACAACAACCTGCCGCACTTCTTCGCGCTGCGCGCCGACCGGCAGGTCCACCGGTACGGCATCGCCTTCCTGGCCGTCACCAGCGGCGCGCTGATCGTCGTCGCGGCCGGCGACATGAACATGCTGGTGCCGCTGTTCGCCATCGGGGTGTTCGTCGGGTTCACGCTGTCGCAGGCCGGCATGGTCAGGCACTGGGTCAGGGATCGCCCGGCGGGCTGGCGGTGGCGCGCCCTGCTGAACGGCTTCGGCGCGCTGCTGACCAGCGTGGCAGCGGTCGTGGTGTCGCTCTCGAAGTTCACCGAGGGCGGCTGGCTGATCGTGGTCGCCCTGCCGCTCATGGTGGCGGGCATGGAATGGGTGAACCGCAGCTACGCGCGCATCGGCACCCGGCTCGGGCTCGGCGCCGTCCCGGCACCGCCCCGTCCCCGGCGTTCCCTCGTGGTCGTGCCCGTGCACGCGGTCACCCGGCTCACGCGTGACGCGCTCGCGGCGGCACTGTCGCTGGGCGATCGGGTGGTGGCCGTCAACATCACCCACCCGGAGGACGAGGCGCAGGCCCGCCGGTTCGTGGACGACTGGGACCGGTGGAATCCCGGGGTGGAGCTCGTCCAGCTCTTCGACGCCCACCGGCGGCTGGACGAACCGCTGGTCGACTACCTGGGGCGGGTGCCGGAGGCGCACGTTTTCGTGCTCATCGCCGAGGTCGAGCCGGAGCACGCCTGGCAGCGCATGCTGCAGAACCAGCGCGGCGCGGTGCTGGCCAGGGCGCTGCGCCGCCGTACCGAGGCAGTGGTGTGCCGCATGCGCTTCCGCGTGTCATGAGGCTCGTCCACGCGACAAGGCAGGCCCGGCCTGCGCGGCTCAGCGGCCTACGGCTGTCACCGCCTCCGCAGACCGCGCACGGCCGGTGTCGCCGCGAACGCCAGGCACAGCGGCAGGCCAGGTCGCGCCCGCCGCCCACAGGTTCGAGGCGCGCGTGGACAGGCGACGGGCGCGCGGGCCGGCCTGCTGACGGGCCGGCCGCCCGGCGAGGTGTCTCATCAGGCGCTTCCGGATTTTCGTGTTCCGGCTTGACCTTGCCCCTGGGTCAAGGTTCGACGATACTCCGCATGAACAACAACGCGCTGCACACCGTCGAAGCCCAGATCCACGACCAGGCCGCCGCCTACTGCGAGGCCAACAGCGTCCCCGGGTTCGTCGCCGGCGTCTACCACGCCGGTGAGCAGATCGTCGTCGCCCACGGCACCGCGAACGTCGCCACCGGCGCACCGATGCTCGACGACACCGGATTCCTCTTCGGCTCCGTCACCAAGGTCCTGACCACCACGCTGGTCCTCCAGCAGGTCGATCGTGGACTGCTGGACCTCGACACGCCGGTGGTGAAGTACCTGCCCGACTTCGCCCTGACCGCGCCGGGCGCGGCGGACAGGATCCTGGTCCGGCACCTGATCGGCCACACCAACGGCATCGACGCGGACCTGTACTTCCCCGACGACAAGGGCCGCGACGCCCTGAAGGCCTACGTCGAGGGCCTCGCGAGCAGGTGCGGCACCCTGTTCGAGCCCGGTGAGCAGCTCAGCTACTCCAACGGCGGCATGATCGTCGCGGGCCGCCTGCTGGAAGTGGTGACCGGCCTGCCCTTCCACGACCTGCTCGCCCGCGAGGTCTACGCCCCGGTCGGTATGAAGGACTCCAGCACCTCCGCCGAGCAGGCCATCCTGCGCGGCACGGCGGTCGGCCACTTCCTGGACCCCGAGACCATGACGGCCAAGCCCACGACCATGTTCACGCTGCCCGACACCTGGGGACCGGCCGGCGGCACGCCGATCGGCACCATCGCCGACCTGCTGGCCTTCGGCCGCACCCACCTCGCGGGTGGCGTCTCCCCCTCCGGCACCCGCGTCCTGTCGGCCGGGTCGACCGCCCTGATGCAGCAGGTCTCGTACGACATGGACAGCCCGAACACCCCGCCGATGGGCCTGGGCTGGGTGCTGTACCCGTTCGGCGACACGACCGTCCTGGCCATGTCGGGCGCCTCGCCCGGCGGTGTCTCCCTCCTGTGCGTCCTGCCCGAGCACGACCTGGTCTTCGCCGCCTACGGCAACAGCCCGGGCGCGATCATGCTGCAGGACCAGCTCCTGCAATGGCTGCTGAGCGAGCACCTCGGCGTCCGGATCCCCAAGCTGGTCACGGAACTGCAGGAGGACGTCGACCTGACCCCCTACGTGGGCACCTACCGCTCCAACCAGCTTCGCATCGACGTCAGCATCGTCGACGGCCAGCTCGAGGAGCGCACGGCCTACGAGCCGGCGGACGAGTCGCAGGAGCGGATCTTCACCGAGTTCGCCGGCGGCATGACCTCCGGCCCGCCGCAGCGCTACGTGCCGATTCGGCCGGGACTCTTCGCACCCGCCGGCTACCCGCTGGAGGCGTTCGACGGATACCTGCGGTTGCTGCTCGTCTCCTACCACGACGTCCGCGACGGCCAGGCGCGCTTCCGCAACGGCGGCGGCCGCCTGACCCGCCGGGCCTGACCGCTCCCCGCCGGGGTGGAAGGATGTCCGGCATGCTCACGATTGGCCAGCTCGCGGACTACGCCGGAGTGACCATCAAAGCCATCCGCCATTATCACGAGCGCGGTCTGCTCACCGAGCCCGACCGCGACTCGTCCGGCTACCGGCGTTACACCGCCGAGCACGCCGTCAAGCTCGTCAAGATCAGGACGCTGGCGCACGCGGGCGTGCCGCTGGCCCGCGTCAAAGACCTTGTCGACGCCGACCCGGACACGCTCACGGCAGCCATCGCCGAGGTCGACCACAACCTCCAGGACCGCATCGCGCAGCTGCGGCGAACCCGCGATCAACTCGCCCAGCTGAGCGGCGGCGACCGGCTCTTCGTCTCCCCCGAAGTCGCCGACTACCTCGACGATCTGCGCGAACTCGGCGTCAGCGAGCGCCAGGTGCACCTGGAGCGCGACGGCTGGATCCTCATGCAGACAGCCTCACCCGCAGACGCCTGCGTGTGGATCACCGAAAAGCGCGAGCTCATGAGCGATCCCGAGTTCCGCGCCCTCTACCTCGAACATGACGCCGCCTACGACTGGTCGCCGAGCGATCCCCGCCTGCCCGCCCTCGCGGACCGTACCCGGAACTGGTTCGCCGGGCACCACAGCCCCTCCGAGACCCGCCCCGTGCACAACGCGACCATCGCGCGGTTGGCCGCGCAGTCCCAGCCCGGAGCCTCATCCCCGGCGTGGGACCGCCTCGCCCGGCTCATGGAGGGCTCGCCCTCGCCCGGTTCGCCGGGACGAGGCCACGACGACCCGGGCGAAGGTCGGATCGCCGCCTCGTCCCGGGTCCGTTCCTGGTTTTGCGAGGCCGGGTCGAGCGAGGTGTGAGCGCCCGCTGATCACACCCGCATGCGCCAGGCGATGTCCCGCAGGGCGGCCGCGAGGCGATCCACGTCGTCCGTCGAGGTGAACAGTGCGGGGGTGACCCGCACGCAGTCGCCGCGTGTCACTCCCCCGCGCTGGACCGTGAAGATGCGATAGGTCTTCATCAGCGTGTCGGTGATGGCCACGTTGTCGGCCTGCGAGGTGCGGCCCGAGATGCGGAAGGCGGTGATGGTGCCGTACATCTCCGGCTCCTCCGGGGTGAGGATCTCCAGGTTGGCGATGTCTTTCACCTGGTTGACCCACCGCTCGCGCAGGTGGCGGAGCCGGGCCTGCTTGACCGCGGCGCCGAGGGACTCATGAAAGTCCAGTGCGGCGTCGACGGTGAGGATGGGCGCGACGTTCATGGTGCCGGAGTGGACACGGGAGCGGATGTCGGTCGCGGGGAAGGTCTCGTCGGCGTAGAGACGGTCCATGTCGGGCAGGCGATGCTTCCTGATGTAGAGGAAGCCTGATCCGAGGGGTGCGCTCATCCACTTGTGCAGGGAGAACACGGCGAAGTCGGCGTCGAGGTCGGCGATGGTGAAGTCGAGCTGTCCCCAGGAGTGGGCGGCGTCGACGATGACGTCCACGCCCGCCTGGCGGGCCATGGTGACGATCTCCCGCACGGGTGTGACGAGCCCGGTGCGGTTGTTCATGTGGCTGAGCAGGAGCAGCTTCAGGCCGGGGTGGTCGCGCAGGGCCCGTTCGTAGGTGTCGAGCACCGCCTGCCGGGTGGCGGGCTCGGGGATGACGATCTTCGCCAGGGACACCCTGCGCCGCTCGCGCAGCCAGTTCATCGCGTACTGCCCGCTGTGGTAGTCCAGGTCGGCGTACATGACGGTGTCGCCGGGGCGCAGGCGGTTGTACCCCGAGACGAGGTTCTGGAGCGCTTCGGTGCCTCCCCTGGTGAGTGCGATCTCCTCCCGGGAGACGCCGAGCAGGGCGGCGATGCGGTCGCGGACCAGGTCGGCGCGCGGCTTGTACTCGGTGCGCAGCAGGTGGGAGTTGTGCTCGTTGAGGTGGTCGACGTTGCTGTGGTAGGCCCGCCGTACCGGCTCCGGCATGATCCCGTAGTAGCCGTTCTCCAGGTTGACGTAATCCGGGTCCACCCTGAACTGCCGCGCGACGGCGCCCCAGAATCGATCATCACGGGCGAGCGCCTCGGGAGTCACCTCGTCCGGTACGGCGGGCAGCGCGGAAGCCGCTGTCCCGCAGACCGGCAGCGCACCCAATCCGGCGATCACATGTCGTCTGGACAGCGTCATGAAAGCATCTCCGTATACGTCTCAAGAATCAACTTCAGGGTGGCCGAAGCCCCCGAGGACAGCATTCCTTTTAACCCGCGGACGGGGCGACACAAAGCGCTCACGTTTTGCGAAACTGTTTGTCTTCGCAGGGCGCGTCCTGCCCGACCCCGGGCATCATCGACAGTGATGATTGCGACACGATCAACCCGCTCGGGCCGACCCGCCGCCACAAGCGCCGGCCGGATAATGGCGCAGGCGTTGGTTGTCCTCGCCATGATCGTCGGAGTCGTCTTCGCCCATGGCGGAGCATGTGCCGCGCTGGTGTTGTCGGAGGCGGCCGGGCATGACGTGCACGGTCACTCGCACGCGAGCGCTCCGACCGCGACGGCGATCTCGCAGGTCACGGCATGCGCCCATGACGAACTCCCGGCGCGGCACCATCACGGCATGGAGCAGGACCTCTCGGTTCCGGCCGCCCCCTTGACGTCTTTCTGCCCGGCGGGTGCGCCACCTTCGCCGACGCAGGCGGCCCGCGTTCTCCACGCGCCGAATTCAGGCACGACACAGTTCTCCAGGACGGCCCTGGCCGACCTCTGCGTGATGCGCGCATAGGACGACGATTTCTCGTTTCGTCATTCCTGATCAGGGCAGGGCGGTCGCTTCGCCATGCCCGAACAAAAGCCGATCACCTGAGGGATAAATGCCGTCTCCACTTTCTTTCGCGCCACTCCTCACCATGCCGTCAAGTCCCTATTCCTCGCTTTCTGTCGCGGTCGGCAACACGCCGATCACCTTTGTTTCCGAACCCTTCGTACCGGGCGGTGGCGGCTTCTGGGCGAAGCTGGAGAGCTTCAATCCCGGCGGGATCAAGGACCGGCCCGCGCTGCACATGGTGCGCCAGGCCCGCACCAGGGGAGACCTCGCTCCAGGGGCCACGATCATCGAGTCGACCAGCGGCACCCTGGGCCTCGGTCTGGCCCTGGCGGGAATCGTCTTCGGCCACCCCGTCGTGCTGGTGGGCGATCCCGGCATGGAGCCGCTCATGCGGCGGCTGTTGACCTCCTACGGCGTGCGCCTGGAACTCGTCACCGAGCCGCATCCCGTGGGCGGCTGGCAGGAGGCCCGCCGCGCGCGGGTGCGCTCCCTGCTGCGGGACACACCCGGCGCCTACTGTCCCGACCAGTACAACAACCCGGACAATGTCGAGTCCTACGCCGGGCTGGCGCATGAGCTGCTGGCCCGCCTCCCACACATCGACGTGCTGGTGTGCTCGGTCGGCACCGGCGGGCACAGCGCCGGCATCTCCAAGGTGCTGCGCCACCACTTCCCCGACCTCAGGCTCGTGGGAGTCGACACCGTGGGCTCCACCATCTTCGGCCAGCCGGCCAGGCCGCGGTTGATGCGCGGGCTCGGCTCCAGCATCCATCCGCGCAACGTCGCCTACGACTCCTTCAGCGAGGTGCACTGGGTCAGCGCCCCCGAGGCGGTGTGGGCCTGCCGTACTCTCGCCGTCCAGCACTACATCTCCGGCGGCTGGAGCACCGGCGCGGTCGCGCTGGTGGCCCGCTGGCTGGCCGGCACCTCCGCAGGCCAGACCATCGTCGCGATCTTTCCCGACGGTCCGTGGCGCTACTGGGACACCATCTTCGACGACAGCTACTGCCACGCCAACGGGCTGCTCGACGTCGTCCCCGCGGACGAGCCCGACGTGATCGGGGCGCCGTCGGAGCGCGAAGTCCACCGCTGGACGCGATGCGCCGGCGTGACCGACCCGCTGCCGTCCTCCGGCGGAGGCGCACGGTGATCGAGACGCTGCGGCAGTTCCGCTCCTTCGAGACACCGATCAAGCTGGTGCAGGTCAACCAGGCCGGCATCAACCTCGGCTTCTACATGCTCATGCCGTATCTGGCCCAGCATCTGGCGACCGGCGTGGGGCTGGCCGCCTGGACGATCGGGCTGGTCCTGGGCCTGCGGAACCTGAGCCAGCAGGGGCTGTTCCTGATCGGCGGCACACTGGCCGACCGGCTCGGCTGCAAGCGCGTCATCATGGCCGGCTGCGCGCTGCGCACGCTCGGGTTCGCGCTGTTCGGCCTGTCGACCGCGCTGCCGGTGCTGCTTGCGGCCGCCGCCGTGACGGGCTTGGCGGGCGCGCTGTTCAACCCGGCGGCCCGGGCCTACCTGGCCCGGGAGGCGGGTGACCGCAAGGTGGCGGCGTTCGCCGTGTTCAATGTCTTCTACCAGGGCGGCATCCTGCTCGGGCCGCTCCTCGGCATCGTTCTGCTGAAGGGCGGCTTCACCGTGGTGTGCCTGTCCGCGGCGGCGATCTTCGCGGTGCTGACGGTCCTGCAGGGGATCTACCTCCCGGAACGGCGGGACACGGCCTCGCCGGCCAGGCCCCCGGTCTCTCGTGAGTGGCGACAGGCGTTCGGCGACCGGGGGTTCCTGGCGTTCGCCGCGGCGATGATCGCCTCCTACGGCCTGTCGTTCCAGATCTACCTGGGCCTGCCCCTGGAGGTGCAGCGCAACGGTGGTGGCGATGGCTCGGTGGCGGTGCTGTACGCGCTGTCGGCCCTGCTCGGGATCGCCGGCCAGGTACGGCTGACCGCCTGGTGTTCCCGCCACTGGACCCGAGGACGGGCGATGAGCGCAGGGCTCGTCCTCATGAGCGTGTCGTTCGTCCCGATGGCGATGTCCGCGCACCTGTCGCTGCCGTGGCCCTGGGCCGTCCTGCCCGCCATCGCCTGCACGCTGGTGCTCACGGCGGGCACGTTGGTCGCCTACCCCTTCGAGATGGCCACGATCGCCGACATGGCGGGTGACCACCTGGTCGGCACCTACTACGGGCTGTACAACCTGCTGTCCGGTGCGGGCATCCTGGCCGGCTACCTGCTCTTCGGGGCCATGGTCGACGTGACGGCGTCCACCGCCTGGGCGAGCCTGCCGTGGACGGCGCTGACCGTCGTCGGCCTCGCCTCGGCGGCCGCCGTCAGGCGCCTGGCGAACCGCGACCGGCTGACCGCCGGACGAGCGGCGGCGACCGCGACCTGACGTCGGGAGCGTCGCCGCCCCACGGTCGCCTCGTCGAGCGCGGCGCGCATGGCCTCCGCGACGACGGCGTCCTTCTCCACGGCGGCCTTGTACAGGTGGGCCCGTCCCACGCGTTCTCTCGAAACCATGCCTTTGCGCGAAAGCCTGACGAGCACCGTCAGCACGGTGGTGATGGCCGGCTGCGAGGGAAGCCCGGCCGCGAGGTCCTGAGCGAACATACCGTCGGGCCGCTGCCAGAGGGACTCCATGATCGCCCGCTCGAGACTGCCCAGGTGCATCCGCGATGCCTCCCGTTGCCGCGTTCGTTCTCCTGACAGTCGAAGGCTACAGCTCGCAGCCCGCCACGCGACCGCGGCGAACAGCAGGATGGGTCGGCCACCTAAGTCGGATGCCTGATGCCTCGGCAGCGGATGGATTCGTACCGTTCAGGCATCGATTCCTGATCTGTTTCGGAGGGCACCATGTCGTTCCATGTTCTGATCGTCGGTGGCGGCATCGGCGGGCTCACGCTCGCCCAGGGGCTGCGCAGGGCCGGCATCTCGGTGGCGGTCTACGAGCGTGACCGGGCCAAGGACGACCGGCTGCAGGGCTACCGGATCCACATCTCCCCCAAGGGGTCCGCCGCGTTGCACGAGTGCCTGCCGAAGGAGCTGTACGACCGGTTCGTGGCGACGTCGGGCAAGCCCAACACCACGCTGGGCTTCTACGACGCCGATTTCTCCGAGCTGCTGGCCATCGGGGACCCTGACGCGCCCGAGCACTACATCGACAGCTTCAAGTCCGTCAGCCGCATCTCGCTGCGGGAGGTGCTGCTGAGTGGTCTGGAAGAGGTCGTCCAGTACGGCAAGACGTTCACGCGGTACGAGCCGCGCCCGGACGGCAGGGTGCGCGCCCACTTCGACGACGGCACCCACGCCGACGGCGACCTGCTGGTGGGCGCGGAGGGAGTCAACTCGCGGGTCCGCCATCAGCTGCTGCCGCACGCCGAGCGCGTCGACACCGGCGCGCTGTCGGTCTCGGCCAAGGTCCCGCTGGACGACGAGACCCGCAAGCTGCTGCCGAGGCAGCTGTTCGCCGGTTCGGGGTTCCTGTTCGGGCCGCAGGGCAAGGCGGTCTTCCTGGCCGCGCACGAGTTCCGCGCCCGCGGCTCGGTGGCCCAGACCCCCGGCGAGGGCCTGCTGCTGGACAACAGCGCCGACTACATCATGTGGAACATCGTCACCACCTGGGACAAGCTGGGCGACCGGGCCGAGCTGGAGCGCATGGACGGCGCCGAACTGCAGCAGGTCGCCTTCCATGCGCTGCAGGGCTGGAGCCCCCGGCTGCACAAGCTGATCGCCCGCAGCGACCTCGGCAGCATCTCGATCTTCCCGCTGAAGAGCTCCACCCCGGTCAAGCCGTGGCAGACGACCAACGTCACGCTGATCGGCGACGCGATCCACAACATGCCGCCCACTGCGGGCGTCGGCGCCAACACCGCGATCCTCGACGCCAGGCTGCTGTGCGCGAACCTGGTCGACCACGTCAAGGGACGGCGGACGCTGCTGGAGGCGGTGCACGCCTACGAGGTCGAGATGATCGACTACGCCTTCAAGGCGGTCGCGCTGGCCATGCGGAACCTGAAGATGGGCGTCAGCGCCAACCCGGTGCAGCGCTTCTTCACCAAGAGCATGTTCCGCTTCTTCAACGCGGTGCCGCCGCTGAAGAAGCAGATGTCCGCCTCGATGATGAAGTAGCCATGCGGATCGTCTTCGCGAGCCTGCTGATCCTGCTGCTGCTGGCCACGCTCGACACCACGCTCACCGGTGTCATCGCCCCCGCCCTGGTCGCCGAGCTCGGCGGGCGGGAGCAGGTCGAACTGGTGGTCGCCGGCTACGCGGCGGCCTCCACCCTCACGCTGCCGCTGTGGGGCAGAGCGGCGGACCTGCTGGGTCACAAGCGGGTGCTGCTGACCGCGCTGGTCCTGTTCGAGATCGGGTCGGCGGCCTGCGCGGCGGCGCAGGACATGACCCAGCTGGTGGCCGCCAGAGCGGTCCAGGGCGTCGGAGCGGGCGGGCTGATGGTCGGCGTCGTCACCGTGATCGCCGCGCTGCTCCCGCCCCGCGAACGGGCCCGCTACCAGGGGTATGTCACCGCGGTGACGGCCGTGGCCATGATCGGCGGCCCGCTGGCGGGCGGGCTGCTCACCGACGCGCTGTCCTGGCGCTGGGCCTACCTGGTCAACCTTCCGCTGGGCGCCGTCGCCTTCGCGACGCTGGCCCTCCTGGTACGGCTCCCGCCACCGGCACGGCAGGGCCGGGCCCGGCGCCTGGCCGACTACCTGGCGGTGTTGCCGCCACGCCTGCTGGCCGTGCGGAACTTCGCCCTCGCCGCGATCCTCGCCCCGCTCCAGGGGGCGGTGATGCTCTCCTCGGTCACCTATCTCCCTCTCCATCTGCAGGCCGGTGGCGTCTCCGCGGCGGCCAGCGGCGTCCTGCTGCTGCCGTTGCTGGTCGGGGCGGTCGTCGCTGCCTTCCTGTCCGGACGGTTGATCGCCGCCACCGGTCGCTACAAGCCGGTCCTGGTGGCGGGCACAGCTCTGACCGCGGCCGGTACGGCAGGCATAGCGCTGACGGGTGCCGGCTGGGCCGTGATGGCCGTGCAGGGTCTCGGGGCCGGCATGCTCATGCAGCTGGTCACTCTCGTCGCGCAGAACAGCGTGCCGGCCGCGGACGCCGGGGTGGCCGGCGGCGCCGGTCCCTTCCTGCGCCAGCTCGGCGGCGTGGCCGGGGTGACGATGACCGGGGCGCTGTACGAGATGGGCTCCGTCCACACCGCCTTCACCGCGCTGACGGTCGTCGCGGTGGCGGCCGTCGTGGTCGCCGCGCTGATCGTGGAAATCCCGCTGCGCGTCACGACAGGATGAGGCCGGCCAGCTCGGTCCGGGTGGTGACGCCCAGCTTCGGATACGCCTTGTACAGGTGGTGCCCGACGGTCCGGGGGCTGAGGAACAGCTGGGCGGCGATCTCCTTGTTGCTGGCTCCCGTCGCGGCCAGCCGTACCACCTGGAGCTCCTGTGGCGTGAGCCGCGACAGCGACGCGGCGTCGGCGCTCCTGGTCAGGGACTCACCGGTGGCGCGCAGCTCCGACGAAGCCCGATCCAGCCAGGGAAGGGCACCCAGCCGTTCGAAGGTGTGCACCGCCTCCCGCAGGACCGTACGGGCCTCCTGCTTGCGCCGCTCGCGCCGCAACCGCTCACCCAGCAGCAGCCGCGTGCGCGCGGCGTCGAAGGGGCGGTCTGCGGCCCGGTGCAGGTCGATCGCCGTGGCGAAGTCCTGCTCGTCGCCGTCCAGCAGTGACCGGCAGCGGGCCAGCAGGCCCTGCGCCCATGGCTGGCCGGCGGCCGCCGTCCAGCGGGCGAACCGGTCGTGGGCCGCGCGGGCACGCTCCGGCTCCTGCAGCCTGACCAGGGCCTCGACCAGGTCGGGTACGGCGGCGGGCTGCTGGCGGGCAGCGCGCGCCAGGTGATCGGCCGCTTGCTCGTAACGGCCTCGTACCAGCTCCAGCAGGCCCAGCGCCCACTGCGCCCACACCTGGCCCGAAGGCATCGCCGCCGCCCGCTCGGCGAGCGGCCGGCAGTCCTCCTCGACGCCGCGGACCGCGGCGAGCCAGGCCCGCACCCCGCACGCCTGCGCCTCCAGATGCGTCTGGCCGGTCTGTGCCGCCACCTGCTCGGCGTGGTCGGCGTCGGCGGCCGCGTCCAGATGACGGCCGCGCAGGAGCTCGACGCCGGCCAGCGCCAGGTGGGTGTGCGGCAGCCAGGCCACCATGCCGAGCGCGGCGCATTCGGTGGCCAGCGCGCGAGCCATGCTGAGGGCCGTGGCGTGGTCGCCGACGAGCAGGGCGACCGACAGGGCGTTGTTGCGCAGGCCGTGCTCGCCGTGATCGACGTGCCTGGCGCCTTCCACCACCTCGCGCAGCAGCGGCAGGGCCCGCGCCGGATCGTCCTCGAGCAGCGCCGTGATCCCCGTGGCCATGGCCGACGCCGGACGCGCGGGGTCGGTGCCGCTGCCGAGGGACATCAGCAGGTCGGTGGCCCGGCGCGCGAGCTTGACGTCATGGGCGTACCAGGCGTTGCGCACGACCTGGATCAGCAGCGAGGTGGCCCGGTCGGGATGCGCGGCGGCCAGCGGCCTGGCCGCCTCCAGCAGGGTGAGGCTCGCGGCCTCGACGGCGCCGTGCTCGAAGTCGACGTCGGCCCTGAGGTTGGCCAGGTGGGCCCGGACGAGCTCGTCGCCGGTCAGGCGTGCCGCCTGGTCGGTGAGCTGGGCGGCCCGGCGCAGCCGCCCGGCCGAGATGGCCGCCTCGGCGGCCTTGGCCAGCCGTACGGCCCTGGCATCGGCCTCGGGGGTGAGGAGCGCGGCCCGCTCCCACGCCGCCGCGGCCGCGTGCCCGCTGCGCCGCAGGAACGTCTCGGCTGACCGCTCCAGCTCGGCGGCCAGCCGCTCATCCGGTTCGGTCACCGCCGCGGCCAGGTGCCAGATCCGCCGCTCGGGCGCGCTGACCTCCGCCAGCGCCCGGTGGACCGCCCCGCGCCTGGCGAAGCCCGCCGCCTGATAGACCGCCGACCGGACCAGCGGATGGCGGAAGCGCACCCGCGCTCCGGCCACCTCGACGAGCCCGGAGCGTTCGCACTCCTCCAGCGCCCGCTCATCGGCGCCCAGGCGGGCCGCGGCACGCAGGATCAGCGCCGGGTCGCCCGTGTCTTCGGCCGCGGCCACCAGCAGCAAGGTCCCGGCCGGTTCGCTCAGCGCGGTGAGGCGTTGCCCGAAGGCGTCCAGCAGCCGCCGCGTGAGCGGCAGCTCGCCCAGATCGCCGCCGCCGGGGGCGCTGCGAGGCAGTTCGATGAGCCCCAGCGGGTTGCCGCCCGCCTCCGCCAGCACGCGCTCGCGCACGTCCACGGCCAGGCCTGGGGCGATCGCGTCCACCAGCTCGGCCGACGCCGACGCGTCCAGCGGGGACACCCGCAGCTCGGGCAGCCCGGGGGCGTGGAACTCCTCGCGCGCGGCGAGCAGCAGGGCCACCCGCTCGCTGCGCAGCCGGCGCGCGGCGAACAGCAAGGCGTCGGCCGAGGCCCGGTCCAGCCACTGTGTGTCGTCCACCACGCACAGCAGGGGCCGCTCGGCCGACACCGCCGCCAGCAGGCTCAGCACCGCGACCCCGACCAGGAACCGGTCACCGGCCCGCGCCGCGGTCATGCCCAGCGCGCCACGCAACGCCGTCGCCTGCACCTCCGGCAGCGCCTCCAGCTGCGCCAGCACGGGCATCAGCAGCAGATGCAGCCCCGCGTACGGCAGCTCCGCCTCCGACTCCACGCCCCCGCCGCGCAACACGGTGAACTCGGCCCCGGCTCGCTCCACGGCGTGGTCGAGCAGCGCGGATTTGCCGACACCCGGGTCACCGCCGAGGACCAGGACGCCGCTGACGCCGTCGGCGGCGTCGCGCAGCAGCCGGTCGAGTGCCTCTTGTTCGCGGGTCCTGCCGTAGAGCATCCCAAGATGCTACTGAGACCGACTTAAGTCACGGCGACCGCTATATGACTGATTACCCTGATCTTGCTGCTCCGTACGGTCGTGACCAGCGACAACACGACAGGAGAGCAACCATGAAGATCGCGTTCGTCCCGGGCGCCGCCGACCTCACGCTCCAGGTGGACCCGGCCATGGCCGAGCCGTACCAGCTCAGCTTCGACGGTGTGCTGCCGGAGGTGCGGCCGGTCACCGACGGGGTCGTGGTCGACTTCCCGCGCAGCTTCCACATCGGTGACCGGCGGCATGGCGGCCAGATCGTGCTCAACGCCGCCGGTCCGTGGACGGTGGAAGTACAGGGCCGGACCTCGCGGGTGGACGCCGACCTGCGCGAGCTCCGGCTGGCCGGGATCGACCTGCAGGGCGGGGTCGAGCACGTGCGCCTCGACCTGCCCGAGCCGCACGGCCGGGTGCCCGTCCGCGTCGCCGGCGGCGCGGCCGACCTCACCATCCGGCGTCCCGCCGGTGTTCCGGTACGGCTGGCCGTGGCAGGCGGCTCGACCCGCCTGACCATCGGCGAGCGGCACTTCGACACGGTCCAGCCCACGTACGTGTTCACCGACGCCGGGTTCGAGGAGAGCGAGGACCGCTACGACATCCTCATCGCCGGGGGAACCGACGCCCTCACCCTCGCGTGAGGCTGCCGCCTGGAGCTGCGCGCGGCACGCTGCAGGATCAGGTGTTGGCGGCGGTCCGCCGCCTCACCCTTGCGGTGGTCGAGCAACGCGGCTGGTGCCGCCCGGATGGGCCGGGCGACATCCGCCGATCGGCGGACGGCACCGCCGCCCTAGCTCGAACCGGCACCGTCGGCGAAGTGCGACAGAACCATCTCGGCCAGCGCGGCGACGTCGGCGTCGGCCATCGGCTCGCCGGTCATGCCCAGCCGGTGGAGCAACGTTCCGACGACGACGTCGATGAAGAACAGGACCCGGTTCTCCGGCTCGCCGAGCGCCTCCTGGAGCGCGAGCCGGTAGGGGTCCTGCAACCGCGCGGACAGGACTTCGCGCAGGGCCGGGTCGCTGACGGCGTCGCTGAACACGCCCGCGAACGCGTCGCCCACCCCGGGCTCGCCGATCTTCGCCGCGATCCAGCGGATGGCCGAGGCCATGAGGTCGGCTCGGCCGGCGCCCTCCAGCGGCACCGGGCCGAACGCGTCGAGGAGGCAGTCCACGATCAGCGCGCCCTTCGAGGGCCAGCGACGGTAGATCGTCGTCTTGGCGACGCCGGCCGCGGCGGCGATGCGGTCGACGGTGGCACGCGCGTAGCCGAGCTCGTGGACCGTGCTCAGCGTCGCGGCGAAGACCACGGCGTTGACGCCGGAGCGCGGGCGACCGGGTGGTCTGGCGGATGTGGTCGCTCGGGTCATGCCCACACGATAACCCATTGCGCTACTATCGGTATCGATACTTGTAGTAGCGAAACTATGGGCCGAGGAGGACACATGAGCGAGGTCACCGGTACGGAGCGACCGCCGCTGGGCATCCGGCTGCTGCACGCCCTGGGGAAGCAGCCGGACTGGCCGGCGATGACGACCGAGGAGCTCGTCGCCTACCGCGACGCGGAGAACCGCAAGCGGGCATCCCGTCTGGCACGGGTGATCACCGGGCTTCCCGACCGCGGCGCCACGATCCAGTGGGAGGAACTGGCGCTGGCCGACCGCCGGCTCCCGGTCCGGGTGTACCGCCCGTCGCCCGGACGCCGCGAGGGGCACGACGACCTGCCGCTCGTGCTCCACGTCCACGGCGGCGGGTTCGTGGGTACGGCGGTGCAGAGCGACTGGGTGAACAGCCGCCTCGCGACTCGGCTGCCCGCGGTCGTCGTCTCGGTCGAGCACCGCCTCCTCGACCCGGGCACTCCGCTGTCGGCGGCCGTCGACGACGGCTGGGACGCGCTCCGGCACGTCGTGCGGCACGCCGCCCAATGGGGAATCGACCCGGCGCGGACCGCCGTCTTCGGGGAGAGCACCGGCTCGTTGATCAGCGCGCTGGCCGCGCTCCGGGCCAGGGAGTCCGGGCTGCCGCTGCGGGCGCAGGTGCTGGTCAACCCCGCTGTCGACCTGACCTCGACGATGTTCGACCACGCCTCGGTCACCCAGCACGCCAACAGCCCGACCCTCACCCTGCCGCAGATGCGGCTGTTGCACCGCTTCGCCGTTCCGCCGGGAACCGATCCTCGTGCGATGTCGCCGCTGTACGCCGACGACCTGGGCGGGCTGGCCCCGGCCCTCGTGGTCGTGCCGACCCTGGACCCGCTGGCCGACCACGGCCGCCGTTACGCCGAACGACTGCGAGCGGCCGGGACGCCCGCGCGGCTCACCGAGTACCCCGGCGCGACGCACGCGTTCCTCAGCATGCCGGGCGCGGTGCCGCAGGCGAAGGCCGCGCGGGCGGAGATCCTCGAGTTCCTCCGGGGCCACCTCGCGGGGTGACGGGTCCCGGCCTGCCGCGTTCCACATCACCGCCGCTCCACCGTCGCGCCACCGCCGCTCCACCGTCGCGCCACCGCCGCTCCACCGTCGCGCCACCGCCGCGAACCGGGGACACGGGCGCCGACCGAGGCCAGGGCACCACGAACCGGGCGATCTCGCGAGGGCGTGATTCCGGCTCGTCCGGTCGCCCGTGCGGCGGGGCTAATCCCGGCGTAGTAGTTCGGGTCGGGCGTTGATCCCGGTGCGGTAGCGGCAGATGCCTTCCCCTGGGGGACGCCCCCCGGCACTGACCGGACGACGATTGCCGGCGTCGGTGCCCGACTCGCCACCCGCTGAGGAGAATCATGTTCCTGCGTATCGCGCTCACCGCGCAGACCGTCGCCCTGCTCCTCCAGGCGGTCACCGCCGGGCTGCTGCTGGCCTCGCCCGGCGGCCGGACGGCGCACGGCGCCACAGCCGTCGTCGTGGCGGTCACCGTGCTGCTCCATCTGGTCGCCGCACTGGTGACGCGGCGGTCGAGCGACATCGTTCCGGCCGTCGGCATGCTCGCGGCGACCCTGGCGCAGATGGCGCTGGGCATGGCGCACATGAAGACCCTGCATGTGCCGCTCGGCGTGCTGATGTTCGGCGTGAGCATGTTCCGGCTGAGCCAGACCTGGTCCGTGCGCCGCACGGGGACGGCCTCGGCATGACGATGACCAGACGGCAGGCGCTGCGGCTGCTCGGCGTGGGCGCGGCGCTGAGCGTGCCGGGCTGCTCGCTGCTCGGCCGGACCCCGCTGCCGAGGCTCCTGACGAGCGGCGCGCCGCTGCCCAGGCCGTACACGGTGCCGCTGCCGCTGCCCGCGGTCGCCAAGCCGTACCGGACCGACGCGAGCACCGACTACTACGAGCTCGTGCAGCAGCAGGCCGAGGTGGAGATCCTGCCCGGCCTGCGCACCCCGATCTGGGGGTACGACGGACAGTTCCCCGGACCGACCATCCGGGCGCGCAGCGGCCGCAGGACCGTGGTGCGCGTCACCAACCGCCTGGGCGCGCCGACCGTCACGCACCTGCACGGGGGCCACACCCCGCCGGAGTCCGACGGCTACCCCACCGACCTGGTCCAGCCGGGCACCCACCGCGACCACGTCTTCCCGCTGGAGCAGCGCGCGGCCACGCTCTGGTACCACGACCACCGCATGGACCACACCGGGCCGCAGGTCTGGCGCGGCTTGGCCGGGTTCTTCCTGGTCGGCGACGACCAGGAAGAGGCGCTGCCGCTGCCGTCGGGCGAGCGGGACGTCCCGCTGCTGATCTGCGACCGGTCCTTCGCCGCCGACGGCACCATGCCCTACCCGGCCCGGCCCGACGGGCCCGGAGCCAGGGAGGCGTTCATGGGCGGCGTGCTCGGCGATGTCGTCCTGGTCAACGGCGCGCCCTGGCCGCAGCTCGCGGTGGACCGCGCCCGCTACCGGCTGCGGCTGCTCAACGGCTCCAACGCCCGCACCTACGAGCTGGCCCTCTCGCCCGGCGGCAGCCTGGTGCGCATCGGCAGCGACGGCGGCCTGCTGGCCGCGCCGCGGCCCGTCGACCGGGTACGGCTCGCGCCGGGCGAGCGGGCGGACGTGATCGTCGACTTCGCCGCCTACCGGGTGGGCGACCAGGTCGAACTGCGCAACCTCGCCGACGAGGGGGCCCAGGCCCGGGTGATGCGCTTCACCGTCGAGCGGAACGTCCGCGACGACTCGGCCATCCCGACGACGCTGTCACGGGTCGAACCGCTCGACCCGGCCAAGGCAGCGGCGACCCGCGACTTCGAGTTCACCAGCGGCGACATGCACGGCCACACCGGCTGGCTGATCAACGGCAAGCCCTTCGACGCCCGCCGCGTCGATGCCAGGCCGAAGCTCGGCCAGGTGGAGATCTGGCGGCTGACCAGCGACGTCGCCCACCCGGTGCACCTGCACCTGTCGCCGTTCCAGGTGCTGTCGGCCGGCGGCGAGCGCCCGAGCGGGCCACCGGAATGGAAGGACACCGTCGAGCTGCGGGAGGCGCAGACCGTGGAGATCATCACCCGCTTCACCGGCTACCGGGGCCGGTACGTCATGCACTGCCACAACCTCGAGCACGAGGACATGGCCATGATGAGCACGTTCGAGGTGGTCTGATGCCCGGCGGGCCGCCGCCCGCTACACCATGACCGTCGTGACCAGGAAGGACAGGACCTTGCGGATCGAGGTCCACCTGTGCGCCCGGCTCGCCTCCGACGGGCGGGTCCGTCGCGTCGACTCGATCACCAGGACCGTGACCTGACCCGCGGGAGATCACGCGCTCGCGGCGGCCGGCGGACTCGGGCCTGGCAGGGGCGGCGGGCCGGCGCGTAAGGTGCCCGAATGATCGGGATACCGGAGGCGTTCGCGCGGAGCACCGTCGAGCGTGAAGGAGAGGCCGGCGCGGCGTGGCTCGCCGAACTGCCCAGCATCGTGGACAGGCTCCTGGAACGCTGGGGGTGCGCGCCTGACGGCCAGGTCCTGCACGGGGGCGTCGGGGTCATCGTCCCGGTGCGGCGGCGGGACGAGCGGACCGCTGTGCTGAAGGTGTCATTTCCGCATCCCGGCAACGTCCATGAGCCGGACGCGTTCGCGGCGTGGGGCGGGCGCGGAGCCGTTCTGCTGCACGAGCGCGACGACGAGCGTTTCGCCATGCTGCTCGAGCGGGTCCGGACCTCGACGCTGGCGGAGGTCGACGACGGTGACGAGGTCGTGACGGTCGCCGGGCGGCTCAGCCGCCGGCTGGCCGTCCCCGCGCCGCCTGGCCTGCCCCGGCTGAGGGAGCAGGCCGACGCCTGGGAGGAGCAGCTGGGCAAGGACGCCGAGGAGCTGACGCACACACTGTCGCGTCGCGTGGTGGACACCGCCGTGGCGACCGTCCGCGAGCTGGGCCGGGTCCAGCCGGACGTCCTCATCCACGGCGATCTCCACGCCGGGAACATCCTGCGCGCCGACCGCGAGCCCTGGCTGGCCGTCGACCCCAAGGGGTACGTGGGAGATCCCGCCTACGACGGCGGCACGCTGCTCAAGTCGCGCGCGCTGACGTTCCTCGACGCGGACGACGTGCGCAAGGCTGTCGTCCGCACCCTGGACGTCTTCGCCGAGGCCGCCGAGCTCGATCGCGAACGCGTTCGGCGGTGGGCCCAGTTCCATGCCGTCCAGGCCGCGTTCTGGGGCCGCCGGCACGGATTCCGTATCGCCCGCGGTGGATCATGGCTGGACCGGCTCACCGAGTTCGCGGACCGTATGGCGGAGTTGCTCACGGACCGCTCGCCATGAGGGGGCCGAGGGCGGCGCCGCCATGACTCGGCCCCCCGATCAGCAGGAGTCCGTCACCGCTCAGGTCGTTTTCTGCCCGTCGAGCGTCTCGCGCAGGATGTCGGCGTGCCCGGCGTGCTGGGCGGTCTCGGCGATGACGTGCATCAGCACCCCGCGCACGCTGCGCACCGCTCCCGGCTCGTTCCAGGGCGCCTCCGGCAGCGGGTGCGTCGCCGACAGGTCGGGGACGGCGGCGACGATCTCCGCGCTGCGGGCGGCGACCCGCTCGTAACGCGCGAGGATCCCGGCCAGCGTCTCGCCGGGCAGCATCCGGAAGTCGTTCTGGTGGTCGATCGCCCACTGCGGGACCTCGCGTGCGGTGCCGGACGCGAGGTCGGCCCAGGTGACACCGTCAGGCAGGTCGTAGGGCATCGCCGACGGGCCCTCGGTCGCGAAGCGCATCCAGTTCTCCTCCATGGAGGCGACGTGCTTGATCAGCCCGCCCAGGCACAGCTCGCTGACCGTCGGGCGCCGGCCCAGCTGCTCGTCGCTGAGCCCGCGGACGGTGTTGGTCAGGGCGGCCCGCGCGGTCGCGAGCGCGGCGAGCAGGTCGCCCCGCTCGGCGTCGAGGGTCGAGGGAGGCGTGGTGGTGGCGTTCACGGCGTTCGGGCCTTTCGGATGGTTGTCGTTGAGTGGCACGCGACTACAGTCGCAGAGGAAGCGGACAGAGAGTGGCCGCTTCTCGCGGCACCATGGGGTTCATGCCGAAGACTTCAGCGCGGCTGCTGGCGTTGCTCTCGCTGCTCCAGGTGCGCAGGGACTGGCCGGGTGCGCTGCTGGCCGAGCGGCTGGACATCAGCCCGCGCACCGTCCGCCGTGATGTCGACCGCCTGCGCGAGCTGGGCTACCCCATCGTGGCGACCAAGGGCCCCGACGGCGGGTACCGGCTCGACGCCGGCACGGAGCTGCCTCCCCTGCTGTTCGACGACGAGCAGGCCGTCGCTCTGGCCGTCGCGCTCCAGATCGCCACCACCGCCGGCGCCGGCATCGAGGAAGCGGCGGCGCGCGCGCTGAACACCGTCCGGCAGGTCATGCCCGTACGGCTGCGCCGCCGGATCGACACCCTGCGGGTCACCGCCGTCGAACGGCCCGCGGGCCCGCCGTACCCACAGGTCGACAGCAGCGTGCTCGTGGCGCTCAGCGCCGCCGTCCACGCCCGCGAGGTGCTGCGCTTCGACTACCGGCACGGGCCGGACGACACCGGCGACCAGACCCCGCCGCGCCGGGCGCAACCCCATCACCTCGTCACCTGGGACGGGTGCTGGTACCTCGTCGCCTGGGACCTCGACCGCGAGGACTGGCGCACCTTCCGCGCCGACCGGATCACCCCGCGCACCCCTACCGGGCCCCGCTTCACCCCGCGCGAGCTGCCCGGAGGTGATGTGGCGGCCTTCGTGGCCGACAGGTTCCGGGGCTCCGACGGCTCGGGCGACTGGCCCTGCCGCGGCGAGGTGATCCTCGACCTCCCCGCCGCCGCCGTGTCCCGCTACACCCGCGACGGCGTCGTCGAGGAGCTCGGCCCGGACCGCTGCCGGCTCGTCCTGGGCTCGTGGTCGTGGCCCGGCCTGGCCGCCACCATCGGCAGGTTCGACGCCGACATCGAGGTGGTCGGCCCGGCCGAGCTCAAGGACGCCTTCGCGCACCTGGCCCGCCGCTACGCCAACGCCGCGACCGACGCGACCGACGCGACCGGCGGGCCATACCCGAGCCCATGAGCCGAGCGCCCTCGACCACGGTTCGGAACGGCGGGCGGCAGCGGCGGCGCGTCCGGCACGCCCATCGGGCAGCGGGCGTCAGGCGGCCGTCCAGGGCCGGAGCTTCTCGGGGTTCCGAACCGCCCAGAAGCGCTTGATCCGGTCACCCACGACGTCGAACGCCATCACCACCACGGTGACGCCGTCGTGCTGGGCCACCAGCCCGGGCTGGCCGTTGACCGTACGCTCCAGGATCGTCAGGCCGGGTACCAGGTCGGCGATGTCGACCAACGTGCGGGCGATCCGCTCGCTGCCTTCGACCGGGTGGAGAACGGCGCTGACCAGGCCGCCGCCGTCGGCGATCCCCGTCGCGTCGGGCGCGAGGAGGCCGACGAGAGCGCCGATGTCCTTGGCCTCCCATGCGTGCTTGAAGTCCCTGACGATGCCGGCCTGCCGGGCCGCAGGAGCCGCGGGCGCCTGCGAGACGCGGATGCGGCGGCGGGCCGAGGAGGCCAGCTGGCGGCAGGCCGCCGGCGTACGGCCGACGATCTCGGCCACCTCGGCGAAGGAGTAGCGGAAGACGTCGTGCAGGATGAACGCGACGCGCTCGGCCGGGGTCATCGCCTCGAGCACGACGAGGAAGGCCATGTTGACCGACTCGTCGAGCGTGACCCGGTCGGCAGGGTCGGCCGTGCTGCCGCCCGACCGCCCGTCGATCCACTCCGTACGGTCGGGCAGCGGCTCGGGGATCCATTCGCCCACGTAACTCTCCCGCCGGGCCCGTGCCGAGCCGAGCAGGTCCAGGCAGACGCGGCTGGCGACCCTCGTCAGCCAGGCGCCGGGGGACTCGATGGCCTCCTGCTGCCGGCGGGACATGGCGTACCAGCGGGCGTAGGTCTCCTGGACGACGTCCTCGGCATCGGCCAGCGAGCCGAGAAGCCGGTAGGCGAGATTGATCAGCTGACGCCGCTCCCTCGTGATCGCGCTCAGGCTCGGATCGAGCCGGCCGTCCGCCGGATCGGATGGGGTGGTCATGGTGTCCCCGACTTTCCTTTGTCGCATCTGCCCTCACCAGTACGACGAGACATCACCCCGGAATGTGAGGTCGGCGCGTCGCCTCACATTCCGCGGGGTTGTGTCGTCGTACTGCTGAAACGAACACCATGACGACCCGTCGAAGTCCGGCGTCGCGCTGACGATAGGGGCGAGGAGCATCCAGACCCGCAACCGGCAGCGCGACGACCAGCTGCGCGGCAAATGGCCGGCGCCGAGCACGACCCGCGGGGTGACGTCCGGATCGCCTTCACGGGGAGCGCCACGATCAACCGCAAGGACTGGGGGGTGAACTGGAACGCCGCGACAGGGGTCCTGATCAGCGACAAGGTGACGCTGGAGTTCGACGTCACCGCGATCCGGCGGTCCTCCTGACGAGGTCGGCCCCGTCGACCAGCGTGCCGATCGCGCGGTGAGCGATGCCCCAGCCGGGACGCGTCACCGGGACGGCCCGCTCAACCAGATCTGGTTGAGCGGGAAGAAGAGCGCCAGCAGCGTGAGGTTCAGACAGATCACCACGAAGGAGAGCACCCTGGGCCGCTGAACACCCGTTCGCCGCCAGGCGAGCACCAGGGCGGACGCCAGGACGAGCGCCAGCAGCAGGTGCGCGCCGTACCACCAGGCGATCGGCAGCTCTCCCACGATCCTCCCGGCGTACAGGTCGTCGGTCAGGGCGTAGCCGACGACCAGGTTGAGCGCGCCCAGCCCCAGCAGCGCCACCCCGGGCAGCATCTGGCGGAGCGTACGGCTGAGCAGCGCGCGCAGGACGATCCCCACCAGGAAGATCAACGACGCCCACTGGTGGAGGTGCCGCATGAACAGGCCGCCCCGGACGTCGAAACTGAGCCGCAGCGTCGAGGCATAGGCTCCGCTCATCTCGATGCCGAGCAGCGGCGCGAAGGAGCCGTCGTAGATCACCCGCTCGCCGGGGGTGTAGAAGAACGCGAGGAAGGCGCCGGTGAGCAGGACGATCATGAAGCTGTAGACGAGCATCTCGTCCACCAGCGTCTTCTGGAGTCTCATTCGACCTAGTTCACCACTCTGCGGGCGTGATGATCTCATGGGTACGCGCCTCGCGCTTGCGACGCTCGCGGCGCAGCCACTCGGCCGCGCCGTCAGCGCCGCGCGAGCAGGACAGGCAGCCCCGGCGGGAGGCGCCCACGAGGCCCCAGGAGACGCGAACTCCTGACATCGCTCAGCGGGCGCGAATGCCGTCGAAGACCAGGTCGAGGAGGCGTGCGGTGGTGTCAGGTTCCGTGGCTGCCTCGTCGAGCCAGGCGACGGCCGTCGCCAGGCGGATGAGTTCGGCCCCGGTGAGATCGCCGCGTACCTGACCGAGCTCTCGCGCGCGTGCGACGAGGTCCGCGGCCACCTGCTCGACGGCCTGGCAGCGTGCGCCCAGCGGGCTGCCGACGTGCTCGGAGGCGCGCGCGAACCGAGCGGCGAGCCCTTGGTGCCGGGTGATGTGCCGCACGAGCGCGGCGACCCATCGCCGGAGGAAGTCCGGTTCGGGCGGGCTGGTGTCCAGCAGGTCGGCGGCCAGGTTCGCCAGCCCGTCCAGGCTCTCGCCGACGATCTCCGCGATCAGGGCGTCCTTGTTCGGGAAGTGACGCCACAGCGTGCCAGGCCCGACTCCCGCCCGCCTGGCCACGTCGTTCATCGCCGCCGCGTCCGCCCCCACCTCGTCGAACAGCGCGCTCGCCGCCTCGATCAGCCGCGCCCGGTTACGGCGTGCGTCCGTGCGCACAGCCGCATGCGGCCTGCTCCCCTCAGCGGCTTCGCGACTCATCTCGCACCCTCCCTGGTCGTACCGGAGCGGCACTCCGTATTATCTGGAGCGCCACTCCGAATTCTATGAGGGAGGTCACCCTTGACGTCACCCATGCCCGCGATCGGCACGGTAGGACTGTGGGTTTCCGGAATCGATCTGCGCCCGGCAGCCGAGTCCGCCGCGATCGCGGCGGAGATCGAAACGCTCGGCTACGGCGCGCTATGGCTCAGTGAAGGACTCGTTCGCGACCCGTTCATGGAGGTGTCCACGCTGCTGGCGGCCACCAGGTCACTGGTGGTGGGAACAGGCATCGCGGTGATCTGGGGCCGCCACCCCCGCAACGTCCGGCTGCAGACGCGCTCCCTGCTCGACACCCATCCCGGTCGGTTCGTCCTCGGCCTGGGCACCTCGCACGCGCGCCTGGTCGAGGGCGTGCTGGGCCTGCGTTACGAACGCCCCCTGTCGGCGCTGCGCGAGCACCTCGACCGCCTGGACGAGCCGGATCCCATCCTCGACCTGGCCGGGCTCGGCGGTGCCGCGGCACCCACGGCACCCCGGGTTCTCGCCGCACTGGGCCCCAAAGCCCTCATCCTGGCCAGAGACCGGGCCGCGGGCGCGTTCTCCTATCTCGTGACGCCGGAACACACCGCCGACGCCCGTGCCGTGCTCGGGCCCGATCGAACGTTGATCGTCGAACAGGCGGTCGTCGCGGGGTTGCCCGCCGACGAGGCACGGGCGAGGGCGCGCGGCCACATCGCGACTTACCTCGCCGCCGAGCCGTACCGGGCCAGCTGGCGGCGGCTCGGGTTCGACGACACCGACTTCGCCGACGGTGGCAGCGACCGCCTCGTCGACTCCCTCGTGGCCACAGGCGAAGACATGATCGCCGAGAGGATCAACGCCCACCTGGCGGCGGGCGCCGACCACGTATGCCTCCAGGCGCTCCCCTCCGACCCGCGCACCGCCCCACTGGACCAGTGGCGGGACCTCGCCCACCTCCTGCCGTCTCTCGAACGCGGGCGGTCCGGGGCGAGCCATGCCGAACGGCATGCTTGACCGCTTTCATCCCCCCATGAGGCCGGCTTCGGCCAGGAGACCAAGGGTCACTGCGGCCAGTTCGCGATGATCTCGGGCTTGATGGCGTCGACGTGGCACCGGAAGGTCTTGCGCAGGCCCAGGTCGTGGAGGCAGACCCGCACGTCCACCCGGTCGATCTCTCCGTCCGACGTGAGCTGGAAGGAGCTCTTGGCCGAGCAGGTCGAGCGGGGCAGGCTCCATCCGGTGCCGCCGCCCACGTAGTGGAAGCGGGCACGAATGGAGGCGCAGTGGCCGCGGTGCGAATCGCGGTCGTCAAGCTTGCCGTACACGGCGAACGTCTCGGCGCTGAAGTCGGTGATCCACACATCGGCCTCGGCGTGGCCCGAGTGTCCCGCCGCCGACCTGACGGGGCCCCAGTGGATGGGGGAGGTGGCGGCGGCCTGCGCCGAGGCCGGGACGCCCGCGCCGATCACGAAGGCCAGCAGTCCACCGATGACATGTGTCTTTCTCATGGCCAGGACGGTAGACCACGCCACTTGGAGAGATCTTGCAAGCGGCTGGGGCCCGCCGACCGATGTCCTGAGCGCGATCTCCCGCGCCTCGAAACCGTCCGACCCACGAGCGCGGGCGCTCGGCCCCGGAAAACCGCCCTACTTCGCGATCGCCTCGCGTACGGAGGGGACGATCTCCTGGGCCCAGCGGGCCAGCTGGGTGGGGTCCGGGGCGCCGTGGCCGGCGGAGAAGAGCGTGAAGCCCGACGCGCCGTGCTCCAGCACGGCTCCGGTCAGTTCCTCGACCCATTGGGCGACGGAGCCGCCGATCCAGCGGCCGTCGCCGTCGCGGGTGGCGGGCAGCGGCCGGTCGGTGATGCGTCCGGGGAAGTTGAAGACCGTGCGGATCTCGCTCGGATCGCGGCCGGCGGACGCCGCCGCCTCGTCGATGATCGGCCGGGAGGCCCGGTAGCGTTCGCTGAGCCAGTCGGCCGCGTGGCCGGGGATCCAGCCGTCGGCCACGCGGCCGGTGGCGGCCAGGGATTTCGGGCCGACCGATCCGGTCCACACGGGAGGCGCGGCGACGGGAGCGGGCTCGATCTGGTTCACCTGGTAGTGATCGCCCTGGTAGGTGACCGGAGGGCCGCCGCCCGACAGCAGCTTGACCAGGACGATCGCCTCCTCGAAGGCGTCCACGGCGTCGCCGGCCGCCAGCCGCGGCACTCCCATGTCGGCGATGCGATCCCACAGCCCGCCGGCGCCCATGCCGAGCACGATCCGGCCACCGGACAGCGCCGACAGCGACGTCACCGTCCTGGCCAGCATGGCAGGAGGCCGGGTCGGCAGATTGGTGACGTTGGCGAAGCCGGCGATGTGCTGCGTACGCCCGAGGATGAAGCCGAGCGCGGCGTAGGCGTCCAGGCGCCCGCCGATGTAGGGATGGTCCGACAGGGTGAAGATGTCGAGCCCGTCCCGGTCGGCCTGCTGGACGACGCGCAGCAGCTCGGGAATGTCGTCGATGCCCGGATGCGTGCCGAAGCCGAAGACGACGTTGTGTGCGGACAAGGTTCTGCCTTTCGTGCGAATGGAGATGTTCACCAGGCGTACGCTTCCGGCGCGGGTTTGGCGCCGTTCGGCCCGGGTGGCGGGAACAGCTCGTCCAGCCTGGCGAGCGTGGCCTCGTCGAGGGTGATCGCCAGGGCCCTGAGCGAGCCGTTGAGCTGCTCGACCGTGCGCGGCCCGACGATCGGCCCGGTCACGCCGTCCTGCGCCAGCAACCATGCCAGAGCGACGTCGGCCGGGTCCTCACCGAGGCGGGCGCACATCTTCTCGTACGCCTCGATCGTTTCCCTGTGCTTGGCCAGGGTCTGGACCGATCGCCCGGAGTCGCCGCGGGAGGCGCCGCCCTCCTTCCGCTTGCGCAGGACGCCGCCGAGCACTCCGCCGTGCAGAGGCGACCACGGGATCAGGCCGAGCCCGTAGTGCCGCGCCGCGGGCAGTACCTCCAGCTCGGCCCAGCGGTTCAGCAGGTTGTAGATGGACTGCTCGGCGACCAGGCCGAGCAGGTGCCGGGCGCGCGCCGCCTCCTGTGCCAGGGCGAGGTGCCAGCCGGCGAAGTTGGAGGAGCCGAAGTAGAGCACCTTGCCCTGCTGGCGCAGGACGCTGAAGGCCTCCCAGATCTCCTCCCACGGCGTGTTCCTATCGATGTGGTGCATCTGGTACACGTCGATGTGGTCGGTGCCCAACCGCTGGAGCGAGGCGTCGCACGCGCGCTTGATGTGCAGCGCGGACAGGCGGCTGTCGTTGGGCCACTCGCCTGTCGGGAGGTAGAGCTTGGTGGCCAGGACGGTCCTGTCGCGCCTGCCGCCTCCCGTGGCGAACCAGCGGCCGATGATCTCCTCGGTGCGACCTCCGCCGTACACGTCGGCGGTGTCGAAGAAGTTGATGCCGTGCTCATGCGCACGGTCCATGATCGTGTGACTGTCCTGTTCGGAGGTTTCCGTCCCGAAGTTCATCGTGCCCAGGATGAGCCGGGACACGGACAGGCCGCTGCGGCCCAGCTGGGTGTAGTCCATGTCAGGCGGCGCCGAACTGCTCGGTGAAGCGGCCGGTGAACAGATCGGCCCCCTTGTACGCCGAGACGGTCTCGGCCGGGACGACGACCGGCCCGTCGGGGCTGGGCAACTGGCCGACACCCTGGCGCGGGCCGAGGGGCAGCAGGATCATGGGGTGGGGCAGCGGCCGGTAGGTGGCCGCCGGCTGCTCGCCGCGCAGCTGGGCGATGATGTTCTGGGCCACCACCTCGGCGTGCTGCATCGCGTATCCGGCCATCTTGGCCTCGGCGACGTCGGTGATGTCGCCGATCGCGTAGACGCGGTCGTACCCGCGGACGTTGAGGGTCTCGGTGACCGGCACCTGACCCTGCGGCGAACGTGTCGTCAGCTCGCCGTCGGCGAGGTAGTCGCTGTTGACGCGCGCGCCGTGCGCGCGGAACCAGATGTCGGCGGTGATCTCCTCCCCGCCCGTCGTGGCGACAGTGAACGTCGCCGCCTGGCCTGGCTCGGTCGCCGGAGGCGCGGTCAGGCCGGTGCCCAGCCGCAGGTGGACCGCCAGCTCGTCGAGCTGGCGGCGCAGCTCCGCGCGCATCTCCGCGGGGAAGGCGGGCAGCAGCTGCTCGGCCGGGTCGAGGATGGTCACGTGCTTGTGCGGCCAAACCTCCTTGATCTCGCCGGCCAGCTCCAGGCCGACCGGCCCGGCGCCGAGGATCAGCACCCGCTCGGAACCCGCCAGCTCCTTGTGGGTCCGGAGCAGGTCGTCCAGGACCTCGCCGGTGGAGTCGGCGTTGGGCTTGGCCGGATAGGTGTAGCTGGAGCCAGTGGCCAGGACCAGATAGTCGGCCTCGATTCGCCGGCCTGAGGCCAGGGTGACACCGCCGGGGTCCGCCGAGACCGCCCGGTCGCGGACCACCGTGCCGCGCCTGAGCCACTGGTCGTAGGGGAAGAACATGTTGTGCGCCCAGTCGGGCTGAGTCAGCGCCCGCAGCGAACCGGCCGAGTTGATGAACGCGTCACGGGGATCGATGAGGACGACGTCGGCCTCCGCGTCCAGCGCCTTGGCGACCGCGGAACCACCGTAACCTCCACCGATGACCACGACTGTACGGCTCATGATTCACACTCCAACACGAAAAAGGGGTTGAGTTCGTGTCACGAACAATATTAGTTCGTGGCACGAACTGCAACTCCCTCTCTCGTTCAGCGGGTGTGATCCGGTTCCATGAAGACGGTGGGAACCTTGTTGTCCGCCACGATGCGACCGAGCAGGGCGGCGAGCGTGTCGCGCTCCGGCGGGGCGAACCCCGAGGTCAGCTCCTCGACGCGGCGGCACGTCTCGGTGTAGAACTCATCGGCCAACTGGGCGCCCCGCCTGGTGAGCGCCACCCTCACCGCACGGGAGTCCTGAGGGTCGGGGTTGCGCTGGACCAGGCCGTTGCGCTCGCTGCGATCCACCAGGCCGGTCAGGCTCGACTTGGCCAGGCCGAGGACCGCGCCCAGCTCGGTCATGCCGTACGGCTGCGCCATCAAGACGCACAACAGCTGGCCCTGCTGCTGGGTGAGGCCGTACTCGCGGGCGGAATCTGCGTACACGGCATTCACCAGGAACGTGGACCGCACCAGTGCGGCCACCGCTCCGATCTGTCCGTCAACATGCTTGCTCACCGGCCCAGACTAACAAATTCGCGGAACGAACTACCGTTTCCCGGCATGGCCTCATGAGAAGCCGCGTGCGGAACGCCCGTCTGTCTGCCCGACTCGACGAAGTCGCGCACGGCGGCTGTGCCGCGTTCGACGATGTACGGGCCGCGCACGCCGGCCCCGCCTGAGACGCCCGCTTATGCGGGTGCGCGCCTCAGCCATGTCCAGCCTCGTCGCGGGCCGATTGACTACAGGCATGACGACGAACAACACCATCCTGGTTCTCGGAGCTACCGGCAAGACGGGCCGCCGCGTGGCGGACCGGCTGAAGGCGGCGGGCCACGACGTGCGCGCCGGCTCCCGCCCCGCCTTCGACTGGGAGGACGCCGGCACCTGGGCGCCGATCGTGCGCGACGTCCACGCCGTCTACATCACCTACTACCCCGACCTGGCCTTCCCCGGCGCCCTCGACCGCGTCCGCGAGTTCACCGCGCTGGCCGTACGGTCCGGCGTGCGCCGCCTGGTGCTGCTGTCCGGCCGTAACGAGGAGCTGGCCCAGCAGGCCGAGCAGGTCGTGCTGGGCTCCGGCGTCGAGGCCACGGTCGTGCGCTGCAGCTGGTTCATGCAGAACTTCAGCGAGGGCTGGCTGCTCGACCCGGTGCTGAGCGGCACGATCGCGCTGCCCGCCGGCGACGTGACCGAGCCCTTCGTGGACGTCGAGGACATCGCCGACGTGGCCACCGCCGCCCTCGTCGAGGACGGGCACGCAGGGAAGGTCTACGAGCTCACGGGCCCGCGCCTGCTCTCCTTCGCCGAGGCCGCCGCGGAGATCTCCGCCGCCGCCGGGCGCGAGGTCGGCTACGCGCCGGTCACCCCGGAGGAGTTCGCCGAGGGGGCACGCGCGGCGGGCGTCCCCGAGGACGAGATCGCCGGCCTCAACGCGCTGTTCGCCGAGGTGCTCGACGGCCGCAACGAGAGCCTCGCCGACGGCGTACGGCAGGCGCTGGGCCGGCCCGCCCGCGACTTCACCGAGTACGCCAAGGAAGCGGCCACCGCCTGGCGCGCCTGACCCGCACCGGCGACCAGCGAACCCGGCCCGCCGGCCAAGCCCCCCGGTCCCCCGGCGGGCCGGCCAGGGGCGCGGGCGAAGGCGCGGCCGGAGGCGCGGGCGGAGGCGCGGGCGGAGGCGCGGGCGGAGGCGCGGGCGGAGGCGCGGGCGGAGGCGCGGGCGGAGGCGCGGGCGCGATGCGATGCGGCTCACGCGCCGGCGAGTGCTTGCGTGGGGGCCAGGCGGGCGGCGCGGATCGCCGGGTACAGGCCCGCGACGACGCCGATGAGCAGCGTGGCCGCGAGCCCGCCGCCACTCGCCCACCCGGGTACCACGGCGGGCCATGTCCGCGTGGCCGCGTACCCGGCCGTCACGGCGACGCCGGCCAGCACGCCGCCCAGGCCGCCGACCGCGGACAGCAGCAGCGACTCCGCCACGAACTGCAGCCTGATCTGCCCGCGGGTCGCGCCGAGGGAGCGGCGCAGGCCGATCTCGGCGCGGCGTTCGAGCACCGAGATGACCATCGTGTTGGCCACGCCGACACCGCCGACCAGCAGGGCCACGGCGCCCAGGCCGAGCAGCAGGCCGGTGAAGGCGCGGTCGGTGGCCTGGCGGGCCGCCAGCGCGTCCGACGGCCTGGACACCTTGACCTCGTTGGGCGCTTGCGGGTTGGCGGTGGCCGCGAGCACTGCCCGTACCGCTTCGACGGCCGTGTCGGCGGTGCGGGTGTAGACGGTCGTCGGGTGCCCGTCGAAGCCCAGGTAGGAGCGTGCGGCGGGCCAGCCGACCAGCGCCGCCGAGTCCAGTTCGGCGGCCAGCGGGGCGGGATCGAGGATGCCGACGACGGTGAACCATCGGCGGCCGAGGTAGACCTGGACGTCGGCGCCCGCGGCCCCGATGCCCAGCCTGGCGGCCGCGGTCGCGCCCAGCACCACGGCGGGATAGCGGGCCGTCGCAGCGTTGAGCCAGGTGCCGCTGGCGACGGTGGCGGCCACGGTGGCGGGGAGGCCGAGGTGCGCGGCCTGCACCGAGATGCCGCCGCTGCGGGCCGCGGGAATCCTGTCGTTGCGGTAGACGCGCGTCTCGGACAGCTTCCCCGTGGCGGCCACCTGCTCCACGGGCCCGATCCTGGCGATCATGGCGACGGACTCGGCGGGAAGCGTGGCGTCCTTGCCGAACAGGGTGTTGCCGGGAGCCACGGTCAGCAGGTTGGTGCCGAGCGCGGCCAGCGTGCGGTCCAGTTCGGCGCGGCTGGACGACGAGATGCCCACCACGGCGGTCATCGCGGCGATGCCGATCGCGATGCCGAGTGCCGACAGGAACGCCCGCAGCGGCCTGGTGCGCAGGCCGGTGCCGCCGACGCGCAGCACGTCGCCGGGGCGCAGCCGGGCGGGAACGAGCCGTGCCGCCATTCAGACCACCGCCCCGTCGCGCATGGCGATCCGCCGCGGCAGCCCGGCCGCGATGTCCTTGTCGTGGGTGATGACCACCACCGTGGTTCCGGCGGCGTGCAGGTCACGCAGCAGCGCCATCACGCCCGCGCCCGAGGCCGAGTCGAGGTTGCCGGTGGGCTCGTCGGCGAGCAGCAGGGCGGGCTCGCCGACCACGGCCCTGGCCACGGCGACGCGCTGCCGTTCGCCGCCGGACAGCTCGTTCGGCAGGTGGCCGAGCCGATGGCCGAGGCCCACCCGGGCCAGAGCAGCCTCGGCCCTGTGCCGGCGCTCCTTGACCGGCACCCCGGCGTACAGCAGGCCGTCGGCGACGTTGTCCAGGACCGGCTGCCCGGGAGCGAGGTGGAACTGCTGGAAGACGAACCCGATCCGGCGTGCGCGCAGCGCCGACAGCTGCCGGTCCGACAGCGTGGCCACGTCATGACCGTCGATGCGGACGGTGCCCGCCGAGGGCCGGTCCAGGGTGCCGATGAGGTGGAGCATGGTGGACTTGCCGGACCCCGAAGGACCCACGATCGCGACCAGCTCGCCGTACCCGACGGACAGGGTCACGCCGCGCAGTGCCGCGACACCGCCCGGGTACGCCTTGGTGACGTCGGCGAGCTCGACCACGCCGCTCATGCCGGCATCCCCACCGTCACGCCCTCGCTGATGCCGTCGCCGGTCACCTCGACCCGGCCGGCGGCGAACAGTCCGGTCCGCACCGGCACCGTCCGCGTGGTCCCGCCGGCCACCACCTGCACGCCGTAGCCGCCTTCGGCCAGGGCCAGCAGCGCGGCCACGGGCACGGTCAGCACGCTCTCGCGCTTCGAGGCGGAGAAGGCGACGTCCACGGACGCCCGGTCGAGGGTCGGCAGCTTCTTCCTGTTCTGGATCGTGATGGTGACGTCGATGCGGGTCGTGGGCTCGTCGGACCCGTTGCCGCCGGTGTCGATCACCGTCTCGGTCGTGGCGATCCTGCCGCGGGCCTTCCCGCCGTCCGGCAGCGTGACGTTCACGGTGGCGCCCTTGCCGGCCAGCCGCTGCTCGGACACGTCCAGCTGGACGGTGACCACGCGCGAGGTCCCGGTGTAGGTGAGCACCCCTGCTCCGGGCTGGACGGCGTCGCCCGCGGCGGCCTTGTGGGCGTCGACGCGCACCGCTCCCTTCGCGTAGACGACGCGGCCCAGCTCCACCGTTCCGGTCCGCGGCAGGCCGAGGTCGTCCTGCCACTCCATCACCGCCGCGGCGGTGGCGGCGGAGTAGGTGTCGTCCACGGTGAATCCGCGGTAGCCCAGCGCGTGCAGGTTCTGCTCGAACCGCCTGACGTCCGCGCCCTCGACCCCCGCCGAGAGCGCGCGGTAGGCGGGCAGCGTGCCGTACAGGAGGACGACGGGGGTGTCGTCGAGGCGGTAGACCGCCTGGCCGCGCCTGATTCTCGTGCCGGTGGCGGGCAGGCGGGTCACGGTGCCGGACAGCCTGCTGTTCACGGTCGTCGCGGCGCCGTAGCCCAGCTCGCCGTTCTCGGTCTGGCTGTCGACGAGCGTCTGCCTGGTCACCTTCGCCGTGACCGGCGGCAGGCCGCCGGCGCTCCGGCCGCTTCGGTCGCCGCCCTGAGCCGGCCCGTCGAGCACGAGATCGGTGGCCGCCGGTACGGCGACGGCCAGCGCCGCCGCCGTCACGACCACCACGCCGAAGGCCCGCCAGAGCCGGGGACGACCGGCCCTGGTCACCCGTTCGTCCCGAGGGTGGGCGCGTCGGAGGGGCCTCCGGACGGCGGCGCGGGACGCAGTCCGGCGCACTTCTGCTGGGCCGCCTGCACCTTGGGGTCGTCCGGGTCCAGCCCGCTGCCGGGGCCGATCTGGAAGCCGCCGCTCGCGTCCGGGTCGGGGAACCTCTCGACGCCGTTGTCTCGCATGCACTGCGCGAAGGCGCGCTGCTGCTCCACCACCCGCGGGTCGGCCTTGGCCGCCTCGCCGCCGTCGGGCAGGTGCCGTCTGCACTGCTCGGTCGCCGCCTGCGCCTTCTGCGGGTCGACACCCTGCGGGAGCCTGATCTCGACCCGCCCGTTGTCCTGCGGGTCTGGCATGTCGACGCCGTGCTCCCGCATGCACTGGGCGAACGCCAGACCGCCGGTGTCCGACCGGGCAGCCGCGGCGGTGGCGGTCGCGGTGGCGGTCGCGGTGGCGGCCGACGTGCCGGCGGTCGCCACCCGGGCGCCGCTGTCGCCCTGCCCGCATCCGGCCATGCTCAGGGTCAGCAGCAGGCCGAGCACGAATCCTGTCCTGATACGCATCCTTCGTCCTTCCGGTCGGGCGGACCGGGCGATCGCCCGGTCCGCGGGTCAGCGGCCGAGCAGGGCCAGCGCCTTGGCCAGCCCAGGGTCCTTGCCGGCCGAGACGTCCTCGGCGGTGAGCGGGACGTGGTGGTCGGGAGCCACGCCGCTGCCGTCGACGACCTCCCGGTCCGGCCCGAGGTGCCGGCGGCCGGGCAGCAGGAGGAGGCTGTTGTCGTCGAGCAGGTACGGCGCCGCCGCGCCGGAGACGATCCCGCCGGTGCGGGTGCCGACCAGTGTCCCGGCCTCGAGGTCCTTGACGGCGGCGGCGAAATGGTCGCAGGCCGATCCGCAGTCGCGGCCGGTGAGCACGACCAGCGGCAGGTTGAGCAGCGGAACGCTGTCGACGGTGGGGCTGGTCAGGCAGTCCCCGGCGGCGTCACAGTGGTAGGCGGTCACCTTGCCGTGCACCCAGGCGCTGACCAGCCGGGCCGCCTCCTCGGGCGATCCGCCCCGGTTGCCGCGCAGGTCGAGGACCACGCCGCGCGGCGTCGTGCCCTTGCCGACGTCGTCGATCGCCTTGAGGACGGTGTCCGCCGACCGCATGCCGAACCCGGCGAGCTTGACGTAGGCGATGTCACCGCGCACCGCCTTGGCCGTCACCATCCGGCTCGCCTCGGCGTCGGGCGTGAACAGGGCGGGCGTGAGGGTCACCGTCCAGGTGCGGCCGGTGGCCGGGCGGCGCAGCTTGATCCGGACCGGCCGGCTGTCGGGGTAGGCAGGGAAGAGCTGCGCCGCTGCGCCCGTGGACAGGACACCGTCGGCGAACGGCGGCGCGCCGTTGACCGACTCGATCACGTCGCCGGGGCGCAGCCCCTTGCCGGCCGCGGGCCCTCCGGTGACGGTCCTGACGTAGAGCGGAGCCAGTGCCTGGTGCGGCGCGTTCTGGATCAGCCCCACGGAGGGGGAGGTGACGATGCCGAGCCCGTAGCTCGTGCCGGGGCCGGCGTCGGGGTGCACCTGCGTGCGTGCCCAGCGGGCGTGGTTGTCGGCCAGGCGGTCGACCATCGCGTTCATCGTGGCGGCGGCCAGCGACTGCCGTACCGTGTCGTCGGCGGGCAGCGCGCCGGTGACGCGGGAGTAGACGGCGGCGAAGGCGGCCCAGTCCTTGTGCCGGTCGCCCGACAGCGCGGGCATCGTGGCCTCCGGCGCGTCGAGGCCACGCCGCTCCAGCTCGCGGGTGAACCCGGCGAAGGCCGCGGTCAGCAGCAGGCGGTTGTCGAGCTTCTCGCCGCCGTAGTAGTGCGCGAAGACGCAGTGGTAGGCCTGCTCGATGGTGGTGATCGTGGTGGGCCGTGTCGGCGCGGTCCGGCCGGGCGGTCCGTTGACGGCGGTGCACGCGGGCGTGTCCTGGCCGGTTCGCGCGACCCGTGCGGCGCCGGGCGTCACGGTCACCGCTCCCGCGCCGGGCGTCACGGTCACCGCTCCCACGCCGGCAGCCGCGGTCATGGCTCCCGCGCCGGGCGTCAGGGTCGTGGCTCCCGCGACCGCCAGCGCGACAGCGACGAGTCGCCGCCGGGTCGGTGCGAAGCGCTTCATCGTGGCGATGCTCCTTGGTCAGGTCGAGGGGAAGAAGACGATCTCGGGGTACTTCGCGGACGGGCCGTCCAGGAGAGGGGCGTCGCGCTCGCGCAGGCAGCGGTCGAAGAACGCGGCGACGTAGGCGCGCTGCGCGGCGGTGCACCGGCCTGGGGCGATCGTGCCGACCGGCTCGGTCAGCGCGGCGGGGATGACCTTGGCCGCGGCCAGTTGGTGGATCAGCTGCTTGTCGTCGGTGTAGCTGGCGTGGGTCGAGCCCTTCAGCGACAGGAACCACCGCCGGCCGCGCAGGTGGGACCAGAATCCCGCCATGAGCGCGCCGAGCTCGTCGGGCCCCTTGCCGGCGCTGCTCATGATCATGAAGGGCCGGTCGCCGATCCGGGTGGCGACCTGTCCCGCCAGCTCACCGGCCCGCTCCGGCGGCATGGGCGGCGCGATCGAGACAGTCGGGATGACGTGGCCGTCCAGGTCGAGGCCCGCCCGGATCCTGGCGTCGTGGGCCATGCTCTGGCCGGTGGTCGCGCCTCCCAGGGAGTGCCCGAACATGCCGATCCTGTCCATGTCCAGGCAGCCGGCCAGGCCGGCGGGCAGCGCGCGCTTCGCCGCGTCGGGGTTGCGCCCGGCGGCCAGCGCGGCGAGCGCGTCGAGGACGAAACGGGTGTCGGCCACGCGCACCTTCACCGCGGTCTGCGCGCCGTTCCTGTCCAGGGGCTGCAGGTCGCGCTCGACCCGCCCGCCGGGGAACTCCACGGCCCAGGCGTCGTGGGTGTGGTCGATGGTGACCACCACGTAGCCGCGGCTGGCCAGGTCCTCGACCAACGTGGTTCCCACCGCGCGAGGCTCGCCGGCGCCGGGCGAGTACAGCACGACGGGACAGCGGCGACCGGCCCTGACCTGGACACCCTCGCGAGCGTGGGTGAGCGGGAAGCCGACGCCGTCCAGCGAGATGTCGACCCCGCCCAGGTCGAGCCGTTCGGCGGTCCGCCGCAGGCCCTCGGCCGTCATCGTGCGGTAGCGGGCCAGCGCCCGCGTGGTCATCCACGGGACCGGCCGATGGCGGCCGCCGGCGCCGCGGGCCGCCGGATACCAGACGCTGATCATCAGCTCGCGGGGCCGGGCGGCCTTCCACGGGTCGCGGCGCCCGCGGTCCACCAGGTGCAGCGCGATCGTGCCCACGTCGTGCGGTCCGGTCGGGACGGGAAGTTTCAGTCGCGGCGGGCCGGCCGCCAGCGCGGTGGCCGCCGGCGCCGGGAGCGCCAGGGCCGCGGCGAGCGCCGCGGCCCCACCGAGCAGGCCTCGCCGGCCGACGACCGCGGCCTCGTGCCACAGGTGATCTGACATGGACACCAGGTGTACGGCGGGGCCTGTCACACGGAGATCACACCGGCGGGCCCGGTTCGGCGGCTGCGGTAGAAACCCTGCTGTGACCCCGGTCGAGCAAGGCTTGACCGGCTGCGGTGGCTCATCGAAGGGAACGACCCGTGCGGGTGCTGGTGATCGAGGACGACGTGGAGATGGCCGAGGCGGTCGCCGACGGCCTGCGCCGGGCGCGGATGGCGGTCGACGTCGCCTACGACGGCAGGGGCGGGCTCGAGCGGGCCGAGCAGAACGACTACGACGCGATCGTGCTCGACCGCGATCTGCCGGGCGTGCACGGCGACCAGGTCTGCGCCGCGCTGGTGGCCGCGGGCAACCGGGCCAGGGTCCTCATGCTGACCGCGGCGGGCACCAGCCAGGACCTGGTGGAAGGGCTCGCCATCGGCGCCGACGACTACCTGCCCAAGCCGTTCGACTTCCCCGTGCTCGTCGCCCGCATCGGGGCGCTGGTACGGCGCGCCCAGCCCGCCATCCCGCCGGTCCTGCGCCACAGCGGCCTCATGGTCGACCTCGCGCGGCGCCGCGCCTACGAGGGCGAGCGGACGCTGGAGCTCACGCCCAAGGAGTTCGGGGTCCTGGAACTGCTGCTGGCCTCCCATGGCCGGACGGTTTCCGCGGAGGAGCTCCTGGAGCGCGTGTGGGACGAGTTCGCCGACCCGTTCACCCGCACCGTCACCGTCACGGTCAGCAGGCTGCGCGCCAAACTCTCTGACCCCTCGATCATCGAGACGGTGGCCGGGGCCGGCTACCGGCTGCGGAGCGCCTGATGCGCGCCCTGCCGCGCAGGACCGTCCGCATGCGCCTGACGATGCTGTACGGCGGGCTCTTCCTGCTGTCCGGCGCGGCACTGCTGGCGATCACCTACGCCCTGGTCGTGCACGCCACCAGCGGCGTCGTCTTCAGCGGCCAGGGCGGCAGCCTCGTCACCGGCGCACCCGGAGATCTTCCCGATCCTGGACCGCAGGTGCTCGGCGGTGCCGAAGGGCTGACCTACGAACAGGTCCAGGCGCAGGCCGAGGCGATGCGCACCCAGGCGTTGCGGCAGCACGACGCCGAACTCGACCAGCTCCTCACCCAGTCGGGCATCGCGCTCGCCGCCATGACGGTCGTCTCGATCGCGCTCGGCTGGATCGTCGCCGGCCGGGTGCTGCACCCGCTGCGCACCATCACCCGCGCCGCCCGGCAGATCTCCGCCACCAACCTGCACGAACGCCTCTCCCTTTCCGGGCCCGGCGACGAGCTCAAGGAACTCGGCGACACCTTCGACGGGCTGCTGGCCAGGTTGGAAGCCGCCTTCACCGCCCAGCGCAGGTTCATCGCCAACGCCTCCCACGAGCTGCGCACGCCGCTGGCCAGGCAGCGGACCCTGGTGCAGCTCGCCCTGTCCGACCCCGAGGCGTCCACCGCGTCGCTGCGGGCCGCCCACGAGCGGGTGCTGACCACCAACCAGCAGCAGGAACGCCTGATCGAGGCGCTGCTCACCCTCGCCCGCGGCGAGGCGGGACTCGACCGGCGGGAGCCGTTCGACCTGGCCGAGATCAGCGAAGACGTGCTCGTGGCCCGCGAGTCCGAGGCGGTACGGCGCGGGCTGCGCCTGACCACGACGCTCGACCCGGCCCCTTCCGCCGGCGACCCGCGCCTGATCGAACGCCTGGTCATCAACCTCGTCGACAACGCCCTGCGCCACAACGTCGACGGAGGTCACGTGCACGTCGCCACCGGCACCTCCGCGGGGCGGGCCGTCCTGACGGTCACGAACACCGGGCCGGTCGTCGCGGCCGCGGAGGTCGACCGGCTGCTGCAGCCGTTCCAGCGGGCGGGGGCGAGCCGTACCGGCCACGACGGCGGGCTCGGTCTGGGCCTGTCCATCGTGCAGGCCATCGCCACCGCCCACGGCGCGACGCTCGCCGTGCGCCCGTCGCCGGACGGCGGCCTGCGGGTCACCGCCGGCTTCGAACCCGCCGGCGGCACCGGATGACCGGTGCCACCCAGGCCCGCGTGGCTACCGGTGGGTGACCAGGACGGCGTGGTGGTCGGTGCCGTCCGGCCCGTCGGGGTCGGCGTGCACCGTGGCGGCCCTCAGGCGTGGCAACTCGTGGATGAGCCGGTGCTCGGCCGCCACCGCCACGGCGTGCGCCTCGACCAGCGACAGCTCGTGGCTCACCACGATGTCGACCTCGGCGCGCAGGGCGTGGCCGACCCAGCGCAGCCGTACCGAACCGGCCCGGACGACGCCGGGGACGGCGGCCAGGATGTGCTCGGCCTCGGCGACCAGCGTGGGATCCACCGCGTCCATCAGCCGGTGGTAGATCTCGCGGGCCGCGTCACGCAGCACGAACAGGATGGCCGCGGTGATCAGCAGGCCGACGATCGGGTCGGCGACCGGGAACCCGAGCGCGGCGCCGCCGGCGCCGAGGAGCACGGCGAGCGAGGTGAAGCCGTCGGTGCGGGCGTGCAGGCCGTCGGCCACCAGCGCCGCCGAACCGATCTCGCGGCCCACCCTGATGCGATAGCGGGCCACCCACTCGTTGCCGGCGAACCCGACGATCCCGGCGGCGGCCACCAGCCCGAGCGCCTGGACGTCCCGCGGATCGAGCAGCCGCGTGACCGCCTCGTAGCCCGCCAGGCCCGCCGAGGTCGCGATGAGCAGGACGATGACGATGCCCGCCAGGTCCTCGGCCCTGCCGTAACCGTAGGTGAATCGCCGCGTGGCCGTCCGCCGCCCCACCGAGAACGCGATGGCCAGCGGGATCGCCGTCAGGGCGTCGGCGACGTTGTGCAGCGTGTCACCGAGCAGCGCCACCGAGCCGGAGAAGGCGACGATGACCGCCTGGACGGCGGCGGTGACCATCAACACGGCGAAGGAGACGGCGACGACGCGTATGCCACGGCTGCTCGACTCCAGGGCCGGGTCGGTCTTGTCCGCGCTGTCGTGGCTGTGGGGGGTGAAGGCGTGCCCGAGGCCGGACAGCAGCCGCCCGAGCCGCCCCCTGCCGCGCCCATGACCGGCGTGCCCGTGACCGTGCCCATGACCGGCGTGCCCGTGACCGTGCCCATGACCGGCGTGCCCGTGACCGTGCCCATGACCGGCGTGCCCGTGCCCGTGACCGTGACCGTGACCGTGACCGTGACCGTGGCCGTGCCCGTGCCCGTGGCCGTGCGCCGGCAAAGACCCTGTCTCGTTCTGCCCAGGCATGACCCACCTCACTTGCGCATGACCCGTTTGTCGGCATCATATGTAGTCATGTACGCACGCGACAACGAATCAGGTGCCACACAGTCGCAGGAACAACCCACCAGCGCGCAGGTCGAAGCCGCCGTCGACGCCTTCCGGATGCTCAGCGACGCGACACGCCTGCGGCTGATGTGGCTGCTCTCCTCGGGCGACTACGACGTCAGCTCGCTGGCGCAGGCCCTCGGCGCCGCGCGCCCCTCCGTCTCGCAGCACCTGGCCAAGCTGCGCCTGGCCGGCCTCGTCGAGACCCGGCGCGACGGCCGGCGCGTGGTCTACCGGGCCCGTGACGCCCACGTCCGGGCGCTCATCCACGAGGCGCTGTTCCACGCCGACCACGAGGTCTCGGGCATCCCCCGGCACGACTGAGCCCGGCACGACTGAGCCCGGCACGACTGAGCCCGGATCGGCTGAGCCCGGACCGGGCTTCAGGAGCGGCGGATGAGGCCGCGCTTGACGGCGGCGGCCACCGCGGCGGTGCGCGAGTCGACGCCGAGCTTGGCGTAGATGTGCACCAGGTGCGTCTTGACCGTGGTCTCGCTGAGGAACAGCTGCTTGCTGATCTCCCGGTTGGACAGGCCGGCGGCGACGTGGACGAGCACCTCGAGCTCGCGGGGACTCAGGGTGACGTCCGGGGTGCGCATCCGGTCCAGCAGCCGGGAGGCGACGCTGGGGGCCAGGGCGCTGCTGCCGGCGGCCGCCGAGCGGATGGCCGCGTGCAGCTCGTGCGGGGGCGCGTCCTTGAGCAGGTAGCCGGTGGCGCCGGCGTCGACGGCGGTCAGGATGTCGGCGTCGGTGTCGAAGGTGGTGAGGACCAGCACGCGCGGGCCCCCCAGGGCGACGATGTGGCGGGTGGCCTCGCTGCCGTGCATGCCGGGCCCGAGCTGCAGGTCCATCAGGACGACGTCCGGTGACAGGCGACCGGCCAGCTCGACGGCCTCCTCCCCGGTGGCGGCCTGGCCGACCAGCTCGAAGTCGTCCTGGTCGGCCAGCATGGCGCGCAGCCCCGAGCGGACCACCGGATGGTCGTCCACCAGCAGGATCCGGATCGCCGCCGTCATGACGCCCTCCCGGCCGGCAGCGGCAGGGCGGCCACGATCGCGGTGCCCTCGCCGGGGACGGACTCCACCGTCAAGGCGCCGCCCAGCGCCCCGACCCGGTCACGCATCGCGCGCAGGCCGAAACCGGTCCCGTGGCCGGCGCCCGCGCCGGGGTGGGCGGACCGGTCCGGATCGAAGCCGCGGCCGTCGTCGACGACGTCGAGCACCACCATGTCGTCGAGGTAGGTGAGCGTGACCGCGGCGTGCCGGGCGCCGGAGTGCCGGCTGACGTTGCCCAGGGCGCCTTGCGCGATGCGCAGCAGTACGGGGTCGTAGTCGGTGGGCAGCGGCAGGGGGCTCCCCGACACCTCGAAGCGCGCCTGGATGCCGGTGCCGGCCAGCGCCGTGTCGCTGACGCGGCGCAGCGCCGCGACGAGCGAGGACTGCTGCAGCGCGGGCGGCGCCAGGGCGCGCACGAAGTTGCGCGCCTCCTCCAGGTTGTCCTGGGCGGCGCGCTCCGCCTCGCCGATGCGCGCCTCGGCCTGCCCGGGATCGTGGGCCAGGTCGCGGCGGGCGGCGCGCAGCAGCAGGATGATGCTGGACATGCCCTGGGCCAGGGTGTCGTGGATCTCCCTGGCCAGGCGTTCCCGCTCGGCCAGGCGGGCGCCTTCGCGTTCGGCCTCGACCAGCTTGTCCTGGGTGCGCACCAGGTCGTCGATCAGCCGGCGGCGCTGCTCGCTCTCGGCGTACAGGGCCTTGTAGACCAGGGCCATGAGCGTGGCGACGACCGCGCCGACGACCGGGCCGATCACCTGCGCCGCGGTCAGGCCCCTGGTGTGCCAGCCGGTGGCGGCGATGGCGGCGGCGGTCAGCAGGGCCACCCCTGGCAGGGCGATCGGCAGCGGCAGCAGGTGCAGGTAGGCGAAGAACAGCGGAAAGGCCAGCCAGATGTACTGCGGGGCGGCCAGCGCGAGCGCGGCCCAGCCCATGGTGATCAGCGCGAGCCAGATCCGGCCCAGCAGCAGGTGGGTGCGACCGCCGAAGTGCGGCAGCCGCCGCTCGATGACGATGCCCGCCATGTACACCACGCCCAGCAGCGCGCCCGCGGCGGCCAGCAGGCCATGACCGTGGCGGAGCAGGCTGGTCAGCGCGATGACCAGCAGGGTCGCGAAGGTGCCGTGGACGGTCCACCGCAGCAGCCGCAACGCGGGCGGAAACGGATGGTTCATCATCTCTCACTCAGCGTAGGCCCGGTGGATCAGCTACCGCATCGTTCAAAAGGTGTATTCCGGCTGACCGGATGAGGGAGCCCCGCCGGTCCGCGGGCACGATGCGCCACCGCGGCCGGACCGCGCACGCTGGGAGGCGCACCCCCTCACCCACCGCCACCCAGGAGGACGCGCCGTGTTCGTGGCGCTCAGAGACCTACGCTTCGCCAAAGGACGCTTCGCCCTCATGGGTGTCGTCGTCGTGCTCATCACGCTGCTGGTGACCATGCTGTCCGGCCTGACCGCCGGCCTGGCCCGCGAGAACATCTCCGCGGTCGAGAACCTGCCGGCCGACCACATCGTCTTCTCCGGCGGGGACAAACCCGCCTTCGCCGACAGCCGGATCAGCGAGAGCGCCTGGAAGGCGTGGCAGGCCGTCGACCACGTCCAGGCCGAACGCCTCGGCGTGTCCATGGCCCGCCTGACCCGCGGCGACGACAGCGAGGCCGTCGCCGTCTTCGCCGCCCAGCCCGGCGGCCGGCTCGCCCCGGCTTCGCTGCGCGCCGGCACCGTGGTGCTGCCGGCGGCCCTGGCCGGCGACAGCGACCTGTCGGCCGGGGACACGGTGCAGCTGTTGGGCCGCGACTTCACCGTCGTCGTCGGCGACGGCACGGCCTCCTACAGCCACACCCCGGTCGCCTGGATCAGCGTCGAGGACTGGACCCCGCTGGCCCGCCAGGGCGAACCCGACACGGCGGCGACCGTCCTGGCCCTGCGCACCGACGACCAGGCCGACCTGACCGGCCTGACCGCCGCCGACGCCCGGCTGGGCACCACCACCGTCCCGCTGGCCGACGCCCCGGCCGCGGTCGGCTCCTACACCTCGGAGAACGGCTCGCTGCAGCTGATGCGCGGCTTCCTGTTCGCGATCTCCGCCCTGGTCATCGGCGCCTTCTTCACCGTGTGGACCATCCAGCGGCGCGGCGACGTCGCCGTGCTCAAGGCACTGGGCGCCGGCACCGGCTACCTGCTGCGCGACGCGCTCGCCCAGGCCGTCGTCGTGCTGCTGCTGGGCGCCGGCATCGGCGGCGCGCTCGGCGCCGGCTTCGGCGCGCTGGTCGAAGGCACCGTCCCGTTCGTGCTGTCGCCCGCCACCACGATCGTCCCCGTGGTCGTGATGATCGCCCTGGGCGCCGGCGGCGCCGCCCTGGCCATCCACAAGATCACCTCGGTTGACCCGCTGACCGCTCTGGGAGCCTCCCGATGACCCTCAAGCTCACCGACGTCGTCCTGACCTACCCCGACGGCGAGCGCACCCTCACCGCCCTGAACCATGTCGACCTGGCGGTCGCGCCCGGCGAGTTCACCGCTGTCGTCGGCCCGTCCGGGTCGGGCAAGTCCAGCCTGCTGGCCGTCGCCGCGACGCTCATCCGCCCCACCTCCGGCACCGTGTCGGTGGCCGGGACCGACGTCACCGACGCCGGTCAGGCGGCCAGAACCCGGATACGCCGCGACCACATCGGGATCATCTTCCAGCAGTCCAACCTGCTGCCCTCGCTGACCGCGCTCGACCAGCTCCTGGTCATGGCCCACATCGCGGGCACCAGACCCGCCGCCGCGTCCGCGCGCGCCCGCGAGCTCCTGGGCGCCGTCGACCTGGCCGACAAGCACGGCAAGCTGCCCCACCAGCTGTCCGGCGGCGAGCGTCAGCGGGTCAACATCGCCCGCGCCCTGATGAACGAGCCCGAGATCCTGCTGGTGGACGAACCCACCAGCGCCCTCGACCACCGCCGCGGCGAGCTGATCGTCGCCCTGCTGGCCACGCTCACCAGGAAGAACAACCTGGCGACCGTGATGGTCACCCACGACACCTCCACCCTCGCGATGGTCGACACCGTCGTGACCATGACCGACGGCACCCTCACCAGCGGCGGGTGGTCGCCGACCGGGTGAGCGTGGTGACCCCCGTGAATGCCACCACGCAGAACAGGACCGCCCGGTCGAGAGCCCGGTCGCCGCTACCGGTCCCGGGCTCAGGTCATGCCTCCAGTACGCCAGAACGCGTCCGCCCCGTCAGGTCACGAATTCTCGTGACTTGAAGCCCGTGCGAGATCGTGGTAATGCCCTCCGGCGCGAGCCCCGCCAGGTAAAACCGCCCGGCGGCCATGGCAAAGGATCGCGTGTTGGCGGGCCCGAACTCCGCCCCTCCTGACAAGGTCAACGCGGCCGCCACGCCGATGAACGATGGAGGGGCAGATGCGTCTTGTCGGGGGAGGAGAGCAGTTCGACCGCCTGCTCTCCGCTGCGAGGGCCTACTGGGGCAGGCGCCCTTCCCAGCCCGGGACCTGCGTGGTGGCCGAGGCCATGCACCAGGACATCCGGGTGATCGTCCGCAACCTGATGCTGGCCAACGCGATCTGCGATCTGACCTCCGCACGGCTGGTCGTGCTCACCGGTCTCGACCGGGAGTGGAGCCGGCTGCTGTGCGAGGACTTCGACGTGGCGCGGGTACGCAGGCTGGCGGAGGCGTTCGGCGCGGACGACATCATCGACGTGCACGACCTCACCGAGCGCCGGCTGGCGAGGGAGGGTGACGCTCCCGCGGCCGGGGTCGAGCAAGCCACGCTGGACGCGCTGGAGAAGGCGAGCCTGCTCCGGCTCAACCGGGTGCCACGGCTGCCCCGTACCGAGGACGAGCGGTTTCGCGCGCGCCGCGCCCGCGCCAGGGCGCTGTCGGCGGTCTACGAGCGGATCTTCTCCGACCTGTCGCCCACCGCGCTGGTCACCAGCCAGGTCGACTACGACCAGTGGGGGCTGGCGGTCGACACGGCGATGCGGATGGACGTCCCGGTCGTGCACGTGCAGAGCACCGGGTCGCTGAAGGCGTACACGCTCTTCCCCGAGGCGCGCCAGGGGACGGGTACCTTCCGCGAGGAGCTCACCGGCGAGATCGCCCGCTACTTCGACTGGCACGTCTGGCCGTACAGGGACCTCGTCAGGCCGAACGCCGAGCAGGTGGCGTGGCGTGTGAAGACCGGTCCGGGCGGGGGCGGCCCCTTCGAGGTCCGCACCGAGACCGAGCGCCGCCAGCTGCGCGAGCACGGCTGCCACCGGCTCGGCCTCGGGCCGGAGCGCCCCCTCGTCACCGTGTTCAACCAGGCCGTGTCGGACGCCGTCGGGACGAACCGCGAGCTGTTCGACGACCTGGCGGAGTGGCTGGAGGAGACGGCCGCGTACGCCGTGGCCGAGGAGTCGGTGAACTGGCTCTTCCTCGACCACCCCGGCCAGGACCGGTACGACACCACCGGTCACTTCGCCTCCGTCGCCGCACACTGTTCCGGACGCTCGCACCTGGCCTTCGCGACGAGCCTCGAGCTGTCGAGGAACATGCTGTGGAGCATGACCGACGTGGGCGTCACGGTACGCGGCGGCGTCTGCGGCGAGCTGCCCGCGTTCGGCGTCCCGGTGATCCAGGCGGGCTGGGCGGAGTGGAGCGGCTGCGGCCTCACGCACGTCGCCGAGACGCGGGACGACTACTGGGCCCTGCTGGGCGAGTCCGTCGCCGATCTGGTCAAGGGCGGCCCGGTCCTGGGCCCTGAGCAGCGGGAGCGGGCCCGGCTGTGGCTGTGGCTGTCCCGCAGCGGGGCCGACGTGTCCTCGCCGGTGCTGCCGCACGCGGAGATGGGCGAGGGCGAGGAGTACCTGCGCGCGCTCACCGTCGGCCTGCAGCACGTGGAGCGTGACGGCGACCCGCTGCACTGCGCGGTGCGCCGCATGTGGGGGCGGCGCGAGCCGCTGCTCAGCCGGTTCGACTTCCGGGATCCAGCAGGGCTCGCCGCGGCCCTCACCGCATCGAGGAGCGCATCATGACCATACTCCTGAACGGCTTCGCCACCTGGCTCGACGAGGCGGTCGCCGAGCTGCGGCCACCGGTCGAGGTGTTCGACGGTCAGGCGGCGGCGCTGACGGTGACCGACCAGTTCCACCGGGGCAGGCGGATCGTGGGCCGGTTCGAGCGCTCGGGGCTCATGGGGTTCAAGGTCGCGGCCGGGGGCCGCCGCCTGCGCGTCACGGTGACGCTGGCGCTGGACGCCGTCTCGGTGCCCGGCTGGCGCCTGCCGGGGTCCTCGGACCTGGTCAAGGCGCATCAGCTGCCGCCGCGCCTGGTGCAGGTGCGCGCCCAGGGGCAGCTGCGGCAGTGCGTCCTGTTGAAGGGCGGCAAGGGCATCACGAGCGCGCGCGCCGTCTTCGACCTGCTGCCCGACGAGGTGCCCGACGACGGCCTGATCTGCGTGGAGGCCCTGGACATCACCGAAGGGCACGGGCTGTCCCGGGAGGCGCGCGAGGCGGTGGCGGGCCGCGTCATGGGCGGTGGCGCGGCGGGTCTGCGCGTCGACGGCGTCGTGATCGAGGAGGCGCCGGAGGGGAAGGCGGTCCCGCGAAGCGAGCGGGCGGACGGCGCCGGCTGCGAGGCCCTGTCGCTGGTCAGCGGGGGCGGCCTGGCCCACCTGCACCGGCGCGGCAGCCGCTCGCTGCGTTCCGGTTTCTTCGTGGTCAATCCCGTCCCGCCGGGGGTCGCCGGCTCGGGCGGCAGGCTGACCTTCCGGCTCGGCAGCATGGCGGACACCGTCGGCCGGGCCACCACGGCGAGGGACCGCGCGCCGGCGCGCCGGGTCCTCCGCCGGGCGGGCGTCGAGGCGCGGCGGCTGCGCCACCGCATCCGCGAGGCCCTCGGTACGGCGGCGCCGTCCGTGGACCAGATCGTGAGCGTCAGGGACGGGGCTCTGGCCGGTCCCGTCAGGGCCACGACGGCGGGCAACATCCTCGAGCTGGAGATGCCCGCTCCTGCCGCGCCCCTGCTGGTCTTCCTCTCCGCGAGGCAGGGCGCCGTGCCCGCCCTGCTCTCAGCGAACTGGACCGGCTGAGGTCCGTTCCGCGCCCGCTCCCGCCCGGCGACCGGCTACGCTCCGGCGAATGATCACACCATGGGATCCCGAGGCGGACGGCGTGCTGCGGCTGCCGTCGGGCCGGCTGGTGCGCGGCCGGGGGCTGCGGCGACCGCTCCCCGCCGGGCCTGAGCCGTCCTTCGCGCTCTACCTGCTGGGCCACGAGCCGCCGGCCGTCGCCTGGGAGGCCCGCTGGCTCCGCTGGCCCGACTTCTGGCTGCCGTCCGACCGTACGGCGACCGCCGACGCGCTGCGCGAGGCATGGGCGCGCGCCGAGAGCGAGCGGGTCGAGGTCGCCTGCGGGGGCGGGATGGGGCGCACCGGTACGGCACTGGCCTGCCTCGCCGTGCTGGACGGCGTGCCGAGCGGCGAGGCGGTCGGCTACGTCAGGGCGCACTACGCCCGGCGCGCCGTCGAGACACCGTGGCAGCGCGGCTTCGTCCGGCGCTTCCGGTAGCGGCCCCGCTTCCCTGCGCACGAGCTCCTCGGACCGTCGGGGCGCCCAGCCGGAAGCCCGCTGCTCAGCCGGTCAGCTCGTACACGGCGAACCGGCCCTTGGCGAAGCGAAGCGTGGCGAAGGCGGCGAGCTCGGGGGCGACCGGTGTCCTTCGCCAGTGATGGGCCAGCAGCCAGCGCACGCCGTACCGCTCCCTGAGCAGGCGCACCGCCTCCGCGGTGGGTGCGGTGAAGACGGCGTCGTTGGCCGCCAGCAGCGCGCCGTCCCAGAACGGCTGGGCGGCCATGGACTGCCGGTTGACGTCCTGCAACGCCGCCAGGTTCGTCGCGGTGTAGGACCAGCTCTCGACCAGGACGCGCCGCTCGGCGTACGCCGACATCCAGAAGTGCCGGCTGTCGCACAGCCGCACGGTGACGCGGCAGTGCGCGTTGGTCGCCAGGACGTCGCCGGGATCGGAGTGGTCGCGCACCCAGCGCGCGGCCGCGATGCCCCCCACCGGGATCTCCCGTTCCGAGGGGCTGCCGCGCGATGTCAGCGCGTTGCGCACCGGCGGCACCGCCGAGGGCGCCGACAGCCCGACGACGACGAACAGCACCGCTGCCCGCCGCCACGGGACGCGCCGCAGCGACACCGCCACGGCGAGCACGATCACGGCCAGCGCGGCGAAGGGCAGGAGGAAGGCCGCACTGAACCCCGTGTCGCCGAGGACGGCGAGCTGGGGCGGGAAGGCGTGCCCCACCGCCCGGAACAGGAGCACGACGGCCGTCCCCGCGGCGACGGCCGCGCCGGCGAGCACGGGGCGGCGCCGCGGGGGAAGCGCGTCGAGCGCGGCGAGCGCGCCCGCTGCGGCGACGATCCACAGGTACGGCCGGGCCGCGGTGAGGAAGTAGAGCTGGCTCATCCCCGGATGCCCCAGGAACAGCACCGCCCCGAGCGAGCCGAGGCCGACCCCGAGGAACAGGGTCAGCCCCCGGTCCTCGGCCGATCCAGGCTTGCGCCGGGGCCCGAACGCCCCCACCCAGAGCGCGGCCCACGCCAGCAGGAAGGTCACCGAGATGACGACGGGGGCGAGCAGGACCTCGTCGATGCGGGCCGTCGTCGTCCACGTCGCGACCATCCGGAAGGTCGTCGAGTACGGCCACAGCCGCATCCCCTGCGACGCCCCGCCGAAGAGGACGAGCTGGGCGAACGCCAGCGTGGCGAGCGTGACGGCGCCGAGCAGGAGGACGCCGCGGTCCACCCGCCGCGACCTGACCCAGTCCACCACGACCAGCAGGCAGATCCCGGCCAGCAGCAGGGGCAGATAGGTCGCCTTCGCCCCTGACAGGGCGACCAGCAGCACGACCACCGGAACGAACGTCGCCTTCCGCCGCCCGTCCCCGCGCAGCAGGCCGACCACCAGCAGCGCGAGAGCGCCGAAGAGCGCCGCGCCGAAGGTCTGCGTGGGGCTCAGCCAGGCCAGCGAAGCGTCCAGCGGACCTGAGGTGAAGGGGCCGGGCAACCAGGCGTAGGGGTTCGGCGGGGCCAGCAGGTACGTCGCGGCGAGCGCCAGCACGCCGGGCAGCCAGGAGCGGGTGATCAGGTACGCGACGGCAGGGACGAGCACGACGAAGATCGCCAGCATCGGCAGCATGGCGAGGCGGTACAGGATCGTCTGGGCCTCGATGCCGGTCGCCCAGCTCGTGGCGGCCATGTCCGCGTAGACGAACCAGTGGTAGGACAGCGGCTCGCCCATGACGTGGGGCACGGTCGGCGGCATGTGGTGCCGCAGCTCCCCGACGAGCGACAGGTGGAACGGCATGTCCACGTACGGCGTCGCGTTCCCCGGCCACCGCAGGCCGTGGCCGGTGAAGAAGGTGAGCCCGCTGGAGACGGTCAGGAAGCAGAACACCGCGCTGAGCGCCGCGCCGTACCCGAGGGGGATGCGCGGCCGCGCGCCGGGCAGCCAGTGCCGGCGCAGGCGCGGGACCGCGACGAAGGCCGCGAGGACCGCCGCCGGGCCGAGGACGGCCAGGCGGGGCTGGCCGGCCGCCCTGGCCGCCATGTAGGTGAAGATCTCCAGCGTGTACCCGAGGGCGGTTCCCGCGGCCAGGTCGACGGCCGTGGGCAGCCGCAGGCGGGTGAGCGCCCGCCAGAGCAGGGTTCCCGGCAAGGTGAGGGCGAGCGCGACATACGCCGCGAAGACCGCGACGTCCTTGGGCGGCGTGCCGTGGACCAGCAGCGTTCCGGCCGCCACCAGGACGGCGACGGCGCCGGGAAGCGCGCCCGCCAACCGCCGCCCCGGCCTCGGCGCGGCCGCTTCGGCGGCGCCCGCGCGCTCGATGATCGCCGTGGTCATCGCGTCACCCTCCTGCGGCGTACCGGGCCTATGCCGTGAATGTCGGGCGCGCCGAGCGGAACACCCAGCGGTCCAGGGCGACGAAGCGGAAGACCGTGATCGCCAGATAGGAGACGACGAGGGTGGCGACCTCCAGGCCCCGCCCGTGTTCGGGCAGGGACTGGACGACTGCCGTGACGACGACCGTGGTCACCAGGTAGTTCAGCGCGAACAGCAACCCGGCACGGAAGTGGGCGCGCAGCCGGGGGCCGCCGTGGCGGCGGAAGGTCCAGCGCCGGTTGGCCTCGGTGTTGAACAGCGTGGCCACGCAGAGCGCGGCCAGGTTGGCCATCGCGGGAGACCAGGCGGTGCGCAGCAGCAGGTACAGGAGCGTGTGCAGCACCGTGCTGACCACTCCGACCAGCGCGAACGACAGCAGCTTGGCCAGCAGCGGGTTGCGCGGCTCGGCGATCGTGGCCTGCGGGTGGAGCGGCGCGAGCTCCGAGCGCCTGGGCATCGGCACCCGCGCCGCGCCCGTCGACATCGCCCAGGCCATGCGCCACAGGCCGCGGAGATCGTCATAGGCGGTGCGGCAGACCTTGACGCGGGTGTCTACGTCCTCGTACCAGTCGACGGGTGTCTCGTGGATGCGCAGCCCGTTGTACTCGGCCAGCAGCAGCAGCTCCGTGTCGAAGAACCACTTGTCGTCGGCGATCTTGTCCAGGAGCGGCCGGACCCGGTCGGCCCGGACGGCCTTGAAACCGCACTGCGCGTCGCTGAACCCGGCCCCGAAGCCCATCCTGATGATCATGTTGTAGGCGCGGGAGACGATCTCCCGCTTGGCGCTGCGGTGCACCCGGGCCGTACGCGCGAGCCGCGTCCCGATGGCCACCTCGGAGTGGCCGCTGATCAGCGGGGCCACCAGCGGCAGGAACGCGTCCAGGTCGGTGGACAGGTCGACGTCCATGTAGGCGACGATCGCGGCCGGGCTCTCCCGCCAGGTCTGCTTCAGCGCCGCCCCGCGGCCCCTGATGTCCAGCCGCCGCGCGTACACGTTCTCGTGGGTACGGCTGAGCTCCTGCGCGATGGGCCAGGTCCGGTCGGTGCTGCCGTTGTCGGCGATCGTGATGCGCCACGGCAGCGGGAACGACTCCGACAGGAAGGCGTGCAGCGTCTTGACGCACCCGGGGAGCGCCAGTTCCTCGTTCAGCACCGGGATGACAACATCGACGACCGGTTCCGCCGTGCCGTCCGGTGCGAGCTCGGGCCGGAACGCCGTCTTCGTCCGGATGGCGACAGGCGCGTTCATCCGCGCCCCTCCCGGTCCGCTCCGCCATCGCCCATCGGCCGCCCGATCTTCACATCGCGCATGAATGCATCCGTTCGTTCGCCGCGCGTGACCATGCCGGCGCGGGTGATCCCGCAGCCCAGTGACGATCGTCTTGCCCCGGTCGGGACGAACCCCTGCGATTCATGGTTCGAGTACCGTGCTGTTGCCGAGCCTTTACCGCAGGCAGACCGGGCGGGCCGGAAAGGGCCGATCCGGCTTTGCCAACCCTTCGACGGCCGATATGGCGTCTCTGGCCCACGGCATCAGGGACCGACCCCACGCCGGACGGCCAGGCGGCGCGGGTGAGCGACCTGGCCGAGCAGGCCAGGGTCACCAAGCAGACGACCACGTTCCTCGTCGACCAGCTCGAACGGGCGGGCTACGTCGAACGGGTGCCCGACCCCACCGACGCGCGGGCCAGGCTCGTGCGGATCGCCGCACGCGGCCGGGCGGCGGTCGCGGTGGCCAGGACGGTGGAGGCCGACGTCGAAGCGGAATGGACGCGGCACCTCGGCAGTCGCGACGCCGCCCACCTCCGCCGCGCGCTGACCCGCCTGCGCGAGATCACCGATCCGTACCAGTGATCTTCGCGTAGACGTACATGTCCCTGCGCGCGCCGCCCACCTCCATCCAACTGCGCAGCAGACCCTCCCGCTCGAACCCGGCCCGCTCGGCGGCCTTCCACGAACCCCCGTTCCACGGCTCGACGTGCAGCTCCAGCCGCGGGATGCGCAGCTCGTCCAGCCCCCAGGCCGAGACCGCCAGCAGGGCGGCGGACGCGACGCCCTGCCCGCGGGCCGAACCCGCCACCCAGTACCCCACCGACGCCCGGCCGTTGGCGCCCGGCCACAGGCCGATCTGGCCCACCGCGCGGCCGGAGCGGGCGTCCGCGATCGCGAAGGAGTAGCCGGCCCCGGTCTCGGCCCTGTCCCACTGCCGCCGGACGAAGGCGGCGCCCTCCGCCTCGCTGTAGACCGGTGGCACGCTGGTGATCAGCGGGATGTACGGGTCCCGCGCCGCCTCCCGCACGGCCTCGACGTCACCCAGCTCCCAGCGGCGCAGCACGAACCGCCCGCCGGCGTCCAGCACGGGTACGACGAGAGGATCGTTCCCGCTTGACGCGGTCCGCTTCGCGGGCGGGTGTGCGGGCGAGGATGTGCCGGTGTGGTCCATGGCGTCCAGTTCTCCAGAGGTTGCGGCGTTCCGCCGTCCTTCGAGAAGATCATGCCTCTGTCACCCCCCCGGAAGGACGCGTATGAGACGCCTGACGCTGGCGGCCGCGATCTCGGTGGCCGGACTGTTAGCCCCCGCGACCGCCCACGCGGCGGACGAGGTGCAAGGCGTGGACGTGAGCAACTGGACCGGCGACGTCGACTGGGCCAAGGTCCGCGACGGCGGCGGCCGGTTCGCGTTCGTCCAGGCCACCGAGGGCGCCGACTACCGCAACCCGCGCTTCGCCGCGCAGCACGGCGGAGCCGCGGCGGCGGGGCTGCTCAGGGGCGCCTACCACTTCGCCCAGCCGCACGAGACGGACGGAGCCGCCCAGGCGGACTTCTTCGTCGACAACGGCGGCGCGTGGACCTCCGACGGCCTGACCCTGCCCGGCGTGCTCGACGTCGAGGACAACCCCTACAAGGACAAGAACGGCAAGAACTCCTGCTACGACCTGTCCCCCGAGGACATGGTCACCTGGATCGGCGACTTCACCAGGCGTTACCGCGAGCGCACGAGGCGCCATGCGGTCATCTACACGACCACCAGCTGGTGGAAGACCTGCACGGGCGACTCCAAGAAGTTCGCGAAGAATCCGCTGTGGCTGGCCCGCTGGGGCACCGAACCCGGCGAACTCCCCTCAGGATGGAAGAAGCACACCTTCTGGCAGTCGGCCGACAAAGGCCCCCTGATCGGCGGCCAGAACTCGTTCAACGGCTCGGAGTCGCAGCTCAAGGCGCTGGCCAACCCGCCCGCCGAGGTGACGGTGACCGGGGCGGCCAGAAGCAGGAAGCTCTACACGATCACGCTGAAGAACACCGGTGTCCACCCTGTCACCGACGTCAGGCTCGAGGGCCGCACGTTCGGCGGTCAGAAGGTGGTCAAGGCGGGTCCCGGTTGCTCGTTCAGCGGTACGGCGGTGCGATGCCTCATCCCCAAGGTCAATCCAGGACACTCGTTGCGGATCACCATCGCGACCAAGCCCTCGAAGGCCACGGGCAGAGTCGGCGTCGACGTGACGGTGGGCTCGGTCGAGCTCTCGCTCTCGGCGCGTTAGCCGTCCTCCTCCTGGCGGTGCCGGCGTCGATGCCGCTCCGCCAGCTCGCCATGCCGTCCATCGTCCGCCTGGCCTACCAGTACCAGGGGATCCCCTACTCCTGGGGCGGCGGGCACAAGGAGGATCCGGGGCCGTCGACTGGAACGTGCCAGGGGTACACCGGCAAGATCAAGCCGTGTCCCGCGACCCGGACGCGGGGGCTGGACTGCTCGGGGCTGACCCGGGTGGTCTACGCCCGCGCGTACGGGGCGGACGTGCTGGGGCCCGGCAACACCGACGAGCACCTGCGCAGGATGCGCCGCGTCGACCGGCCGGAGCCGGGCGACCTGGTGTTCTTCGGCAGGCCGAGGACCAAGCACGTGGGGATCTATCTCGGCGGCGGCCGGATGATGAACGCCCCGGAGACGGGGGCCGTCGTGCGCGTGGACCGTGTCGACCGGCGCAAGAACCTCGTCGGCTACTACCGCTTCTGAGACCCGCGTCACGGTGTTTTGCGACTCGCGTGGCACATGAACCGTTTTGGTATGGCTGTAACCCGTGACGACTTCCGAAAAATGAGAGACCTGAGGTCTACTCTGTGCCGCTATGAACAGGCGCTGGGTGGGCCCGAGAGGGCTGGAGATCGTTCCCGCGGTGCGCGCGGGACAGCAGGTTCTCCGCGTCCGGAGATACGGCCGGCTCGTGGCCGACTGCTTTTCGGTCGAAGCCGTCGCGATGCACGTGGACCTGGCGGACCTGTGCGAGGTGGTCGAGCTCGCGGGCCGCACCAGTTCGCATCATCGCTAGGGGCCGTGTATGGTTACACCTGTCCGACAGCGCCGCAAGGCCCGGCGGACAGGCCCCTATAGCTCAGTCGGCAGAGCGTCTCCATGGTAAGGAGAAGGTCAACGGTTCGATTCCGTTTGGGGGCTCCCAGCTCGAACGCCCGCCCTTCCTTGAGGTCGGGCGTTTCTTGTATGGATTTCAGGTGCGGGGGGTTCCTGAGGCATACTGGGAAGCACCTCGCTCGACCCGGTGAAGTCGTGGCATGTTCGTGACTACTCCGAGGGTCGGGTATCCTTCACTGGCCGGGAGTTTCGACCGGCAGCAAGGCGGAGTAGCTCAGTCAGGCAGAGCAAACGGCTCATAATCGTTGTGTCGCCGGTTCAAGTCCGGCCTCCGCTACTACCCGAACCCGAGTGCATCGCTCGGGCACGGGTGTGTCCCAGTCCCAAACGTAGAAAGGCACTCCCACGTGGCTGCCACCGACGTTAGGCCGAAGATCACGCTGGCCTGCCAGGAGTGCAAGCACCGCAACTACATCACGCGGAAGAACCGGCGCAACGACCCGGATCGGCTTGAGCTGAAGAAGTACTGCCCCAACTGCCGCACCCACCAGGCGCACCGCGAGACCCGCTAGGTCCGCGCCCGTGGGCGCCACGCACGGCGTCCCACCGCGAGACCGGCCGAGGTCCGCGCCGGCGGCTGCAAGTCCAGCCACCGAGCCAGGTGTACGGCACGGCAGACGGCGACCGGGCTGCCGCTCGGCGCTCCTGACGCATTCAGCACAAACGGCGTCCTCCACGGGGGGCGCCGTTTGTCGTTCCCTGGATCCCGCGCCCTGGGCTTCCCCTGAGGTCCCGCACCTCCCCGGGTCCCGCACCCTCCATGGATTCGCACCCTTATCCGGGTCCTGCACCTTCCTGGACTCCGCGCCCTCCTGGATCCCAACGCCTTTGGACCTCGCGCCCTCCTGGACCCCGCGCTCTCCGGGATCCCACACCCTTCCTTGGGCCGTGCGCCTTTCCTTGGGTCGTGGACCCTTCCTTGGGTCGTGGACCAGCGACAGCCGAATGTTGTTCTGTTACCGTCGGCTCAACAGCCCAGAACGCACCTAAGGAGCACGGGCACTGATGGCCTTGAACCGTGATTTCGTGGGTCGGACCTACACGTCCACCACCTCGTACGAGGTCAGCCGGGTGAAGATCAAGGAGTTCGCCGCGGCTATCGGTGACAGCAACCCCATCTACCGGGACCGGGAGGCCGCGCAGGCCGCCGGGCATCCCGACGTGGTCGCCCCGCCGACCTTCCCCATCGTGTTCAGCCTGCAGAGCGGCGGCGACGCGCTCGGCGACCCCGACCTGGGCCTCAACCTGGCCATGGTCGTCCACGGGGAGCAGCGTTTCGAGTACACCCGCCCGATCTACCCCGGCGACGAGCTCGTCACCACCTCGACGATCACCGAGATCCGCAGCGCGGGCCGCAACGAGCTGCTGACGATCAGGAGCGACGTCACGACGGTGGCCGGGGAGCCGGTCTGCACCACCTACAACACGATCGTCGAGCGCGGAGGGGCGGGCTGAGATGGCGGCCACGGTGAAGTACGACGAGGTCGAGGTCGGCCAGGAGCTTCCGGCCGCCGACTACCAGGTGCGCCGGGTCAACCTCGTGATGTACGCGGGCGCGTCCGGCGACTTCAACCCGATCCACTGGAACGAGCGCTTCGCCAAGACGGTCGGCCTGCCCGACGTCATCGCCCACGGCATGTTCACCATGGCGCAGGGCGGCCGCTTCCTCACCGACTGGGCCGGCGATCCGGCCGCGGTCGTCGACTACGGCGTGCGTTTCTCCTCGATGGTGGTCGTCCCGGACGACGACACCGGCGCGACGATCACTGTCAGCGGGGTCGTCGAGGAGAAGCTGGAGGACAAGCGGGTGGTCATCGGGCTGACCGCCATGGCTGGTGACGCGCGGGTGCTGTCCAAGGCCCGGGCGGTCGTCCAACTCGTCTGACGCGCGCTTCACCCGCCCGACCGGTCCCGGCCCGGCGCACTCGACGAGCAAGACGGGCCGGGTGAGCGCCGGATGTGCGGGCGGGCGGCGGGTGGGGCGGGCTGGGTGCGGCTCGCCGGTCGGGCGGTGGCTCAGGAGGGTCGCAGCACCCGGGTGGCGCCCGCGATCAGCGCCGTGGCGAGGATCCAGCCGGACGTGATCAGCGCGTACGCCAGCCCCTGCGTCCACCCCGCCGGGTCGAACAGCTCGCGCTGCCCGAAGGTGGGCAACGGCAGCAGCAGGTCGAAGGTGTAGGCGAAGGAGTCGAACCCCGGGCTCTCGGCCGGTTTCAGCGCCCTGGGCGGCTCCATGCCGAACACCACGGTCCCCACCGCCAGCAGAAGCGCGAACCACAGCGCCGCCAGCCAGGGGCGGTAGCCGTACCCGACGGTGGCGTCGAGCAGCCGGCCCCACAGCCGCCCGCCGGCGCCGAACGTGCGGCGGCGGGCCCGCTGCTTGGCGAGCAGGGTACGGCGGGCGAGGGTGTCGTTGCCGTCGCGCAGGTACCAGGCGGCCAGCTGCTCGTACGGCTGCGGCAGGAACCCGCGCGGGTCGCGCGAGACCCACTCGACCCGACGTCCCACCCCGCCGCCGCGCAGGGTGTCGTAGACCAGGCCGTTCAGCCGCAGCTCGGCGGGCCACGTGGCGGGGTCGTCATGCAGCGTGCCGATGCGGGAGTGGGCGAGGCTGACCACGCCCTCGACGGGTTCGGCGTACTTCAGGTAGACCTCGCGCGCCTCGATGTGGCTGGCGTGCAGCGCGTAGGGGGTGTCGGGGCTGCGCAGGACGCCGCTGATCGACAGGTTGCCGTTGATGCGGGCCCCGCGCAGCCTCAGGCAGCCCAGGGCGGTGAACCCCTTCCCGCACTGCAGGACGTCCTCGACGACCATGCTGTCGCCGGTCAGCGCGTCGGCGCCGGGATTGCGGAGCGTCGCGCCGTTCAGGAAGAGCCCGCCGTTCAACCGCGCGCCGACCAGCCTGAGCCCGCCGGAGACCTCGGCGTTCTCCAGGTAGTAGCCGGCGTCTACGGTCAGCGCGCCCGTGTACACGCCACCGTCGATCTTGGTCCCGCCCATCCACAGGCCGTTCTCGAACGTGGCGCGGGCCAGCCGTACCGTGCCGGTGACGTGCGCCCCCGACAGGCTGAGGTGCCCGGCGACGCGCAGGCCGCCGCCGTTGAAGCCGGGCATGTAGCAGTCGGTGAAGCGCATGGTCCTGGTGACGCTGCCGCCGAAGTCGGGCGCCTCGTCGAGGTAGCAGCCGCTGAGCGAGAGCTCGTGGTCCACGGTGCCGCCGCGCAGCTCCAGGCGTCCGGTGATCCTCGCGCCGCGCAGCCGTACGGCGGGCACCGTGCCCACCCCGGGCTCGCGCGCGCCGAGCAGCAGCGCCACGATCACCTGTGCCCTGACCGTGCGCTCGGGGCCCCACGTCGCGCCGTCGGCGGGCGCGTTCTCCCCTGCGGTACGGCCGATGCCGACCGGATTGTCCCCCAGCTGAACCTGCGTGCCCGAGTGGAACGCCCGCCACAACCTGCGTTCCGCCTGGGTCATGCGCAGGCGTAATCCGTTCTGAACGACCATGGCCTGATTGTTACGCAACCTTTCGCTGACCAGCCGCATCTACCTTGTGACGAAAGGAAGAAGGATGAACCGTACCCGCGGGTTCGCACTGCTCGCCGTGGCCACCGCCGCCTCGGTACTCATGGTCACGCCCGCCCAGGCGGCGGCGAAGAGCGAGGTCAGGTACGGGTGGGTCGCCGCCTGTGCCAAGAAGGACTACACCGTCCCGTGCGGCCCGTGGCATCTGGCGCTGGGCAACGGCAAGGACGTCCAGCTCAAGGACGCGGTCGTGCATCCCACGGTGGCGGGCGGGAAGATCGACAAGGAGGCGAGCGCGCCGGTCGCGATCAGCGGCGACGGCCGGCTCGTCGGCTACTTCCGTGCCGCCGACCGCAAGCTCGTCATCCGTGACCTGGCGTCCGGCTCGGTCAAGGCGCTGCCCGGCACGGCGGCGCTGGCGCCCAAGAGCACCGGCATGCTGGGCGTGGACCCCACCTTCTCCCCTGACGGACGCCGCCTCGTCATCGACTACTACGACGACCCCGGCAAGCTGCCCTCGCTCCTGGTCGACCTCAAGACGAACGCGATCCACAAGATCCCCGGCAACGAGACCGTCCAGGGGTTCAGCCCCGACGGCTCGCACCTGCTCACCACCCGCGGCACCGACGACAACACCACGGAGCTGGCCGTCTACGACGAGTCGGGCACCGAGGTGCAGAGCAGGGTCGTGCCGCAGGTCGTGGCGAACAACGCGCCGATCGGGCTGGCCGACGACGGCGTCACGGTCGGGTTGGTGATCGTCAGCCCGCAGACGAACGGCAAGACGCGGCTGCGCACCTACGACCTGTCCGCGGACGCGGTCTCCGACGCCGTCACCCTCCGCCTGCCCGCGGGCGAGTCGCCGAGCCGGCTGGTCTGGAACACCTCGGGCGACGTCACGCTCTGGACCGTCACGTCGGACGCCGAGGGCAACACCTCCAAGGCGATCAAGCGCGCGCTCAACCCGGAGACGGGGGCGACCTCCGTTCGCGACTCGTTCCGCATCAAGTCCGGCGCCTGGACGTGGTGGTTGCCCGGCGACTGACCCCAGTTATCGTGCCTTATGGGGAAAATCTACGAGAAGCTGACAGACCGGCTGCGTGAGTTCATCTCCGCGCAGCCGGTCTACTTCGTGGCCACCGCCCCCGAGTCCGGCGGCCACGTCAACGTCTCACCCAAGGGCTACGCCGACACCTTCACCGTCCTCGACGACCTGACCGTCGCCTACCTCGACCTCGACGGCTCCGGTGTCGAGACCATCGCCCACCTGCGCGAGAACGGCCGCGTCACGGTCATGTTCTGCGCCTTCCAGGGGCCGCCCAAGATTGTCCGCCTGTACGGCACCGGCCGCGTCGTCACCCACACCGACCCGGAGTTCCCCGGCCTGCTCACGCGCTTCGGACCGCATCCGGGCGTGCGGTCGATCATCGTGATCAGCTGCGACCGCATCTCCGACTCGTGCGGCTACGCCGTACCCTTCATGGCCTTCGAGGACGACCGCGCACTGCTCGACCAGTGGTCGGAACGCAAGGACGTGCAGCAGAAGCGCGCCTACCGCGCCAAGAACAACAGGGAGAGCATCGACGGGCTGCCCGCCCTGAATCCCGCGGAAACCGACCCCGTCACCACCCACTCCTGACCTTCTTCGGCCCCTGGCCGGCGGCCGGCCACGCGCTGGGGCGCTTCCACCCGCCTCGTCGCCGCCTCCCCCGGCCAGACTCCATCCCGCGCCCCCGCCTCTCGCTGCCACCCGCTCCTGTACGCCCCCCATCTCCCGTCTGACGGACCAGAGCGCTGTTCGACGTGGCCGATAAGGTCATCCCTGGACTGGTCCGGTCGTTAGGGTGGCTGCCATGCTCGTCCCCCTCCTGGCCGCAGGCTCCCTCATCCTCGGCGGCACCCCCGCCGTCCCGGAAGCCGCGGCCTGGAGGGTCCAGGAGCCTGCGATGTCCGGATCGTCGGCGACGCCGAGCCTGACACCTGCGCGAGCTCAACGGGCGGCCGTCCGCTATGCCGGGCTCGCCTCCTGTCCCGGCGCGACCGGCAAGCGGCGCGTCTGCAGCCCCTGGCGGCTGTGGTTGCGCGGCGGCAAGACGTTCGACCTGCCCGACGCGCAGGTCCGCTCCCTCGACGCCAGGGGACGCGAACAGGCCCTCCGGGCTCCCATCTCCGTCGACCCCTACGGCCGGCATGTCGCCTATTTCGCCACCACCAACCACCGCCTGGTGGTCAGGAACGTCCCGTCAGGCAAGCGCACCCCCGTCCCCGGCCAGGCCGGCCGCCTGCCGTACGGCCTGCGCATGTCGGACGTCACCCTTCGGCTCGGCCCGCACGGTCGCTTCCTGGTCGTCGACCCCGTCGTCAGCAGCACCCAGCGCCCTCCCACCGTCATCGAGGTGGCCACCGGAAAGACGTGGCCCCTTCCCCCACCCGCCCGCGTCCAGGGATTCAGCCCCGACGGGCGACTGCTGCGGCTGGTGCTCGACATGAAGGAGACCGCCGTCTACCGTCCGGGCGCTGCCGTTCCGTCGGCGGGCGTTCCGTTGACGGGATGGGGCGCCCTGGCTCCCGGCGGCACGACGCTCGCCGCAGCCGCCCGCGAGGGCTCACGCGTTTCGGTACGGTTCCACGACCCGGTACGGCACGACGGCACCGCCGGCGCGACGGAGCCACGAACGCCGGTACGAGTGAAGGTTCCCGCCGCGGAGCAGCCCCGGATGCTGACCTGGGACTCCTCGACGCGGCTCACCCTGCTGACCTTCACCGAGCCACGCACCTACGTCGCGCGGTCGATCGACCTGCGGGACGCGTCGGCACGCCTGGCGGACCGCTTCACGCTCAGCCGGGACACCTGGGACGTCCACCTGGCCGGCGACTGACCCACGAGGCCGCCGCACGCCGAGGTTCAGCGGCGGTAGCCCGCCATCCGCTCCAGCCGGGCGACCCGCTCCGCCGTGGACGGGTGAGTGGAGAACATCCGCCCCAGCCCGCTCCCGCTGAACGGGTTGGCGATCATCATGTGCGACGCCGACGTCAACCGGCTGTTCTCCGGCAGCGGCAACCGCCTGACCCCCATCTCGATCTTGCGCAGGGCCGACGCCAGCGCGAGCGGGTCGCCGGTCAGCCGCGCCCCCGACTCGTCGGCGTGGAACTCTCGCGTCCGCGCGACCGCCATGTGCACCATGCCCGCCGCCACGGGCCCGAGCAGCATCATGAGCAGCGCCCCGAGGAAGCCCGGCCCCTCGTCGTCGTCCGACCCGCCGAAGAACACCGCCACGTAGCTCAGCCAGGTGATCATCGTGGCCAGCGCTCCGGCCACGGACGAGATCAGGATGTCCCGGTTGTAGACGTGTGACAGCTCGTGCCCGATCACCCCGCGCAACTCACGCTCGTCGAGCAACTGTGTCAACCCGTAGGTCACGCACACCACCGCGTTACGCGGATTGCGTCCGGTCGCGAAGGCGTTCGGCTGGACCGTCGGCGAGATGTACAGCCGCGGCATCGGTTGCCTGGCCTCAGTGGACAGCTCGCGCACGATCCGGTACAGGGTCGGCTGCTCGACCTCGCTCAACGGTCTGGCCCGCATGGCCGAAAGGGCGATCCGGTCCGAGAAGAAGTAGGCGACCCCGCTACCGGCCAGCGCGAGCAGGACCGCCAGCTGGACACCTGTACCGCCGCCCAGCCATGCCCCCACCGCGATCATCGACGCGGAGAGCAGCCCCAGCAGGAGGGCCGTACGCAGACCGTTGTGATGCAAGGGTTCCCCCCTTCCGAGGTGTGGGCTCACCTGTACCAACGTCGATGCCCACGCCGAGCGTTCCCGACCGCCGTGACCTGTGGGAATGGAGTGGTTACAGTGCGGCTACATCGAGGACCAGCTGGGGCGCGACGGAGAACAGCACCGCCACCGCGAACGTCAAGCCGATCGCCACCCACACGGCCGCCGGCTGACCCGTACGGCGCTGGGCGTCGCCGGTCGGCTCGGCCGCGGGGGCGAACAGGCGCGCGGTCCACACGATGTAGTAGTAGAGGCCGATGACCGTGTTGACGGCCATGACCACGGCCAGCCAGCCGAGACCGCCGTTGACGATCTCACGGAAGACGACGACCTTGGCGAACAGGCCCGCGAGGCCAGGGGGCAGGCCGGCCAGGCAGATCAGGCTGAACGCCAGCGCCAGCGCGGCCGCCGGGCGCCTGAACACCAGCCCGCGGTAGTCGTCGATCTCGTTGCCCGGGCTGGTCCTGGACATCAGCATGACCACCGCGAACGCCCCGAGGTTCATGGCCGCGTAGAACACCAGGTACGCCACCGACGCCCCGGCCGCCAGCCCGCCGCTCCTCGCCACCGTGATCACCGCGAGCGGCGCGAGGATGTAACCGGACTGCGCGACGGAGGACCACGCCAGCAGCCGTACGGCGGAGCGCTGCCGCATCGCCAGGAGGTTGCCGACCGTCATCGTGAGCGCCGAGACGATGGCGACGATGGGCGCCCAGGTCCGCGTCTGCCCGTGCAGCGCGCTCGTCAGGACGAGGATGAGCCCCGCGAACCCCGCCGCCTTGGAGACGACCGAGAGCAGCGCGGCCACGGGGATCGGCGCGCCCTGGTAGACGTCGCCCGCCCAGGAGTGGAACGGCACAGCGGCGATCTTGAAGGCGAACCCCGCCACCACGAGCACCACTCCGACGGTCACCACCATGGGCAGGCCCGTGGTGATCTCCAGCGCCGAGGCGTAGCCGGCGGCGGATCCCTGCTGTCCGGCGGGCACCGCGCCGCCCACGACCGCTGACAGGTGCACGCCGTCCAGAGCCCCGCCCAGACCGGCCCCGCCCAACGCCCCGCCCGGACCGGCCCCGCCCGACGCCGCCGTCAGGCCGGACGCGCCCAACGCCTCGCCCAGGCGCGACAGGTGGACGGTGCCGCTCATGCCGTAGAGCAAGGAGACGCCGAACAGCATGATCGCCGTGGACACCACGGAGACCAGGAAGAGCTTGACCGCGGCCTCGGAGGCCCTGCCGTCGTAGCGTTTGAGCGCTGTCAGCGCGAAGACCGGCAGCGAGACCAGCTCGAGGGCGACGACCAGCATGATCAGGTCACGCGAGGCGGGCAGGGTGGCGGCGCCGACGAGCGTGCAGAGCAGCAGGAAGTACCACTCCCCGACCGGGATGCGGCCACCCGCCAGCTCGGTCATCGACAGCAGCACGACCACCGCTCCGGCGACGAGCGCCAGCCCCGCCAGGACGAGCGTGAACGTGTCGACCACGAACGAGCAGGCCGGAGGACCGTGGCCCGCCAGGTCCGGTGGGACGCAGAACGTCCGCAGGGTTCGGCCCCCCACCGCCTGCGCCACGACGAACCCGAGCGCGACCGCGACGCCGGTGAGGGACACGACTCCGAGCGCCGTCCGGACCGCCGCCGAGTGCGCCAGGAAAGCGTCGAGCAGCAGCACCAACCCCGCGACCACGGTCAGGACCAGCGGCGGCGCGATGGCGAAGTAGTCGATCGTCTGGATCATGACGCCACCGCCCTCGGCTGCCGAGCCCTGCGGAACCTGCTTACCCATGCAAGCGTGGGAAGCTCGAGCGCCTGGCGAGCAGAGGAGATCGCAGCCGCCTGGCCGGCAGGAGGAGACAGAGCGGTCATGGCGTGCCTCCCAGCAGCATCTGGACGGCGGGCGTGGTCAGCGCCAGGAGCGCCTTCGGCCAGAGCCCGAAGACCAGAGTCAGCACGACGAGCGGCACCCACGCCACGAACTCGTATCCCCGCACGTCGAGCCCTCTGCGGTCGAGCGTGGCGACGGCCGCGCCCTGGTCGCCTTCCCGTGCCTCGGCCCCGCTCCGGTCCGGCGCGGAGGCAGCCGTGTCTTCGCCGCCGGGCCCGCCACTGGCGAGTCGCGCCATGTCGGGACCGACCCGCGCGCCTTGCGCCGCGACCAGTTCGCCGTGGTCGTCTCGCGCGATGTCAGGGCCGCCCTGGTCGAACGGGGCGGCGGCGCGTGCCTGGTCACCCTGTGGGCGCACCTCCGCCGGCTGCCCGTGCGTGACCCGGGACAGCATGGTGAGGAAGTACGCGGCGGTCAGCACCGCGCCGATCCCGCCGATCGCCATGTACGCCAGGAAGAGCGGCCTGGGCAGCCCGGGTGCCGGTTGGAAGGCACCCAGGAGCGCCAGCATCTCGCCCCAGAACCCGGCCAGCCCCGGCAGCCCGAGCGAGGCGATGGACGCGAAGGTGAGCAGCGAGCCCAGGTGGCGGTAGCGGGCCAGCATGCCGCCGCCGAGGGTGGGCATGTCGGCGGTGCCGTACCTTTCCTTGACGGCGCCGGCCAGGAAGAACAGCAGGCCGGTGATCAGACCGTGGGCGACGTTGGCGAACAGGGCGCCGTTGATGCCGACGGTGGTCAGCGTGGCGAAGCCGAGCAGGACGAAGCCCATGTGGCCGATGGAGGAGTAGGCGATCATCCGTTTGAGGTCGCTCTGGGCGAGACAGGCCAGTGCGCCGTAGACGATGCCGACGACGGCGAAGGCGCCCAGCCACGGGGCGACGGTGGCGGCGCCCTCGGGCAGGACGGGGATGGCGATCCTGGCGAAGCCGTACGTGCCCATCTTGAGCAGCACACCCGCCAGCAGCACCGAGCCGACGGTCGGCGCCTCGGTGTGCGCGTCGGGGAGCCAGGTGTGCAGGGGCCACATCGGGGTCTTGACCGCCAGGCCGAGGCCGATCGCGACGAAGGCGAGCACCTGTACCGAGCGCGACAGTCCGGCGCCGTGCGCCTGGGTCAGGGCCACGATGTCGAGCGTGCCGGTCTGCGTCCAGATCAGCAGCAGGCCGAGCAGCAGCACGACCGACCCGAGCAGGGTGTAGAGGATGAACTTGATCGCTGCGGCGCGGCGCCCCTGACCGCCCCAGATGGCGATCACGAAGTACATCGGGATGAGCACGACCTCGAAGAACACGAAGAACAGCAGCAGGTCGAGGGCGAGGAACGTGCCGAGCATGCCGACTTCGAGGACGAGCAGGGTGAACAGCAGGGCCCTGGGGCGCGCGGGCAGGTGGCCGGGGCTCCAGCACAGGTAGACGAAGCAGAGGAACGTCAGGAGCGCGGTGAGGACGACGAGTGGCAGGGAGATGCCGTCGACCCCCAGGTGGAAGCGCAGGCCGAGGCCGGGGATCCAGGGCAGGTCGACGGTGAACTGGGGTCGCGCCGCCTGGCCGTACGCGAAGGTCGCCGCGAGCATGACCGCGAGCGCGAGGGTGAGACCCGAGACGGCGAGGCCGATGAGCCGGAGACGGCCCGCCGCGGCGGGCACGAGCAGGACGCCGGCGCCGAGCAGCGGCACCGCGAGCAGCGCGACGGACAGCCAGGTCATCCGAGCACCACCGCCCCCACCGCGATCAGCAGGACGCCCGCGAGGACGCCGCTGACGTAGAGCTGCACGTTGCCGTTCTGTGCCAGGCGCAGCAGGCCGGAGGCTCCCTGCGTGGTACGGCCCGAGCCGCGCACCGCGCCGTCGACCACCCTGTCGTCGGTCCGCACCACCAGCCCGGCCAGCGCCAGAACAGGCCGGACGAACAGCGCGTTGTAGACGGTGTCGACGTAGAAGGCCCGTTCGGCCGGCACCCGGAGCGGGCCGAGGATCTTGGCGGGATCGGCCAGCGGGTCTCCGCGCCACACCGCGTAGACGATGCCGGCGCCCAGCAGCGCGAGCGCGACGCTGATGGCCGCGGTGCCCCAGCTGAGGTGGCCGGCGCCGAGGAAACCAAGCCCCAGGGCGGGGACGGCGAGCACCACGACAGGGCCGAGCATGGAGGGCGGCGCCTCGCGGGTGTCGACGACGTGGGCGGTGCCGGGCTGCGGTTCGGGCAGGGCCAGCGACCGTTCCCGGCCGAAGAAGGTGCGCAGCCATGCGCGGGTGGCGTAGGCGCCGGTGACGGCGACCGTCGCCAGCGCGCACGCGTAGAGGAGCAGGCCGGCGGCGTCGGTGAGCGTGCCGGCGCCGACCGCGTGCTCGACGGCGGCCAGCACGCCGTCCTTGCTGAAGAAACCGCTGGTCGGCGGCAGGCCCATGAGCGCGGCGAAGCCGATCGTCATGGCGACGAACGTGACGCGCAGCTCGCGCCGGAGGCCGCCCATCTGGCTCATCAGGTTGGAGCCGACGTGGTGGATGACCGCGCCCGCGCACAGGAACAGCAGCGCCTTGAACGCTCCGTGAGTGAGCAGGTGGAAGATCGCCGCGGTGTCGGACCCCGCGGCGAGCGCGGCGGCCATGAAGGCGAGCTGGCTGATGGTGGAGTAGGCCAGCACGCGTTTGAGGTCGTCATGGGCGAGGGCGGCCAGCGCCGCTCCGAGCATGCCGAGCGCGGCGAGCACGGCCAGGACGTCGAGCGTGGGCGGCGCGGCGAGGAACACTTGGAAGAGCCGGGCGACCAGGAAGATCCCGGCCGCGACCATCGTGGCGGCGTGGATGAGCGCGCTGATCGGCGTCGGGCCCGCCATCGCGTCGGGCAGCCAGGTGTGCAGCGGCACCTGCGCGCTCTTGCCCGCGACCCCCGCCAGCAGCAGCATCGTCGCGGTGACGACGGTGGCGGTCGGCGACTCGGGCACCTTCGCGATCACGTCGTCGATCCTGAAGCTGCCCGCCGACAGGCCGAGGACGAAGATGCCGAACAGGAAACCCACGTCGCCGAGGCGGGTGACCAGGAAGGCCTTGACCGCGGCTCTGGAGTTGGCGCGCTCCTCCCACCAGTGGCCGATCAGCAGGTAGGAGCAGAGCCCCATGATCTCCCAGCCGACGTAGAGGAGGAGCAGGTCGCCCGCGTAGACGACCAGCAGCATGGCGCTGGTGAACAGGCTGATGAACGCGCTGTAGGACGGGTAGCGGGGGTCGTCCTTCAGGTAGCCGATCGAGTAGATCTGGACGGCGAGCGCGACGATCGTGACCAGGACGGCGACGATCGCGGAGAGCTGGTCGGCCTGGAGCGTCAGCGCGATGGGGACCCCGCCGGTCTCGATCGTGCCGTACGTGGCGCCCGCTCGGGCGGCCTGGCCCTGGGCCGGCTCGGCGGCCAGGCGGTGGAAGAAGGCGAACCCCTGGCCGGCCGCCAGCCAGAACGCCAGCACCGCGGCGGCGGTGGCCGGGACCACCGCGAACCACGCGGCCCTGCGGTTGGCCTTGGCGTCGGCGCTTTCCAGCGCGGGGTGGACGGCCGAGCCGTACGGCAGGTCATGGCCGGACACCGCCTGGGGCGGGCCGGTGCGTGGGATGTGGCCGCGCGGCCAGCGGGACAGCAGCAGGCCGGCGGCGGCCGCCAGGAACGGCAGGACGATGATGATCGCCGGGAAGGAGTCGACGTAGCTGCGGCTCACTGGGCTCTCCCTCGGCTCGCACGCTCTCCTGGCCTGGGGGCACCTGGTGCACCGTCGCCTGTGGCCGGCGCGCCTTCGCCACCCTCCGGGACACCTTCGCCGCTTTCCGGGACACCTTCGTCACGCGACGGGACCCCTTCGCCGCCCGGCGGGACACCTTCGCCGCCCTCTGGGGAACCTTCGCCACTCTCCGGAGGCGCCGCGCGGCCCTCCTGTGCCGGGTTTTCCTGGCTCTGCGCCTCCTGGCTCTGCGCCGCCTGGCTCAAGCTCGCCTGACCTGGGCCCTCCTGACCGGGGCCTTCCTCGTCCGGGCCCTCCTGACCCGAGTTCACCTGACCCGGGCCCTGCTGACCCGAACTCACCTGACCCGAACTCACCTGACCCGGGCCCTGCTGACCCGAACTCGTCTGACGCGAGCTCACCTGGTCCTGGCCCTCCTGGACCGGATGCGGTGGGGACGGACTCGGGGTGGTGAGGCTCGCGACGGCGTCGAGTTCGGACAGGTCGCGGAGCCGATCGAGGTCGACGGTCTTGCGGTTGCGGTAGACCGCCAGGACGATGGCCAGCCCGACGCCGAGCTCGGCGGCGGCGATCACGATGACGAACAGTGTGAGCACCTGTCCGCCATGGAGCCGGTCGCGCAGCCAGACGTCGAAGGCGACCAGGTTGAGGTTGACCGCGTTGAGCATCAGCTCGACCGACATCAGCACCAGGATGGTGTTGCGGCGGGCGAGCACGCCGTACACACCGATGGAGAAGAGCAGCGCGGAGACGACGGCCGGGTAGACGATGTGCACTACTTCCCCCTGCCCTCGGCGGTCGGGGGCGTGTCGTCCGGTCTGATGTCGGTGCGCGAGATCACGATGGCTCCGACCAACGCGGCGAGCAGCAGGACCGAGAGCGCCTCGAACGGCAGCACCCACGTGCGGAAGACGCTCGCGCCGAGCTCTCCCGCCGCACCGCCGCCGGGCTCGAGCGGGGTGTAGGCGTGGCGGAAGCCGTCGATGACCACGGCGACCAGCACGCCCGCCGTCGCCAGCGCGACCACGGCGGCCACGATTCTGTTGTCGCTGTCGAGGTCGGCCGACCTGCCGATGGGTGCGCGGGTGAGCATGATGCCGAACAGCAGCAGCACCACGACCGCGCCGACGTAGATGAGCACCTGCACCCACGCGACGAACTCGGCGGTCAGCACGAGGTAGCACCCGGCGAGCGCGCCGAAGGAGACCACGAGCCAGAGGGCGGCATGGACGAGTTGCCTGGTGGTCACGACGAGCAGTGCGGATCCGACCGCCACCGCACCCAGGAGCAGGAAGACGATTTCTTGCCCTGTGGGGGACAGGTAGGAAGGCACCGCCGCGGTCACTAGTCCTCCTCGGGCTCCTGTGTCTCGTGACGCTTCAGCCCGCCCGGCGGACGGATGGAACGCGGATCGACCATCCGTCGCCTGCGCGGCTCGGTGGCAGCAGTCTGCTCCGCCGACTCCGGCGGCGACGACGACGCGCCGGAACCTGTGGAAAACTCTTCGTCCGGCGAGCGGCCTGTGGATGAACCTGTCCGCGGGGGCTGCGGCGGGGTGGGCAGCGCTCCGGGCGGGCGGATGCCGCGCACGTTGCTCATCCGGGCGGAACGGGGACGGGCCTCGCGCTGGGTCTGTCCGGCTGCGGGCGCCGCCTCGGGCTGGCCCTCACCGCTCCCGCCCTCGCCGGTCCGGCCCTGGGCCCGGCCCGTGGCGTCTTGCCCCGTCTGTTCGGCGCCGCGCGTCCCGCCTGCCGCAGTCTCGGACATGCGCGCCGCGCTCTCCGCGGTCTCGGACGTGCTCGTCCCGCTCTCCGCGGCCTCGGGCTTACTCGTCGCGCTCTTCGCGGTCTCGGACGCGCTCGCCGTGCTTTCCTCAGCCTCGGGCGTGCTCGTCCCGCTCTCCGCGGCCTCGGGCGTGCCGGACCTACGCGGTGGCGCGGTTTCGGGCTTGCCGGAACCCGGTGCAGCTCCGGGCTCGCCTGACCTGTCCCGTGCGGTCTCGCCCACGTCTGATGCGTCCGACGCACTCCCGGGCGCGCCGGACGTTTCCGGTGCGACCTCCGACGTGCCGGATGTTCCTGGTGCGGCCTCTCGCGGGCCCGATGTTCCCGGTGCGACGCCAGCCGCTCCTCCAGCCGTGCGCCCGGCGGCACCGGTCACTTCCGCTGGTCCTCCGGGTCGGTGTGCGGAGGCCTCGCCCGGCGTCGTCTCGGCTCGGGCCGTCGCGCGTTCGGCAGGCGTCTCGGCCGGTGCCGTTCCTTCCGCACGGCCGCGCGCCGTCGCCCTCTCCCCCGTACGGCCGGCCGCAGCCCGCCCGGCTCCCTCGCCACGAGCCGCAGCCCGACCGGCTCCCTCGCCGCGGGCTGGCGCAGCGCCCTCCCCCGTACGGCCGGGCGCGCCGCCCGGCGTACGGGTCGGCCGGACGGTCGCCGCGAGCTCCTTGGGCGGCTCGGCTCCCACCTCGTGTGCGGGAGGCGGCGGCACGGCCTGCGTCCACTCCCGCAGCCTGTCCTTCTCGTGCAGGAGGTTCCTGATGTCCCCCTCGGCGTACTCGAACTCCGGCGCCCAGAACAGCGCGTCGAACGGGCACACCTCGATGCAGATCCCGCAGTACATGCACAGCGCGAAGTCGATCGCGAACCTGTCGAGCACGTTGCGCTGCCTGGGCCTGCCGCCCTCGGGCGCGGGCAGTGTCTCCTTGTGCGAATCGATGTAGATGCACCAGTCGGGGCACTCGCGGGCGCACAGCATGCAGGAGGTGCAGTTCTCCTCCACCAGCGCGATGACACCGCGGCTACGGGCGGGCAGCTCCGGCCGGACCTCGGGATACTGCTGGGTCACGGACCTGCGCAGCATGTGGCGAAGGGTGACCGAAAGCCCCTTCACCAGCCCTACTCCAGGTATCCGTGCCATGATTCAACATCATGACGCACTATGCGTCGCAGGTGAATCCATCAGCCTGTTGTCCCCAAGGTTTTCCACAGTCATCCACAGGATACGTGCGGGTTATCCACAGCCGCCGTCCACACCCCTGCTTATGTCGCCGCTACCCGATACTCTCTCGCCCATGCCGCACCCCCGCCCCCACCGACCCAGCGCCGGAGCCTGGACGGCCGCCGTCGCCTGGGCCGTGGTCCCGTTGCTCACGTGCGGCCTGGCCACGCCGTTCACCATCGGGTTCGCGGCGTTCTGGCTGCAGAGCAAGTGGCTCGTCATCTCCGCCGCCCTGTACGGCGCCTGCGTCAGTGCGTTCATGATCGTCGTGTGGAGCTACGACGACATCTCGCATGCGCCCGACTGGCTGTTCGGGCTCGTCGGGCTGTGCCTGATGGCGAGCTGGATCGGCGGAGTTATCCACAGCGGCATCCTCGTCCCCCTGATGGCGAGAGGGCGGTCCGGATCCGCCCCTGCGCCCACGCCCCCGGCCGGCACCATGCCCGGCCACCTGCCCGGCCCCCCGCCCGGCTCCATGCCCGGCTCCATGCCCGGACACCCGCCCGGCCGCATGCCCGGCACCATGCGTCCTCCGCCGCTGCCCGTGCACGACCGCGCCACCCACCCCACAGGCCACGCGCGGCGCATGGGCGAGCCCGAGTGGATCGGCCACTATCGCGTGCTGCGCCTCCTGGGCCGCGGCGGCCAGGGCGCGGTCTACCTCGCCGCCGCGCCCAACGGCACCCGGGTGGCCGTCAAGGTGCTCCACGATCTGGGCGACGAGCACGCGCGCAGCCGGTTCGCCCGCGAGGTCGACGCCGCCCGCAGGGTCGCCACGTTCTCCACGGCCAGGCTGCTCGACGTCAGCATCGCCCCCGACCTGGCCTACACAGTGAGCGAGTACGTGGCGGGGCCCTCGCTCGAGCAGCTCGTCCGCGACCGGGGGCCGCGCGACGAGGACAGCCTGACCAGGCTCGCGCTTGCCACGTCCGGGGCGCTGGCGGCCATCCACAAGGCGGGGGTCGTCCACCGCGACTTCAAGCCCAGCAACGTCCTGATCGGCTCCGACGGCCCCCGCGTGATCGACTTCGGGATCGCGCGCTCGCTCGACCACTCCACGATGACCGGCAAGATGGCGGGCACTCCGCCGTACATGTCGCCCGAGCAGCTGTCCGGCACGCCCGTCGGCCCGCCGTCCGACGTCTTCAGCTGGGCGGTGACGATGACCTTCGCGGCGACGGGGCGTCCCGCGTTCGGCGAGGACACCGTGCCGGCCGTCTTCAACCGGGTGCTCAACCTGCACCCCGACCTGTCGCCGCTCCCGCCGTCGTTACGCGGCGTGGTGGGGCCCGCGCTGTCCAAGTCGCCCTCGGAGCGCCCCACCGCCGCCGAGATCATGCTGGCCATTGTCCAGTGACCCTGGCCTGCTTCGCCTGCTTGGCCAACTGGTCCATGCGTGCCCTGAGCTCGGCCTCCCTACGCGCTGCCGAGAGCCGCACCTCGTGGTCGCTGTCCTCGATCGCGTGCCGTACCCGCAGCTCTTCCTTGTGCAGCCGGATCTCGCCGTCTCCCGTTCGCAGCCGTTCGTTGAGCCGCAGGTCGTTGTCGTGGAGGCGCTCCTTGCTCTCGCGCTGGGCGGCGAGCCGCCGATCGTAGGCGCTGGGCTTGCTGATCAGCTTGGTGAGCACCGGAAAGCAGTCGATGACGATCAGCAGGCCGGCCAGCACCAGGTGCGCCCAGAAGACGGCCCAGTTGGCGGCGGTCAGGCTGCTCAGCGCGCGGAACTGCTCCAGCAGCCCCGGCTGCCGGCTGCGGGCGGCGGACCGTCGCGAGATCTCGGCGGCGATGCCGGTGGAGACGGCTTGTTCGTACGTGGCGGCGGCCGTCGCCCGATCGTTGGTGAGCTGCGTGACCGTCTGTTCCAGTTTCTGGAGTTCCTGCTCCTTGGTCTGCAGAGCCTGGCGTGTCGTGTCGGTGGCCGCTCGCCGTCGTCCGCACCAGTAGCCGTTGCCCGGCCGGCCGGTGAAACCCTGGCCGGCGCCCGTGCCGAGGCACTCCTTGCCCTCCAGCGCGGCCTGCGAGGTTTCCAGTTTCTTGAGCCTGGCCACTTCCTTCTGCCGCTGGTCCCGCTGCGCGATGGTGGCTTCGAGCGTGCGGGTGTCGGCCCGCGGGACATCGAGCTTGAAGTCGTCGCAGCCGGTGGGGGGCTGCTGGTCCCAGCCTGGATAGCAACGCTTGAACCCGGCCCTGAGCTCCTGGTCGGCGAGCCGCCGGTCCTCGGCCACCTGCTCGATCACGGCCGACTCGAACGCCTTCAGCGTCAGCGGTTCCGAGATGACGACCCCGATCAGCACCGAGATCGCCAGCCGGGGCAGGAGGCGCGCGACGCGGTCACGCCCCGTCACGCCGTGCGTGCTGGTGACGAGCCAGCTGTCGAACACGCAGATCACGGTCCCCCAGATGGCCGCGGCGGCCACGCTGGCCGGCATGGAGGCACCGAAGACCTCGTGGACGACGATCCACAACGAGGCCGCGGCCATGAGGGCGGTGGACAGGATGATCGCACCCGTCCTGGTGAGAGTGGGACGGTCCTCCGGGACCCAGTCGAGGATGGATTCGTTCACCCCCGACACCATCCGGAGCATCCGCGGGATCCCGAACCGGCGGCGCACCGGCGCCATCCGGTCCAGTTCCGCCTGATGAGTTTCGACCGGCGCGGCTTCAGTCGTCACCGACGCTCTCCTCCCTCGGGGCGGACATGTCGTCGTCCTGTCCCGAAGACTCGAGAGCCGACGCCTGCTGAGCGGGCGTCACGGCGGTGCGCGCCTCCGCCGGGGTGCCGTTGTCGATCAGTTGCTCGATGAGGAACTGCCCCATGTCGGAGTGGTCGGCGAGCCCGCGGTCGATGGCCTTGCCGGTGAGGGTGGCGAGGTTCTGCCGGTTCTCCTGCGCGATCAGGATCTCCTGCCGTTCCTTCTCCCGCTCCCAGTCCTGCTGCGCCCGCCCGGCCTCCCACTCCCGCTGCTCGCGCTGCGCGGCCAGCTGCTGCTTGAGCTGCTCCTGCTCCTGCTTCAGCCGCAGCTCCTCCTTGCGCAGCTCGTGGTCACGCTCCTCCTTGGCGGCCTCGAGTTGCTGTGCCCGCTGCTCCTTCTCCCATTGGAGCTGGAACTCCTCCTTGTGCCGGGCCCACGTGCGGTCCTCGCGGCTGAGCTCCCATTCCTGTTGCCGGCTCTCCTTCTCCTGGCCCAGCCGTAGCCCTTCCTTGCGCAGTTCGAACTCGCGCTCGTCCTGGGCCGCGTCGAGCTCCTGCGCCCGCAGCTCCTTCTGCCGTTCGAAGGCCCTGACCTCCTGGAACGCCTCCCATTCGCGTTTGTCCCTGTCGGCCTCCCACTCCAGGCGCCTGCGCCGCTCCTGCTCGTCGAGGTTCCGCCGTACCTGCTCCGCCTCGTCCAGCCGGCGCATGAGCTCGGTGGAGCTCAGCTCCCCTCGGGCGACCGCGTAGGAGATCACGGCGTAGGGGTCGGAACCGGTCTCCTCGTGGAAGGTGCGCGCGTGCCTGAGGTCGGCGGCCAGCCTGCGCTGGCGCTGCTCGAGCTCGAACTCGGTCTCCTCGCGATCCAGTTCGTGGGCGAAACGGCGTTCGACGCGCGTGCGGTCCTGCTCGTGCTGCAGGTCGTCCATCTCGTACCCGCGCCGCCTGGCGGTCAGGTCGTGCTCCTGCTGCAGATCGTCCATCTGGTAGGCACGCCGCCTCGCGGTCAGGTCGTGCTCCTGTCGCAGGTCGTCCATCTCGTACGTGCGGCGCCTGGCGGTCAGGTCGTGCTCGAAGGCCATCTCGCGCCGCCTGCGCTCGTGGTCCTTGGCCTCCTGCTCGGCGGCGCGCTTCTCCGCGATCACCTCGTCGGGGGTGAGGACCTCTATCGCGGCCAGCCGGACGAGCATGCCGGAGACCAGCGGTGGCTGCGCCTGGCTGTAGATGCTGAGCTCGGTGAGCGCGTCGTCCTGCACGCTCGCTCGCGCCTCGATGGGGTGGTCGAGGCCGAGCTGGTGGATGCGGTGGTAGCCCTTCACGTACGCCTGCAGCGGCACGGCCAGGTCGGTATGCCCGTTGCGGGCGACCGTGATGGGATCGGTGACGCTGCAGGTGAAGATGACCCGCAGGAGGAACTCGTCCAGCCCGCTGGAGGGCAGCGTGAGGTCGACCTCGACGGGCTGGTCCTTTCGCATGTCGACGACGCTGTAGCCGGTGGCGTTGACGACGTGCTCGTCGGCCGGGCCGAGGCTCTTCTCGTCGCTGCGGACATGGCCGCCGCCGACCGCCAGCACGACGACCTCGTGCGGCAAGGGCATCGGTATCTCGTCCACCGCCCGTGCCGCCTTGCGCCAGCGCTGGCGCTCGACGGGTCGTAAGGAGGCGCTGCTGCTGATGGGGTACGGCATGCTTACCAGTCCTCGGATGGGAAGATCTTCGGAAGTAGGATCATGAAAAGGCGTTGGGGGCTCGTCCCGCTCCTGCGCCGTGTCGCATGTCGCCGGAAGTCGCGGTTGAAGGGGGCGTGCTCGCGGACGGGCAGCGCGTCGGCCAGGTCGCGGTACAGGCTCTCCACGAGTTCCACCGGCGGCGGCGTCAGCCGGTCGAGCGCGTCGAGCACGTTGTAGAGGGTGTCGAAGACCGTGCTCCTGCTCGGCCTGTTGACCATGGCGGCCGCCCAGAGCCTGGCGAACAGCTTGACGTCCCTGTCTCCGCGCCGCAGATGCCGTACGGCCAACGGCATCCCGTCCTCACCGGGCGCCTCGAGCACCATGACGGCGACCCGCAGGGCGCGTGCCAGCCGCGGCGTGCCCGGCCTGGAGAAACGGCGCAGCCGCTCCCCGAGATCGTCCAGCAGGAACCGGTGCGCGCCGGTGTCGGTCCAGCTGAGGGTCTGGTAGAGGCCGACGATCGCCAGGGAGGCGCTCTCGCCTGCGGTCTCCTCCTCGGTGAGCTGCCACAGGTAGTGCAGGGCATCTCCGGTGTACAGGACGCCGACCAGGCTGGAGAAGGCCAGCGCGGCCGCCCGCTGGCGCAACGGCTCCCTGCTGCGCGCCCAGCGGATGGCCGTCTGCCTGGCCAGCGGCGCGAGGCTCTCGTCGAGGCACATCGACCACAGCACCTCGACGGCCGCGTTCCAGCCGCGCCGCCCGCGCTCGCCGGCGGACCACGGCTGGAGGAACTGCTCCCTGACGCTGTCGAAGTCGTCGCGGGCCACGAGCGCGAGCCCCGTGGCGAGCTCGCTCATGGCGAGGTCGTCGGGCTGGACCACCACCTCGTGCAACCAGGCGAACAGCGGCTTCCAGAAGTCGGCCGGGTAGCGGTCGCAGAGCTCCGCCGCCACGCGCGCGCGATAGCCCTCCTTGCGGAAGACCACGCAGCGTCTGAACTGCCCCGCGATGGCGTTCTCGCCCTCCGCCACGCGCTTGACGGTCGTGATGAGGGAGTCGTCGGACCGCTTGCGGCTCTGCGTGAAACCCTTGGGGACGGCCTCGGCGCCTTCCTCGGGCGAAGGCGGCAGCACCCGGTCGACGAGGGCGGCGAACTTCGCCTCGAAGCGGCCCTCCGGCAGCCCTTCGAGGAACAGCAGGGCGGCCACCTCCAGGACCTCCCGGTGCGACGGATCGCCGCCGAACCATTTCTGCACGTCGGACCACAGCTTGGGGTCCAGGTCGTTGAGGGAGTCCTCCGGCCGCCTGCCCGACGAGACGTCCCTCGCGAACTGGACCACGTCCGCCAGGCTGTGCTGTCGCAGCTGGGCGTGGTACTGCTCCGCCCCCGTCGCCCCGTTGACGCGAAGGACGTCCTCCACGGCCGGTGGCCGCCAGGCGAAATGCGGCACCGCCGGGGACTGCGGGCTCGAGATCGGATCACCACTCGTGATGATCATGTAGGCCCCGGCCTTGAGGACGTTCTCCGTCAGCAGTGCCAGGCTCGCGTCGCCCGCGTCGGTCGCCGCCTCGTCGCCGGACCAGCCGAACACGAGGTAGACGATGTTCTTCTCATAGCTGCGCTCGGCCAGCTGGCCGAGTTCCTGGTCGGGGAGCGGCATGACCAGCGGGATGCCCGGATCGACACTCGTGGCCACGTTGATGGCGCCTGCGCGCTTGCCGCTTCCCTGCGGGCCGTACAGGACGATGACACGGTCTTTGCGCAGCGCCTCGACGGCGTGGTCGTGCGCGGGAGGGGGCGCGTAGGCCCGGGTGGCCGCGTCGATCATCTGCTGCGGCATCCTGCCCGCCGCCCGCTGGGCGGGAACGCTCGACGAGGGCCCGCCGAACCCGATCGCGCCGTTCGTCAGGTAGACCGACCCGTTGAAGGTGGTGTTCGCCGTCTGGTTGGCGTAGATGCGTTCGTTCGGCGTCTCCGCCGCGGGCGGCTCGGACGACTGGGTCACCGTTCGCTCCGTCGTCAGTTGTTCGAGATTCCGATCACTCCGCCGTCCAGCCGTACGTCGCCGTGGAAGACGGTGTGCACGACCTGACCGGCGGTCTTGGCGCTGGGAGCGGCTTCGGCCGCGCCGGTCGCCTCGGGCAGGTCCAGGCCGTGCACGTCGGCGCCGGGCACGAACAGCCACGCCTCGCCGCTGTACTTCTTCACCTGGATCTTCACCTGCCGGAAGTCCGACGGTTCCACCGTGGTGTATCCGCCCGCGACCGTGCCCTGGTAGACGTCCCGGGAAAGGAGCAGCGCCAGGTGGGCGTCGTCCGCGGCGGCGATGGCGGCGCGCAGGGGAGCCGAGTCGAGCAGCCGGCCCACGACCACGGCGGGCTCTCCCGCGAAACCGTTGTCGGCGGCGCTGACGACGCCGACGTGGGCCGCCACTCTGAGACGAAGCCTGTCGTCCCCGTTTCTGGCGGCATTGTGCCGTTTGAGCAGCCTGTTGAGATGCCGAATGAAGTCGTCGACGATCCTCGGCTCGGACTCGGTCGGCGGAATGACGGCGAACACGCCGTCTCCTGACGGCTGCAACGACCAGCCATCGATGTCGAGTACGGCACAGCGCGCCGATTCCCGGATAAGCCGCACCAAAGCCGCCTGGATCTCTTCTTGACCACCATCGTCGCGAAGGCTGTAACCGACGACGTCGATCGACACGAGCATGCTGCGGACGGGTGAAGCCGACACCGTCACCGCGGCCCGTTGCTGATGCCGATGGTGCCGCCGTGCATGGTGACCGTGCCGTCGAACACGTTGTGCACGACCTGGTCCGCGTGGGCGGTCAGTTCGATCCGCCGGACCAGCGGGGCCGTCCCTGGATCCTCGATGAGGAGCGCGACCAGGCCCTCGTAGAGCTCCTCGCGGCTTGCCGGGGTCTCAGGCAGCCCCTTCTCGGCTCGCGAGTCCTTCAGCCGCTGCCAGAGGGATTTGACCGCCTCGACAGTCGATTCAGTGCCATATGCACCAATTCTCTCAAGACTCCCAGAAGCCACCGCACCCCAGATAAAAGTGGCTATATCGGGCAAATTTGCGCTGCTCATCTTCTCTCCCGGTCGCGTGACGATCAAGTCTGGCACAGGCACCAAGAAAGAAAGGCGTATATATCCGCAATTCAGGAGATTAGCGAGAAGTCCCGTAATCCTTGCAGGTCGTGAACCGTTACCCGCCGGTATCGCGTATCCGCGAGCCCCTTCGCCCGCAACAGGCGCATCGCCTTGTTGACCGCGTCCTCGCGGGCGCCGACCAGCCGTCCGAGCTCCGCCTGGGTCAGGCTCACCCCCACGTCGAAACCGCCGGGCGCCTCGAACCCGTGCCGGTCGACGAGATCGGTGAGGACTTGCGCCACCCTGCCCGTGACGCTCAGCGTGGCCATGTCCAGCCTGCGACGGTTCGCCCAGTCAAGACGGTCGGCGATCATCTGCGCCACCGCCGCCCACACGGCCGGACGCCGCTTGACGAACTCCGAGAACACCCCGGGCGGGATCGCGTGCACCAGCGCCTCGGAGCACAGCATCACCGTCGCCGAGCGCGGGGTGCCGCGCAGCAGGGCCAGCTCCCCCACCATGTCGCCACTGACCCGGATGCCGAGCAGCACGTCGTCGCCGCTCTCCATGGTGGCCGTCACCTTCACCAGCGCCGTCCTGCCGTCCGCGGGGGCGCGCAGGACGAACACGTGCCCGCCGTCCGGCACGCCCTGGTGGATGAGCACGTCCCCCGGCCGGCGCATTCTCGCCGGGGCCAGCGCGAGGAGTTCGGCACCCACGTCGACGGCCAGCCGATCCATCAGCGTGCCCGACGGCCACACGGTCATCCCGCGGCGACCTTGACGACACCCGTGATCGCCAACTGCAGCAGGGCGAGCGGGACCAGTCCCACCCAGGCGAGGCGCTGCAACTGGTCCTCCCGGAGCCGGGGGAAGCTGACCCGCAGCCAGATCACCAGGAACGCCAGCGCGAACACCTTGAGGAAGGTCCACACCACGCCGGGCAGCAGCGGGCCGTGCCAGCCGCCCAGGAACAACACCGTCGTGAGGAGGCACAGGACCACGATGCCGACGTACTCGGACAGCATGAACAGGGCGAACCGCATGCCTGTGTACTCGGTCATCGGACCCATGATGATCTCGGACTCGGCGATGGGCATGTCGAACGGTGGGCGGCGCAGCTCGGCGAGCCCGGCGAGGAAGAAGACCACCCCGCCGATCGCCTGCCAGGGCAGCCACCACCACTGCCACGCCTCGACGATGCCGTGCAGGGAAAGCGTGCCCGCCGCCATGGCCACCGACGACGCCGACAGGACCAGAGGGAGCTCGTAGGACATGAGCTGGGCCGCCGCGCGCATCCCGCCGAGCACCGAGTACTTGTTGGCCGAGGCCCACCCGGCCATGATCGCGCCGAGCACGCCGATGCCCATGACCGCGAGGACGTAGAACAGGCCGAGGTCGAGGTCCACGGCGACGAGGCCGGGGCCGATGGGGATGACGATCAGGACGAGCAGGTAGGGGACGAGCGCGACGCCCGGCGCGATCTGGAAGACACGCCGGTCGGCGGCGGCGGGGATCACGTCCTCTTTCTGGGCGAACTTGACGCCGTCGGCGATGAGCTGGGCCCAGCCGTGGAAGCCGCCGGCGTACATGGGGCCGAGGCGTGACTGCATGTGGGCCATGACCTTGTGCTCGGTCTGGCCGACGATCAGCGGCAGGAGCAGGAAGACGAGCAGGATGACGACGAAGCTCAGGACGATGTCGAGGACTTCACCCATCAGGCTCCTCCACGGGCGCGGGTGGTGCGGGAGACGACGGTCGGGGTGGCTGGGCGGCGGGGGCGGTGCCCGCCCAGTCGGCGGGTACGCCGGGCGGGAGCGTCTTGCGGCGGCTCGGTGCGCCGTGGCCGGACTCGCCCGGCTCCTTGGCCCCTGGCCAGGGCTTGGCGACCCTCGCCGCCAGCACGAAGTCCTTCCGCAGCGGATGCCCTTCGAAGCCGTCGGGCAGCAGCAGCGGCACCAGGTAGGGGTGCTCCTCGAAGACCACCCCGAACATCTCGAACGTCTCCCGCTCGTGCCAGTTGGCTCCCCGGTACACGCCGACAGCGGACGGCAGGCGCGGGTCGGCACGGGAGACCGTCGTCCGCAACAGCAGCCGGTCGCGCGTGGACGGGTTGTAGACGTGCGCGACGATCCCGAACGCGTCCGGCGGTTCGTCCACGCCGGTCAGCCAGTCGAAGAACTCGTGGCCGGTGTCCCGGCAGAAGGTCAGCAGCTCGATCCAGTCGGCCGGGGCCACGTCGACGGTGCGCTCGCCCCACGACTCACTGAGCTGCGCCCGGTCCCCGAAATGCGCGCTGAGCGTCACGCGTCCTCCTGGCCGGGAAGGGACAGGACGTAACGGTCGCCGAGCCGTTCCGCCGCGATCTTCTCCTGGAGCTTCATGATGCCGTGCAGCAGCGCCTCCGGCCTGGGCGGGCAGCCGGGGACGTAGACGTCGACGGGAATGATCTGGTCGACTCCCTTGGTCACGCAGTAGGAGTCCCAGTACGGGCCGCCGGTGTTGGAGCAGGCGCCGAAGGAGATGACGTACTTGGGGTCGGGCATCTGCTCGTAGAGGCGTTTGACGGCGGGGGCCATCTTGTCGGTGACGGTCCCGGAGACGATCATGAGGTCCGCCTGCCGGGGTCCGTTCGCGAACGGGATCACGCCGAAGCGGATGAAGTCGTGCCTGCTCATCGAGGTGGCGATGAACTCGATCGCACAGCACGCCAGCCCGAAGTTGAAGACCCACAGGGAGTAGCGCCGTCCCCAGTTGAGCACGAAGCGCATCGGCTTCGGCGCCAGCCGGGAGACCGGCCCCACAGTCGGCATCGGAAGATCGGCCATGTCGCCATTCTCCAACGCCTGGTGCCGGAGGAGTAGAGGGGCACCGCCACATCTCGACCGGACCCGGCCGGACACGCTGTCCGATTGTTCGGAGACCCGACCATCGAAAGGCCACGTCGGCGATCACCTGGCTCAATAGTTTGGATAGTCGCCCATCGAAATGCCAAGGGAGCGCCAAATATGAGGCCGCCGACACCACGCTCCGTCGCGAGATCGTCACGGGGCCGCCGGTGACGGGCCGATCTCCCGGGATGCCGGCACCGGCGCGCCCGCAAGGAGGTCACGTCCAGGTGAGCACGCGCTTGCGCCAGGCGTAGACGATGCCGAGCGCGATGAACCCCAGGAACACGAACATCTCGACCAGCGTGGTCATCCCGTAGCCGGGAGCGGCGAAGACCGTCGCCCACGGGAAGAGGAACACCGCGTCGACGGCGAACACCACGTACAGGTAGGTGAAGACGTAGTAGCGGACCTGCGACTGCGCCCACCCCTCGCCGACGGGGTCGACGCCGCACTCGTAGGTGGTGAGCTTGTCGGCCGTCGGCCGGGAGGGGCGCAGCAGGCGGTTGGCCATGAGGGCGCCGGCCACGATGGCCACGCCGATGACGAACAGCGCGAAGACCAGCGCGTAGGAGCCGAAGTAGCCACCCATGTGCCGATCGTAACCCCGGCCAAAGGCTCTGTCCTCTTACTATCAAATCGGGGCAAAAGGGGTATATGCCCCCTTAGCCTGACCTGCATGCATAAAAGGCGATTCTTCGGAGGAATCGCGCTTATCGCGGTCGCCGCCAGCGGCTGCGGAATGGCCACCGCCTCCCCCGAGCGGGAACTGCGCGTCCCCGCCGAACCCACCATGATCAGCTTTGTCGATCCTTCCGAGGTCCCAGGTCTGACGACCAGGACACTCACCCACGGCGACGCGGGTGACCGGGATGTGTACATCGCCTACCCCGAGCTCAAGGACACGCCCGGCCTCAACGCGAGACTCCGCTCGCTGGCCGAGAGCCGGATGAGCCGCTTCGCGCGGGTCTCGGCCGCCGCGCCCCCGCAGCCGCGCGCCGAGCTCAACACCGACTGGCAGCTGACCGCCGCCACCCGCGACGTCGTCGGCGTGCGCCTGCGCACCGGCGAGTTCGCCGGGGCCGGCTGGGCCAACTCGCTCCGAACGGTTTGGTACGACAGGGTCAGCGACAAGGTCGTCGAGTCTCCCGACCTGGTGACGGCGCTGCCCCCGCTGGCGACGCTCGTCCGGGCCGAGCTGAAGAAACGCGCCGCCGAACTCGACTACGACGCGGTGGGCGCCGACCGGGAGCTGTTCGACTCGATGGCCTTCAACAGCCAGGGCGACCTCGTCGTCGAGTTCGACGACTACCAGGTGGGGCCGGGCGCGCTGGGCAGGGTGGCCGTGGCCGTACCGAAGAAGCGGGTGGAACCGCTGCTGTCGCCGACCGGCTGGCGGGCGCTGGCGGCCGCGAAGGACGCCATTCCGTCACCCGTGGTCAGCGGGGCCTCCGTCAAGAGCCCGCCGGCCGTGAGCTCGAGGGCCAGCGGCGTCGACTGCGCCAAGATCAAGTGCGTCGCCCTGACGTTCGACGACGGGCCGGGGCCCGCCACGCGACAGCTGCTGGAGACGCTGGACAGGTACGGCGCGAGAGCCACGTTCTTCACGGTGGGCACCAACGTCGCGGCCAACCCGGGGCTGGTCGGCCTCATGCGCGAGAAGGGCCACCTGGTCGGCAACCACACCTGGTCGCACCACGACCTGACCAAGCTGTCGAGCAGCAAGGTCACCAACGCCTTCGCCAGGGCGCAGAGCGCGATCAGCGTCCAGATGGGGCAGACGCCCACCCTCGCCCGCGCGCCGTACGGGGCGGTGAGCGAGGAGGTCAAGAACGCCGCCCGCCGGATGGGCCTCTCGCTGGTCTCCTGGGACGTCGACACGAAGGACTCGAACGGCGCCGACGCCGCGCAGGTGGTACGGCACGCCGTCTCCGGCGCGCATCCCGGGGCGATCGTCCTCATGCACGACGGCCAGGACACGGCGGTCCAGGCCCTGCCGGAGATCCTGCGGCAGCTGACCGCGCAGGGCTACGCGTTCGTCACGGTCCCCGAGCTGTACGACGCGCCCGGAATGGCGCCTGGCCGCGTCTACTCCTCGGGTAAGCAGCCCCTGACGTAGGTAAGCCTTCGTGGGCGCATATAGTTAGGCAGCGTGAACCGAACCGTCCTCTTCGCCCGCCTGCACATCGACCTGTGCCGGCTCGCGGCAGGGCTGTGTCGTCCTAGTCGTTCTCTCGCGTCTGCCTGATTTCACCGCGTTTACCCGTGATGCTCCTCACGGAAACGTGTGACCCCCGAGGACTTAGCATGGAATTTGAGAACGTGCCACGAGCGCAGTCGAGGAGGACTTCGCTGTGACCAAGCAGGTTCAGCAACTCGACAGAGTGATCATCCGGTTCGCCGGCGACTCTGGCGACGGGATGCAGCTCACCGGCGACCGTTTCACGGCCGGAACGGCGGAGTTCGGCAACGACCTGTCCACTCTGCCCAACTTCCCCGCCGAGATCCGGGCACCCGCAGGAACGCTCCCCGGTGTGTCGAGCTTCCAGCTCCACTTCGCGGACCACGACATCCTGACGCCGGGTGACGCGCCGAACGTCCTCGTTGCCATGAACCCCGCGGCGCTGAAGGCCAACCTGGGCGACCTGCCCAGGGGCGCCGACATCATCGCCAACACCGACGAGTTCACCAAGCGCAACCTGCAGAAGGTCGGCTACGACGCCAACCCGCTCGAGGACGGCTCGCTCAGCGAGTGGCGCGTCCACGCGATGCCGCTGACCTCGCTCACGGTGAAGGCGCTCGAGAACTTCGACCTGTCGAAGAAGGACGCCGAGCGTTCCAAGAACATGTTCGCGCTCGGGCTGCTGAGCTGGCTCTACCACCGGCCCACCGAGCACACGATCACCTTCCTCGAGCAGAAGTTCGCCAAGAAGCCCGAGATCGCCAAGGCCAACATCGCGGCCTTCCAGGCCGGCTGGAACTACGGGGAGACCACCGAGTCGTTCTCGGTCTCCTACGAGGTCAAGCCCGCCAAGCTGGAGCCGGGCGTCTACCGCAACATCTCGGGCAACCAGGCGCTGGCCTACGGCCTGATCGCGGCCGGCGTGCAGGCGAAGCTGCCGCTGTTCCTCGGCTCCTACCCGATCACCCCGGCCAGCGACATCCTCCACGAGCTGTCCAAGCACAAGCGCTTCGGCGTGCGCACCTTCCAGGCGGAGGACGAGATCGCCGGCGTCGGCGCGGCGCTCGGCGCCGCCTTCGGCGGTGCACTCGGCGTGACGACCACCAGCGGTCCCGGCGTGGCGCTGAAGGCCGAGACGGTCGGCCTGGCGGTCATGACCGAGCTGCCGCTGATCCTCGTCGACGTGCAGCGCGCGGGCCCCTCGACGGGCATGCCGACCAAGACCGAGCAGACCGACCTGCTGATGGCCATGTTCGGCCGCAACGGCGAGTCGCCGGTGCCGATCGTGGCGCCCTCCTCGCCGAGCGACTGCTTCGACGCCGCGATCGAGGCGGCGCGGATCGCGCTGAAGTACCGCACGCCCGTCTACCTGCTGTCCGACGGCTACCTGGCCAACGGCTCGGAGCCGTGGCGGCTGCCCGACATCGCCGACCTGCCGGACATCTCCACGACGTTCGCCACGGCGACGGACGAGGAGTTCCAGCCCTACCGGCGCGACAGCGAGACGCTGGCCCGCCCGTGGGCGATTCCCGGCACGGCCGGCCTCGAGCACCGCATCGGCGGCATCGAGAAGTCCGACGGCTCGGGCAACATCTCCTACGACCCCAACAACCACGACCGCATGGTCAGGCTCCGCCAGGCCAAGATCGACGGCATCGACGTGCCCGACCTCGAGGTCGACGACCCGACGGGCGACGCCAAGGTGCTGGTCATCGGCTGGGGCTCGACCTACGGGCCCATCGCCGCGGCCGTGCGCCGGATCAGGAAGGACGGCGGCAAGGTCGCGCAGGCGCACCTGCGGCACCTCAACCCGCTGCCCGCCAACACCGGCGACGTGCTCAAGAGCTACGACAAGGTGCTCCTGCCGGAGATCAACCTCGGCCAGCTGGCGCTGCTGCTGCGCGCGCGTTTCCTTGTCGACATCATCAGCTACAACCGCGTGCGCGGGCTCCCGTTCAAGGCCGAGGAGCTGGCCGGAGTCATCCAGGACGTGATCGACAGTGAGTGAACTCGTCAACGGCAAGGGGCTGGCCCTGATCCCCAAGGCGGAGGGGAAGCAGACCCTGAAGGACTTCAAGTCCGACCAGGAGGTCCGCTGGTGCCCCGGCTGCGGCGACTACGCCATCCTGGCCGCGGTGCAGAGCTTCCTGCCCGAGCTGGGGCTGCGGCGCGAGAACATCGTGTTCGTCTCCGGCATCGGCTGCTCCAGCCGCTTCCCGTACTACCTCAACACCTACGGCTTCCACTCCATCCACGGCCGGGCGCCGGCGATCGCGACGGGGCTCGCGGCCAGCAGGCCCGACCTGAGCGTGTGGGTGGTCACGGGTGACGGCGACGCGCTGTCGATCGGCGGCAACCACCTCATCCACGCGCTGCGCCGTAACGTCAACCTCAACGTCCTGCTGTTCAACAACAGGATCTACGGTCTGACCAAGGGCCAGTACTCCCCCACCTCCGAGATCGGCAAGATCACCAAGTCGACGCCCATGGGCTCGCTGGACAAGCCGTTCAACCCGATCTCGCTGGCGCTGGGCGCCGAGGCGTCGTTCGTGGCCCGCACGATCGACTCCGACCGCAAGCACCTGCAGTCGGTGCTGCGCGAGGCCACCGCCCACCGGGGCACGTCGCTGGTGGAGATCTACCAGAACTGCAACATCTTCAACGACAACGCTTTCGAGCCGCTCAAGGACCCCGAGGTCCGCGACGACATCACGCTGCGCCTGGAGCACGGCCAGCCGATCGTCAGCGCCACCAAGGCCGTCGTCAGGAACGACGGCGGCGGCATCGAGGTGGTGCCGCTGGCAGAGGCGGGCGACCGCGTGCTGGTGCACGACGCGCACAACCCCGACCCGTCGGTGGCGTTCGCGCTGTCGCGCCTGGACGAGCCGGCCTTCGAGCACGTGCCGATCGGCATCTTCCGGCAGGTCGACCGGCCGGCCTACGACACCCTGATGGCCGGCCAGTTGGAGGAGGCCGTGGCGCAGAAGGGCCCCGGCGACCTCAGCGACCTGCTCATGGGCGGCGACACCTGGCGCATCAGCTGACCTGACGGGGCGGGCGGCAGGCGCCCGCCCCGTAACGGTGGCCCCGTTTGGACCGATACACCCCACGCTGAGTTCGCGATCAGAGGGGGATGGTCATGGGCACGCTGCAGGCGTTACGCAACCGGTTCGTGGACGCGCCGAACTCCGTGGGCGCCCGGGCCAGGCGGCGGCGCTGGGACCGGTTCGCGGCCGCCTTCCCGAACATCTCCGAGATGTCGGTGATCGACCTCGGCGGCACGTTCTCCGCGTGGGAGCGGGCTCCGGTACGGCCGGCCCGCCTGCACCTGGTCAACCTGATGGACCCGCCCACCGACCTGCCCTCCTGGGCCAGGGCCGACCGCGCCGACGCCACCGAGCTGCCGAAGGCGATCCTGGACGGCGACTACGACCTCGTCTACTCCAACGCCGTCATCGAGCACGTCGGCGGCCACATCCGGCGCGAGCGCTTCGCCGACAACGTCCGGGCGCTGGCCCGCCGCCACTGGGTGCAGGTCCCCTACCGCTACTTCCCCGTCGAGCCGCACGTGCTCTTCCCCGGCTTCCAGTTCCTGCCCGTCGCCGCCCGGCGGCTGATCATCAGCCACTGGCCGCTGGTGCACACCGCGCCGCGGGACCGGCTGCACGCGCTGCGCGACGCCATGGAGGTGGAGCTGCTGAGCGTGACGGAGATGCGCTACTACTTCCCCACCTCCACGATCGCCTTCGAGCGGATGGGCGGCCTGGTCAAGTCGATCATCGCGATTGGCTGATCCTGTAGATGTGGTAGCCGTGCTCGGAGGCGAACGTGTCGGTGAAGCGCCCGTGCTCGACAGGGATCGTGCGGTTCTCGAAGAGCACCTCCACCTCGGCGGTCCCGGCCAGCTCGGCGGGCAGGGTCAGTGAGCGGCTGCCGGGTTCGCTGCCCCGCTCGATCATGGCGAAGACGTAGAAGGAGCCGCCCTGGCCCTTCAGCATGGTCTCCAGGCCCTCGCCGAAGTCGTAGGCGTAGGACTGGGTGTTGAGGACCGGCGCCAGCTGCTTGATCTGCCGGTTGACCTCGGTGACGGCGGCCCTGACCGGCCGGTAGCACGGCTCGCGCAACGCGTGGTGGCTGACGCAGGGGCCGCCGAAGCTGTGGTTGAAGTAGAGGATGCCGCGGGCCTCGTGGATGATCGAGCTCATCACCGCGCCCTTCACCTGCTCCGGTTCGACGGCCCGCAGTCCGGTCCTGTTCCGGTCGCTGAAGGGCCAGCCGACCTCGACGAAGTTGTAGACGGGCTGGAGCTTGCCGTCCATGGCGTCGAGCCGGCGCTGCTTGTCCATGAGCCAGCCGTAGCCGGCCGCCCGCGGGCACTCATTGTCCGGAAATTTCAGGATCGTTTTGGCTTCGACGCAGATCCCCGCGTCGGTGTACCAGTACATGTCGGCCGAGACCAGATCGGTGTAGCCGTTGACGAACTGGCTGTTGTCCTTGTCGCTCCACCACATGCCGACGCCCTTGCCGAAGTTGGCGTAGTACATGCGGCCGTCGCCCTTGGGCAGCTTGTCCTTCTGCGTCCTCATCGCGGTGAAGCCGCACCCCTCGCCCTTGGGCGGGACGCAGGGGTCGCCCGCCCCGGCGAACCTGCCGTCCCACCGGGCGTTGCCCGGCCGCGGGAACATGTCGGCCTCGTCGGCGATCACCCAGCCCACCGTCTCCGGCCCCGACCCGGGCAGCGGCCTGGTCGTCATCGCCGACATCCCGTGCTTGTCGACCAGCTTCAGGTCGCTGTCACCAGTGAGCTCGACGTAGAGGTTGATCCCGGCCTCCTTGTCGGCCAGCACGTCCTTCTCGGCCAGCACCGACTCGTACCAGACGCCGATGGGGAAGAACGACGGATCCGTCCACCCCCGGGCCGCGGCCACGGGGAAGCGCCCGTAGTAGGCGGGGCCGCCCTCCCACGGCACCCGCGGCAGGTCCAGGGTCACGGCCGCCGGCCGGCGCGGCAGCGCGCCAGGGACCACGGCGAACAGGACGGCCGCCAGCACCGCTACGGCCGCCACCCCGCCGAGCACGTAGCTCCTTCTCACGGTCACGCCTCCCCGATCCTGATCTTGTAGATGTGGTAGGTGTCCTCGGAGTCGAACGAGTCGGCGAACCTGCCGTCCGCGCCGATGGCGACGGTCCTGTTCTCGAACAGCACCTCCGCCTCGCGGGCCGTCGACAGCTCGCTGGGGATGGTGATCGCGCGCGGCCCCATGCTCCCACCTCGCTCGAGCATCGCGAAGAGGTAGAGGAAACCGTCGTGCCGCTTCAGCATCGTGTCGAGGCCGGGCGCGTAGCCGTACCTGAAGGACGGGCTGTTCAGGACGGGCGCGAGGCGCGCGATCCGCCGGTTGAGCTCGGTCACGGCGGCCCTGACCCGGGCCCCGCACGGCGCCCGCAGCAGGCCGGTGGTACGGCACGCCCGCCCCGCGCTGTGGCCCAGGTAGATGACCCCGCGGGCGCCGTGGATCAGCGAGCTCAGCACCGCGCCGCCGACCTGCCGGGGCGTGATGGCGCCGTCCCCCTCGCGCGGCCGGCCGAGCTCGACGATGGCGTAGACCGGTTGCAGGCGCGCGTCCTTGGCGTCGAGCGTGCGCTGCCTGTCGATGGTCTCGCCGTAGTTGGCCGCCAGGCGGCAGTGGGCGCTCGCCAGGTTCATGAAGCGCCCGCCCTCCTCGCAGGCGGCCCGGTCGGTGTACCAGTAGAGGCTCGTGGAGACGGCGTCGGTGTAGCCGTTGACGAACCTGGCGGCCTGGTCACTGGTGAGCCAGTACATGACGCCCTTGCCGTAGGTGGCGTAGCGCAGGCGGCCGTCGTCGGGCAGGCGGCGGGAGAGGGCGCGCATGGCGGTGTGGCCGCAGCCGGCCTTCGCGGGCACGCAGGCGGGCGCGCCGAAACCCGCCACGCCCGACCAGCGGGCGTACCCCGGACCGCCCCACATGTCGGCCTCGGTGCCGACGAGCCAGCCCACGGTCTCGGCGCCGTGGCCGGGCAGCGGCCGGCTCGTCAGCGCGGACATGCGGTACCGGCGCAGCAGGCGCGGGTCGCTGTCCCCGGTCAGCTCGAAGTAGGTGTTGATGCCCGCCGCCCGGTCGGTGGTCACGTCCTCGCGCGTGCGCACGGCGGCGAACCACACCCCGACGGGGAAGAAGGAGGGCTTGCTCCAGCCGGCCCGCACCGCCGCGGGGAAGCGTTCGTAGTAGCGCGGGCCGCCCTCCCACGCGACCGGTTCCAGCTCGACCCTGACCGGCGCGAGATCGTCACCGGCGGGCGCCGTGCAGGCGGTCAGCGCCAGCAGGATCGCCGTGAGCGCGTACCGCCTCCTCACCCGGGCGGCCTCTCGGCCAGCGCCCGCAGCTCGGCGGCGCGAACCGACCAGTCGTCGCCGAGCACCGAGGCGCGCAGCGCGTCGGGTGGCCGCGGCGGGCCCTCGGCCAGCGAGACCCTGATCGCCTTGACGAACAGGTCGGCGCCGGCCGCCACGCGGACCCTGTCGGTGTAGCGGGACAGCTCGCCGTAGTCGGTGCTGACGACGGGCAGGCCCAGCGCCAGGTACTCCTTCAGCTTGATCGGGTTGGCGTGCCTGATCCAGTCGTTGTCCAGCCACGGCATGAGGGCGACGTCGAAGGCCGAGCCGTAGGCGGGGATCAGCTCGTAGGGACGGAAGCCCAGCCAGTGGACGTTGGGATGCCTGGTCAGCCGCTCGATGGGCCCGTTGGCGTCACCGATGAGCACCAGCGAGACCTCGGGCAGCTCCAGCGCCACCCGCTCCAGCAGGTCGAAGTCGACGACGAAGTCGTCGAGCGCGCCGAAGAAGCCGACGCGCGGACCGGGGAGGCGGCGCACGTCCGCCGGCCACCGCTCGGCGGGCACGCGGGTGAAGTGCGCCAGGTCCACGCCGTGGTCGAGGAAGTGCGCCCGGTCGCCGGCCAGCGCGGCGTCCTCGGCCATGAGGGTCCTGCTGACGTAGACGACGCTGTCGGCGTGGCGCAGGAGCCGGGTCTCCATGTCCTTGACGGCCTGCCCGCCGCCCTCGGGGAAGGCGGAGTGCCGGTCGGAACGGTTGAAGACCAGCGCCCTGCGCGGCATCGGCCGCACCACGTCCCAGGCCGTCGGCAGGGTGACGACGACCACCGGACGGCGCAGGCCGAGCGCCGCGCACACCGCCGCCACCTGGGCTCTGACCAGGAGCGCGCTCGCCTTCCTGCCTAACGAGGAGCCGTACAGCGGCAGCGGGAGCGGCGACATGACGTAGAAGTCCGGCGCGGGCCGCCGGACGAACTTGGCGACGCTGCGCAGCTTGCGGCCGATGCGCCGCAGCGTGTTCGTGGACCTGCCGGGCACCGGCATGCGCAGGCCGATGCTGTTGACGACCAGCACCCTGCGCTGGGCCGACAGGTGGCGCATGAGCTGGAAGTCGGAGTGCGCCCGGTTGTGGTACCACCAGTCCTGCGCGGAGAAGCAGACGTAGCCCGGCGGGGGCGGGGCGGCACCCGGCGGGGGCGCGGTCGCGCCTGGCGGGACCGGGGTGGCGCCTGGCGGGACCGGGGTGGCGCCCGGCGCGGACGGCCACTCGGCCATGGTGAGCAGCTCGCGCAGCGCCGCCCGGTGCCTGGCCCTGGCCGGCGCCCTGCCGGCCTCGTTGAGGGTGACGGCCGCGCGCATCAGCGCGCCGCGCGGCCTGCCGTACAGGCTGCGGTGCAGGCGCACCCGGTTGGCGGCGGCCAGCGCCCAGAGCCGGTCGGAGGCCACCTGGTCGCCGCCGAGGTGCACGGCGACGGCCTCGGGCTCGTACCGTACGGCGAAGCCGTGCCGGCCCGCGCGCAGCATGTACTCCGTCTCCTCCGAGTACAGGAAGTAGCGCTCGTCGAGCGGGCCCAGCGCCTCGGCGCAGGCGCGCGAGACCAGCCACGCCGCGCCGGTCGCCCAGTCGACGGTGCGCGCCCGCAGGTAGTCGCGCGGGTCGGCCACCAGCTCGCCCAGCGGCGCGATCCGGCCCGCGCGGAACCCGCCGAGCGCGGCCTCGCCCAGCGCCCTGAGCACGGTGGGCCGCCGGCGCAGCGAAAGCTGCAGGGCTCCGTGCTCGTCGAGCAGCCGCGGTACGGCGATGCCCACGCCGGGCCGGTCCAGCGCCCGCAGCAGCAGGGCGACCGCGCGCGGCCGCAGCCTGATGTCGGCGTTGAGCACCAGGACGTCGCGGCCCGCGGCGGCGGCCAGGCCGGCGTTCACCCCGAAGGCGAAGCCGCCGTTGCGGCCGGTCTCGATCAGCTCGACGCCCTGGCCGTAGGCGCGGACCCGCTCGACGGTGTCATCGGGTGAGGCGTTGTCCACCACGATGATGCGGGCGTCGGGCACGCCGTCGAGCCCTGGACCGAGCGACCGCAGGCAGTCCTCGATGATCTCGGCGGCGGCATAGGTGACGATCACCACGGCAAGGGGCATGAACCAACCATTCTCGCGAGCTCAGGGCCTGCGTCCGGTGAGCCGCCGGGCGGCGGCGACGGTGAGCACCTTGACAGCGAAGGGGGCGTCCTCCCGCAGGTAGCGGCGGGCCAGCCGGCCGGGCTCCAGCCACAGCCGGTGCAGCCACTCGCCGCCGGCCCGCTGCAGGAGCGCGGGAGCGCGGCTGAACTGCCCCGCGGCCATCGGGATGCCCGCGCCGCAGCCCAGGTGCCAGGCGTGCGGCAGCAGGGGGCGGAGGGCGGCGATGGTCTTCTCCTGCTTGGGGAAGCCCAGCCCGACCAGCACGAGGTCGGGGGCGGCGGCCACGACCTCGGCCACGGCCGCCCGCATGCCGCGGTCGGTGGCGTCGAAGCCGAAGGGCGGCGCGTGGCAGCCCGCCACGCGCAGGCCGGGGCAGCGCTTGGCCAGCTCCTCCCCCGCGCGCTCGGCGACGCCCGGCTCGCCGCCGAGCAGGAAGACCGAGCGGCCCTCCGCGGCGGCGCGCTCGCTGAGGCTCCAGACCAGCGAGGCGCCCGTGACGCGCTCGGGCACGGCGAGCCCGGCGAGCCTCGCCGCCCAGACCACCGGCATGCCGTCGGCGACGACCAGCTCCGCTCCTGCCACCAGCGCGGCGAGCGCGGGGTCGCGGCTGGCCTTGCGGACGATGTCGATGTTGGCGGTGACGATCGAGCCGCCGGCGCCACGTGCCCAGCCGGCGGCGACGTGGTCGGCGACGTCGGCTTCGCTGAGTGCCATGACCGCGACCGCGCCGACGCGGACACGCCCCGGGACGGGAGCCCTCACCGCGCCGCCCGATCGCCCGCCGGCTCACCCGGCGCGCGCACCCCGTCCGGTACGGCACGCACCGAGCGCAGCAGCGCGCCCGACAGGCCGACGAACAGGAAGGCGATCCCGCTGGTCGTCTCGAAGGAGTTGAGGTCGAAGGTCGCGCAGCCCACCAGGGTGACCAGGAGCGAGGCGGCCAGGCTCAGGCCCAGGTCGCGGGTGGTCGGGTCGCTCGACAGGTAGCGGGCCCGCAGCGCGGCCCAGATGGCGGTGCCGAACAGGCCCACCAGGGTCGCCACGCCGAGCAGGCCGCCTTCGACGGCCGTCAGCAGGTACTGGTTGTCGAAGACGATGTCGTAGGGCGGATACCAGGTGCCGTGGCCCCTGCCGAGCAGCGGGTGCTGCTCGATCGCGTTGAGCGCGATCGCGTAGTCGGCCGTCCGGTAGCGGATGCTGGAGTCGTTGCCGATGTTGTCGAACAGTCCCGCGATGGCGCCGACGAGGCCGGGGGCGGCCAGCCGTACGACGGCGAGGAAGAAGACGAGCGCGATGATCGCCTGGACGCGCCGCCTGGCGGGCCAGTGCGACAGCAGCAGCAGTCCCGCGGCGAGCAGCCCGAGCACGGGCGAGCGGGACGCGGAGAACACCAGCCCGGCGGCGACGAGCGCGCAGCACACCCACCAGCGCAGCGCGGGCAGGCCCCGCTCGCGGGCGGCGAAGGCGTAGTGCAGCGCGATGGGCAGGATCATCGAGCACACCACGCCGAACTCGATGGGATGGCTGGTGGTGGCCGCGGCCCTGTTCAGGCCGTTGCGTTCGAGGATCGCGGGCGCCTCGCCCCTGACGCGCGTGCCCGGCACGACGATGTCCATCGTGGGGTCGTAGGAGAGGAGGAACTGGATGCCGCCGATCACGCCGAGGATCGCCCCTGCCACGACCGCCGTCTTCAGCACCAGGTCGATGCGGTCGCGGCCGTGGACCCCGTCGCAGGCCACCAGCGCCACGCCGACCAGGGCGAGCGCGATGACGCCGATGTGGTCGGCCAGGTCGAGCTGGCGCGGCTCGAGGTAGGCGACGGCGGCCTGGGCGTAGCTGGCCAGGTAGGCGACCGCGTAGAGGTAGACGGCCGTGCGCACCGGGTTGGCGCCCTTGGCCGCGCCGAGCGTGAGCGTGAAGTGGGCGCACATCCACCACAGCGCCGCGAACAGGCCGACCGCCTCGGCGGGGGTGAGCGCGAACGGCAGGCCCCTGAGGATGAGCCGCGCGGGCACGATCATGAGGATGACGACGAAGAGCGCGGCGAACGTGGCGCCGTCGGCTCGCCGGCGCGCGGGCCGGTCCGTGACCGGCGGCGCGAGCACCGCGGTCACGGCTGGAGCACCTCTTCCCGCTCGGGCACGGCGGGTGCCGGTTTGGCACGTTCCGACCGGCGGCGCAGCGCCGCCGTCGCGCTTTCGGTGGCGAAGGCGGCGGCCAGGCTGGCCAGCAGGCCGAGGAGCAGGACGGCCGCGGTGTAGCGCAGGCGGTCGTTGCGCAGCGCCACGGCGTCGGTGGGCGGCAGGATCTCGGTGAGCACGATGAACGTCGTGGGCGGGGCCTTGAGCTGGACCTGCCGCTTGTCGAGCTCGGCCCTGGCCCGCTGGGTCACCCGCGAGACGATCTCCTTGGCGGCCCGCGGGTCGGAGCTCATCCCCTCGATGAGGACGAACGGCTGGCTGAAGAGCAGTTCGGGGTTGGGGCTGCCGTTGTTGACCTCGTAGGTGGTCTCGCCGTGCGGCCGGGCGCCGAGCTTGGTCATCGTGTCCTCGGCGCCCAGGATCTGGACGAGGACCTCCGCGGTCATGTTCAGCCCGTAGTTGTAGTTCAGCAGCGGGTTGGCTTCCATGATCTGGTCGCGCCGGTCGCCCAGCGTGGACGGCCCGGTGATCGGCACGGTCAGCGACAGCACGGCCGACGACTGGTACATCGGCGGGATGCTCGTGTAGATCCCGTAGGAGCCGGCGAGCGTCACCAGCAGGGCGGGGACGGCGACGTACCATCGCCGCAGCACGACCCCGATCGCCGCCCAGAAATCCAACTCGTCTCCCCACTAACCGATAAAGCACGATAAATCAGCTGTTTTCCGGTTCGTCATCGTCTTTCACGACCGGGATCGGCGTCGTTCGGTCGGCGGTGGATTCCACATTCCTGGCCTTTTCCCTGCCTTCGGCGAAGACCAGGACCCTGCCATTGATCTTGCGCGGCGGTGTGATCTTCTTTTCCGCCGGCTCGGGCCGGTTCTCGGCCACCGGTACGGCCCGGCCACGGCGGAGGACCACCAGGTACGCCAACCCGAGCCCCAGCGCCACCCCCAAGCCGAAGGCCCCGGCCGTCGCCATGATCGTGTTGCTCCACACCGCCTTGGGAGCGAGGGTGGTCACGTCGTTGAGCGCGATGTAGGTGCTGTGCGGAGCGCCCAGGATGCGCTGCTGGTTGAGCAGCTCGGCGCGGATGCGCTTCTCCGTCCTGGCGATGGTGTCCAGGACGGTCACACCGGCGGGCGCCTCCACCGCGACGTGGACGAACGGGCCCGCCGTGGTGATGCCCATGAGCTCGGCGTTGGAGCGGCCGTCGTCGACGGTGAGCTTGATCTCGCCGCCCTCCACGATGCCCAGTTCCTTCTGGATCGCGGGGTTGTTCATGGTCAGGATGAGGATGCCGGCGACCGTCCGCATGCTGTCGCTGTACTGCAGCAGCGGGTTGGTCAGGCCGACCGGCTTGGTCTTGTCGAGGGACAGGGTGCCGCCCGAAGGAGGGGCGACGAGGATCATGGACGAGCTGGCCGCGTAGCGGGCCGGAACCTGGAAGAAGGCCACGGTGGCCAGACCTGTGGAGACGAGGAGGACCGGTAAGGTCACCCATTTCCGACGTAACAGCGCAAAAATACTCTCCCAGAAGCCCACATGTACCCCCCACGCCTCTGGCATTGGTACATATTCCTGGCGATCCGCCACCAGGTCCTACAGCCCTCTATCTGAAGATCGCCCTTCAACGTTACGGTTATCCGACTAGCGAGTCCAGCCCGGATAAATCCAGACATGCCTTTTTGCTTCGCCGTAATGGAGGCTGACAAATGGCCGAAAATTCACCCTCGTTCGTGGGGCGCGCGGCACCGGAGATCGGGCTCGGTCTGTGCGTCTACAACGGCGAGCCGTACCTGAGCGGATCGCTGGCCTCGATCCTCGCCCAGGAGGACGCCGACTTCGAGCTCGTCATCGCCGACAACTGCTCGACCGACGCGACCGAGGAGATCTGCCGGGAGGCGGCCAGGAACGATCCACGCGTCCGCTACCTGCGGCGTGACCGTAACATCGGCGTCATCGCCACGCACAACCGGATCGTCAGGGAGACGCGCGGCGCCTTCTTCGCCTGGGTGACCTCCGACGACGAGTACCGCAAGGACCGCCTGTCGCTGCTGGCGGCCGCGCTGCGCGACCGCCCGGAGGCCTCGATGGCCTTCTCCGGCGCCGAGGAGGTCGACGGCGAGGGCACGCTGATCGAGGTCTGGCGCACCACGGCGGCCACCGACCATCCCGACCCGATCGTACGGCTGCGCGCCAAGCTCGACTTCTACGACGAGACGCTGCAGTTCTACGGCCTGATGCGGCGCGAGGTCCTGGAGCGGGCGATGCCGCTGCAACCGGTCGTGGCCTGCGACAGGGTGCTCCTGGCGCAGCTCGCGCTGCTCGGCCCCATGGTCGCGGTCGACGAGCCGCTGCTGTGGCACCGCAACCACGCCGGCAGCGTCAGCAGGGCCAACCACGCGCGGACCTTCCGCAGGCGCGAGGCGCCGCGGGAGAACCCGCGCTGGTTCCTGCCGAACGTGGAGGAGGGCCGCTGCCTGGTGCGCGTCATCAACCACACGCCGATGCGTCCCGGCGCGCGCCTGCGGGCCTACGCCGCGATGCGCCCGTGGCTGCGGCGCAACGTTGTGCCGATGGCCCGCAACCTCGCCCACGTGGGCGTGGGGCTGGTGCGCGGCAGGACCGGCTGAGTCAGCCGGCGACGAGGGTGCGGATCTCCCTGAACCTGGCGCGGGAGATCCCCACCAGAACGTAGGCGACCAGGCCGGCGGCGCCCGCGAGCGCGAGCCGTACCAGGGAGAAGGCGCCGTCGGTCGCCGTCATCACCAGCCAGGCGGTCCCGCCCGCCGCCAGCCCGCCGAGCAGCGGCCGGACCGCCGCGGGGCCGATCGGCCCGAGCGCGACGCCCGCCCGGCGCAGCAGCACCCCGGTCAGCGGCAGGGTGACCAGCACGCCGACGGCGGCGTGCGCGATCGCCACGCCGCGGATGCCGCCGAGGAGCGCGCCCGCGTACAGGGACGGGATGAGCGTCACCGCCCACACGACCTTGAGCATCGCGATGGAGCCGACCGCGCCCACCGAGGTGAGCACGTCGGAGCAGGTGTTCATGACCATCCGCACGGCCATGAGCACCATGAGGAACGACAGGGCCGCGGCCGAGGGCAGCCACCGCTCGCCGTACAGGAACGGCACCACGACCGGCGCCAGCACGCCGACCAGCACCGCGACCGGCGTCACCACGATCAGCAGCATGGGCACGATCTGCTGCACCTTGGCCGACAGGTCCTCGGGACGCTCGTCGGCGACCCTGGAGAAGCCGGGCAGCGTGACGTGCCGCAACGCCTCTCCGATCAGCCCGGGGACCCAGTTAGAGACGTTGAGCGCCAGCAGGTAGTAGCCGAGCACGGTGGCGCCGAACACCTTGCCGACGATGATGGAGTCGGCGTTCAGCAGCAGGGCCTCCACGCCCAGGCCGAGGGCCAGCGGCATGCCGAAGCGCAGCAGCCTGAGCATCGGCTCGCGGCGCAGCCCGAACCTGATCGGCGCCCCGGACCAGATGATCATCAGGATGCCGCTCACCCCGGTGGAGGCGACGGCCCCGAAGGCGAAGCTGTACGGCCCGGCGCCCGCCAGCGCGCCGCCGATCGCGACCGGCACCTGCACGCCCACGCCGATCATGGTGGCCAGGGCGATCTTCCCCTGCTGGAACCTGCGCAGCAGGACGGCGCTGCGCACCCCGACGAATCCGTCGATGACGATCAGCAGCGCCATGACCCTGACCATGCCGGCGGCCTCGGCGTTGCCCGCGAACCCGGCGAAGGCGGGGGCGCCGAACCATAACGCGGCGTAGACGGTGAGGCTGAAGGTCAGCACCATCGTGGTCGCGGTGGGCAGCACCTCCTCGATCCTGCCGCGCCACTGGACGATCGCGGCCACGATGCCGGCGTCGTTGATGTGCCAGAGGAACTGCTGGGCGGCCAGTGCGACCGCGTAGACGCCGAAGTCGGCGGGCGCCAGCAGGCGCGCGAGGACCAGCCCCATGCCGAAGGAGGCGAGCCGGGTGGCCACCCGCGCCACCAGCCCCCACCTCAGGCCCTTGCCCGCCGACCCCGCCCTGTCGGTGATCTCAGTCTCCGGCATGTGCCTTCCGCTCCTTCACTCGACTCGTTCGAGCCAGATCTCCCGCCAGTAGCCGAAGTGGCCGCGGGGGCAGTTGAAGTTGTGCCTGCCGGGGCAGACGAACCCCTCGATGAGGACGCTGGGCGTCTTCATCTCGAGCATCCGCCCGGTCGTCTCGTCGAGGCAGCGCTCGACCCTCCCGGTGACGACGCCGGTCTTGCCGCAGTACATGGCCAGGTCGTTGTCGAAGCCCATGCCCCTGTTGCGGAGGTTGGCGTCGAGGGTGCCGGCGATCTCGTCCTTGGACCTGACACGCACCAACTCTCCGGGTTCGAGGTCGAGCGTGGCAACGGGTGTGGGGCCCGCGACCCGGCCCTTGAGGAACCCCCACGGCAGCCCGTCCCTGAACCACAGCCGCCGGGGCAGGATCCTGGTGCTCCACACCTGCAGCCGGCCGAACAGGGCGATCAGGAAACCGCGCAGGGTCTCGAGCGCGCCGGTGTTGCCCGAGCGGTAGTCCCACAGGAACTGGCGCAGGTCCTTGAGCGGCAGGCGCTCCGGGGCCGCCCGCAGGATCTCCGTCGACTGGCAGGAGTAGCGGGGGGCGCCGTCCTCGAACGGCGCCTTCCTGGTGGCGCGCTCCAGGAGGGTGACGTCGACGGGTCCGGCCGCCCGCGGCCGCTCCCGCCCGTCGGCCCTCCTCAGCCAGGCCGTCTTCCAGTAGGTGAGGCAGGCGGCCTGGCAGCCGCCGTGCGCCTGTCCGTCGCACCGCGCTTCGGCCAGGTGGACGGCGTCGCGCATCCGCCGGATGCCGGTGCGCTCGACGGTGTCGCACAGCTTGTGCGCGACCTTGGCGACCGTCATCCGCCGGCCGCAGAAGGCCAGCATCTCCGGCATGAACGGCAAGCCGTCGAGCTCGCCGTTCTCGTCGAGCGTGGCCATGATCTCCTCGGCGCTGAGGACCTCAACCAGGTCCCCGACCCTGTACTCGATCATCGTGTTCCTCCTCTTTCAGCAGACCGGCTCGTGCTAGTGCGCTCGCGGCAGCGCTCACCGCGGTGAAAGGGAGCCCCGAACGAATCGCGATGTCCAGCAGGCCGTGCTCCCCGTCGGAGAGGTTGAGCACCCACAGGATCGCCATCTGGTCGATGTCGGGACGTCCGTACAGCCCTCGTGGTCCGAGCCACGGCTCGCCGTACGGCTCGAGATTGATGTAGGTGCCTTCCTCCTCCAGGACGTGCACGATCTCCTCGACGGCGGCGAGGGTGTCCGCCATCGCCTCCTCGGTGACGAACGAGGGGTCGTCCGCCGAGGTGTGGTACTCGGGGAACTCGCCGTTGGGCGTTCTGGTGAGCCGCCCGACCGGCAGGTCGAAGCCCGGCGAGCAGAAGTGGCGCTCGTCGTAGCCGAACGGGACGAAGTCGCGCAGCTCGTGCTCGCGGGTGGACAGCACGTGCGCCGCCGCCCTGTCGATCAGCGCGTCGCCCCTGCGGCTGCGCTTGTAGGTCAGCCGTCCCGGATCTCCGGCGCAGGCCAGCACGAGGCCGTGCCTGACCCGGTGCGCCGCGTCCCTGTTGCGGGCCAGCCAGGCGATCGCGCCCAGCGCCGCGGGCGCGAACAGGAACCGGTAGGTGAGGCGGGGCCGCCGGCGCGCCAGCCTGGCCGCCAGCTCGACGGCCACCGCGATGCCCGCGAGCGTCTCGTTGGCCAGCGCGGGATGGCAGGTGTGGCACGAGATGAGCACCTCGTCGGCGGTACGGCCGCGCACCACGTGCTCGCCGTAGGTCAGGTGCCCGTCGGCCAGCGTGGCGTCGATGCGGACCTCGTACTCGCCCTCGGGCAGCTCCTTCAGCGCGTTCTCGCTGAGGCAGAAGCCCCAGTCGCGCTTGAAGTAGCCGGTCCGGTACGGCACCAGGTCAGGCTGCTCGGGCAGCGTGTGCAGGCGCGGGCGCAGCTCCTCCAGCGTCATCGTGGCCGCGACCGGCACGCTGTTGCCGACGACGTGCAGCGGCGACCGGGCGAAGTCGATCACCCTGCGCCCCGTCGCGTCCTTGACGTAGGCGTCGGTGATGTTCCACTCCTGGGGCACGACCCAGTCGAGGACCCGGGTTCCCGTGGGCACCTCGTGCAGGTCCAGCGGGATCGTCTCGGCGATGATCGCCAGCGTGCGCCGCACGCCGTCGCCCGTCATGCTGCGGCAGATCGGGTGCAGCCGCTCGACCAGCTCCCTCATGGGCGCAGCGTCTCGTCGACCGTGCCGTCGGCGCGCCGGGCGGCGATCCTGGCCAGGCGGGTGAAGCGGTGGTCGAAGGCGTCCTGGGTCAGGCCGTGCTCCCGGTAGGCGTCGACCAGCTCGTGGGCGCCCGCCTTGACCGACCAGCCCGCCTCGTAGCCGGGCAGCGCGGCGCGGATGCGGGCGAAGTCCACCCGGTAGGAGCGGGGGTCGTTGCCCGCCTCCCCGGTGATGAGCAGCCGCGATCCCGGTACGGCCGCGACGACCTCGGCCGCGATCTCCGCGACGGTCACGTTGTTCTGCTCCGAGCCGACGTTGAAGGCCCTGGCGTGGACGGCCTCGCGCGGCGCGGCCAGCGCCAGCTCGAAGGCGCGCGCGATGTCACGGGCGTGGACGAGCGGCCGCCACGGCGTGCCGTCCGACAGGACCCGTACGGTGCCGGTCAGCAGCGCGTGGCCGACCAGATTGTTCAGCACGATGTCGGCGCGCAGCCGCGGCGAGAACCCGAACGCGGTGGCGTTGCGCAGGAACACCGGCGAGAAGTCGGCGTCGGCCAGTTCGGCGAGGTCGTCCTCGACCCGCACCTTGGACTCGGCGTAGGGGGTGACCGGCCGCAGCGGCGCGTCCTCGGCGACCAGCTCGTCTCCTCCCGACGCGCCGTAGACGGAGCAGGTGGAGGCGTAGAGGAAGCGCCGCACGCCCGCGTCGCGGGCGAGCCTGGCCAGCCGGACGGCGGCGTGGTGGTTGATGTCGTAGGTCAGCTCGGGCGCGAGGGCGCCGAGCGGGTCGTTGGACAGCGCCGCCAGGTGGATCACCGCGTCGCAGCCCTCGACGTGCTCGGGCCGCACGTCGCGCAGGTCCACCGGATGACCGGGCGGGTCGGCGGGTGCCGGGCCGAGCACGCAGTCGGCGAACAGCCCGGAGTCGAGGCCGACCACCTCGTGGCCCGCCGCGGTGAGGATGGGTGCCATCACGGTGCCCAGATAGCCCTGGTGGCCGGTCAACAGAACGCGCACAACTGCTCCTTGGTCATCAGCAGGGGTCCATGACGAGCTTGGTGGCGTGGAACGCCTCGGCGTACCTGCGCTGGCACTGCACGCCGCGCACCCGGGCCAGGGCGCCGAAGGCCTCGGCGTCGAACCAGCTCCGGCCGTGTTGCGAGGGATAGTGCTCGTGCAGCAGGCCGATCTTCTCGGCCATCAGGTCGTCGGTCAGCGGCACGAAGACGCTGGGCTGGGCCAGGTCGGACTCCCACTTGAGGATCTCGTAGCCGAGCACGTGGTGGTCGCGGAAGACGGTGGGCACCAGCGCGGCGAGGCCGCGATGGTCCTGGTGGGCGTCGTGCGGCGCGGGCGCGAGGATCAGCGAAGGGTCGCAGCCCTCCCGCAGCTCGTGCAGGGCCCGCTTGGCGCGTTCCCAGTGCGCGGGCAGGCGGCCGTCGGGCAGGTCGAGGACGCGCACGTCGAGCTCGGCCTTCGGGCAGAAGGCGGCCAGCGCGGCGCGCTCCTCCGCCTCCCGTACGGTGCCCCCGCCCGACAGCACCAGCGCCGTGACCCGCAGACCCGGCCGGGCCCTGCACAGGCCGAGCAGGGTGCCGCCCGCCCCGATGGCCACGTCGTCGCAGTGGGCGCCGAGCAGCACGATCTCCTCAGACCGCGCGGGAGAGAGCCGAAACACCGGCGATCCGCCTTCCCTCCCACAGCGCCCAGGGCCGCTCGCCCCTGGAGTACTCCTCGTCCAGCGCGGCCCGCTCCTTGACCGTGTCGGTGGGCCGCCAGAAGCCCCGGTAGGGGTAGGCCAGCAGCCGGCCCTCCTTGGCCATCGCCGCGCACGCGTCGGCCACCAGGTCACCGCCGGGCGGGATCCGGTCGAAGACCTCGGGGCGCAGGACGAAGTAGCCGCCGTTGATCCACAACGGCATCTCGGTGACCGGCGTGATGCCGCCGACCCTGCCGTCGGCCCCCAGCTCGACGCAGTGGAAGGTGCCGGGCGGGGGCACGACCATCATCGACGCGCCCGCGTCCGACGCCCGGAAGTTGTCGATCATCTCGTCGAGCGGGGCGTCGGTGAGCACGTCGGCGTAGTTGGCCAGGAACATCTCCTGCCCGTCGAGGTGGCCGCGCACCCGGCGCAGCCGCTCGCCGATGGGCGAGTCCGTGCCGGTGTGGACGAAGGAGATCGACCAGTCCGAGATGTCCGTCGACAGCAGCTCGATCTTGCCGTCACGCAGGACGAAGTCGTTGGAGGCGGTCTCCTGGTAGTCCAGGAAGAAGCTCTTGATGTGCTCGGCCCCGTATCCCAGGCACAGCACGAACTCCTTGTGCCCGTAGTGGGCGTAGTAGCGCATCACGTGCCAGATGAGCGGGCGCGGGCCGACCGGCTGCATCGGCTTGGGCAGGTCGGTGACGCCGTCGCGCATCCGGGTGCCGCGACCGCCGCAGAAGAGGACGACCTTCACACGACCTCCAGTCGCGGGATGGGGAAGACCAGCCTGCCGCCCCACTCGTGGACGTAGGAGAGCTGCCCGACCAGCTCGTCCCGCAGGTTCCACGGCAGGACGAGCACGTAGTCGGGGCGGTCCTCGGCGATCCGCTCGGGCGGCAGGACGGGGATGCGCGTGCCGGGAGTGAAGCGGCCGTGCTTGTAGGGGTTGCGGTCGACGGTGTAGGCCAGCAGGTCGGGGCGGACGCCGCAGTGGTTGAGCAGCGTGTTGCCCTTGCCAGGCGCGCCGTAGCCCACGACGGTCCTGCCCTCGTCGGCCGCGTCGATGAGGAAGCGCAGCAGGTCGCGGCGGACCTTGGCGACCCGGCCGGCGAAGTCGGCGTATCCGGACAGCTCCAGCAGCCCGGCGGCCTTCTCGCGGGCGATCACGTCGTGCACGCGCGGGGACGGCGTGCCGTACGGCTTGGCCCAGAGCCTGATCGACCCGCCGTGGGTGGGAAGCAGGTCGACGTCGACGAGCGTCAGACCCCCGCTTGCCAGCGCCCGCTGCGCGGCGGCGACCGTGTAGTACTGGAAGTGCTCGTGGTAGATCGTGTCGTACTGGTTGAGCTCCACGAGCGTCAGCAGGTGCTGCACCTCGACGGAGACGACGCCGTCGTCGGCCACCAGGCTGCGCAGGCCCTGGGTGAAGCCCACCACGTCGGGGATGTGGGCGTAGACGTTGTTGGCCACGACGACGTCGGCGGGGCCGTGCTCCTCGCGCACCCGCCGCCCCGTCTCGGGCGTCAGGAAGGCCGTCAGCGTCGGCACGCCCTTCTCCACCGCCGCCGCGCCCACGTTGGCCGACGGCTCGATGCCCAGGCAGCGCACCCCGCGGGCGGCCACGTGCTGGAGCAGGTAACCGTCGTTGCTGGCCACCTCGACCACGAACGCCCCCGGCCGCAGCGCCAGCCCGTCCACGAAGCGCCTGGCGTGCTCGACCCAGGAGGAGGAGTAGGAGGAGAAGTAGGCGTACTCGGTGAACGTCTCCTCCGGCGTGATCAGCGGCGGCAGCTGCGCCAGCCAGCAGGAGGTGCACACCCGCAGGTGCAGCGGATAGGTGGCCTCCGGCTGGTCGAGCCGGTCGGCGGTGAGGAACAGCTCGCACGGCGGGGTGGCGCCGAGGTCGACGACGTCCGCCAGATCAGGCGAACCACATAACCGGCATATGGTCATGCATCATCTCCAGACACACGGGTTCTTCGGGTGGGAGGCGCGGGTGTTACAGCTACTCTTCGGATCATGAAGCCCCTCAGCATCGACGGCGCGTGGGCGTTCACCCCTCGGGTCCACGCCGATCCCCGCGGCAGCTTCCTGGAGGCATTCAGGGCCGCCGACCTGCCGGTTCCCTTCGAGCTCGCCCAGGTCAACGTCTCGGTGTCCAAGGCGGGCGTGCTGCGCGGGATCCACTTCGCCGACGTGCCGCCGGGGCAGGCCAAGTACGTGATGTGCGCGGCCGGCAGCGTCCTGGACGTCGTGGTCGACCTCCGGGCCGGCTCCCCCACCTTCGGCAGGTGGGAGGCCGTCACGCTCGACGACCGCGAGCGGACCGCCGTCTACGTGGCCGAGGGCCTCGGGCACGGGTTCATGGCGCTGAGCGCGCAGGCCACGGTCGTCTACCTGTGCTCCACGCCGTACGCCCCGTCCCGCGAGCACGGCGTGCACCCGCTCAGCCTGGGCATCGCGTGGCCGGACCTGGAGCCGCTGCTGTCGGAGAAGGACGCCGCGGCGCCCACCCTCGAGGCGGCCCTGGAGGCGGGGCTGCTGCCCGACTACGCCGCCTGCCGGCGCTTCTACGCGGGACGGCACTGACGGGCCTCCTCCGTCGCCAGCGCCGGCCAGGCCGCGTGCAGCGCCGTCCGCCAGTGCCTGATCGGCTCGCACCTGGTGTTGGCCAGCACGCTGTTGGCGGGGCGGGACGCGGGTCGGGGACAAGCAGCGCCCGGCACCGGCCGCACCCGGCCGGGGTCCGCGCCGAGCAGGGTGAAGACCTCCCTGGCCAGGCCGTACCAGGTGGTCTCGCCCGAGCTCGTGCCGTGGTAGACGCCCGGCATCAGGTCGGACACGGCCAGCCGGACGAGGAAGGCGGCCAGGTCGGCCGTCCACGTCGGCTGGCCGCGCTGGTCGTCGACGACGTCCACGGTCTCGCGCGCGGCGGCCAGCCTGATCATGGTGCTGACGAAGTTGGGGCCGTGCGCGCCGTAGAGCCAGGCCGTGCGCACCACGTAGTGCCCGGCGGCGGCGAGCTCGCCCGCCAGCTTCGTCCTGCCGTAGGCGTTGACCGGCGACGGCTGGTCGTCCTCCCGGTACGGCACGCGCGAGCGCCCGTCGAAGACGTAGTCGGTCGACAGGTGGATCAGCCGCGCCCCCGCCCACGAGCACGCGTCGGCCAGCACCCCGACCGCCCGCCCGTTGATGGCCAGCGCCTCGGCCTCCCTGGTCTCCGCCGCGTCCACGGCGGTCCACGCCGCGCAGTTGACCACCACGCGCGGCCGGTAGCCGCTGACCAGCTCACGCACCGCCCGCTCGTCACGCAGATCGAGCTCGGCACGCGTCGGCGCCATGACCTGCTCTCCCGAGCGGGCCAGCAGCGCGAGCAGGTCGGCGGCGAGCATGCTCCCGCCGCCGGTGATCAGCCAGCTCACGCCCACCAGTCCCGGTGGTCGGCGTACCAGCGGACGGTTTCCTTCAGTCCCTGGTCGAAGGGGATCGCCGCGCGGTAGCCCAGCGCGCGCAGCCTGCTGTCGTCGAGGGAGTAGCGGCGGTCGTGGCCCTTGCGGTCGGCCACCGGCTCGACCTGGTCCCACCCCTTGCCGAACGCCTCCAGGAGGTGGCCGGTCAGCTCCCTGTTGGTCAGCTCGGCGGTGCCGGCGATGTGGTAGACCTCGCCGGGGGCGCCCCGCTCGGCCACCAGCCGGATGCCGGCGCAGTGGTCGGCGACGTGGATCCAGTCGCGCACGTTGCCGCCGTCGCCGTACAGCGGGACCTTCCTGCCCTGGAGCAGGTTGGTCACGAACAGCGGGATGACCTTCTCCGGGTACTGCCGCGGCCCGTAGTTGTTGCCGCACCTGGTGATCGACACGTTCAGCCCGTGCGTGATCGCGTAGGCGCGGGCGATCAGGTCGCCGCTCGCCTTCGAGGCCGCGTACGGCGAGCGCGGCGCCAGCGGCGCGTCCTCCGTCCACGACCCGGTGTCGATCGAGCCGTAGACCTCGTCGGTCGAGACCTGCACCACCCGCGGTACGGCCGCCGCGAGGCACGCCTCCATCAGCGTCTGGGTGCCGAGCACGTTGGTGCGCACGAACTCGGCCGCGCCCTCGATCGAGCGGTCCACGTGCGACTCGGCGGCGAAGTTGACGACGAGGTCGTGCCCGGGGACGACCTCGCCCAGCAGGCCGGGGTCGCAGATGTCGCCGTGGACGAAGGTGTGCGGGACCTCCTCGAGGTTGCGCCGGTTCCCCGCGTACGTCAGCCTGTCCAGCACGGTCACCTCGGCCTCGCCCGCGACGAGCTGGGCGAAGTGCGCGCCGATGAAGCCCGCACCCCCTGTGACCAGGATTCTCTTCATGAACTGATCTGCACCTTGCTGTGATCGCCCAGCACGAGGCGGTGGGCTCTTGGTGTGTCGGGCGCGGGCGTGACCTGCACGTCGTGGCCGATGAGGGAGGACTCGATCCTGCGCACCCCTTCGATGGAGGATCGGGGCAGCACGATCGAGTACTCGATCTCGCTGCGGGTGATGACGCAGTCGGCGCCGATGGAGGTGAAGGGGCCGACGTAGCTGTCGGTGACGCGCGCGCCCGCGCCGATGATCGCCGGACCGACGATACGGGAGTTGGCGACCGTCGCTCCCGGCTCCACCACGACCCTGCCGATCAGCTCGCTGCCGGTGGAGGTGCCCAGCAGGCGCGGTTCGAGCGACTCCAGGACCAGGCGGTTCACCTCGAGCATGTCCTCGACGTTGCCGGTGTCCTTCCAGTAGCCGGTGATCCGGGTCGACTCCACCCTGCGGCCGTTGTCGATCAGCCACTGGATGGCGTCGGTGATCTCCAGCTCGCCCCGCCACGACGGCTTCAGCTCGGCAACCGCCTCGTGGACGGCCGGGCTGAACAGGTAGACCCCCACGAGGGCGAGGTCGCTCTTGGGCACGGCGGGCTTCTCCTCCAGCCCGACCACCCGCCCGTCGCGGTCGAGCTCGGCCACGCCGAACTGGCGCGGGTCGCCCACCCTGGTCAGCATGATCTGCGCGTCGGGCCGTTCGGCGGCGAACGAGGAGACGATCTCGCCGATCCCGCCGACGACGAAGTTGTCGCCGAGGTACATGACGAAGTCGTCGTCGCCCAGGTAGTCGCGGGCGACGAGGACGGCGTGCGCGAGGCCGAGCGGAGCGGTCTGGCGCAGGTAGGTGACCTGTGTGCCGAAGGCGGCGCCGTCGCCGACCGCGGCCTCGATCTCGGCGTGGGTGTCGCCCACCACCATGCCGATCTCGGTGACGCCCGCCGCCGCGATCGACTCCAGGCCGTAGAAGAGCACGGGCTTGTTGGCCACGGGCACGAGCTGCTTGGCGGAGGTGTGGGTGATCGGCCGTAGCCTGGTGCCCGAGCCTCCCGCCAGCACGAGTGCTTTCACCGCTAGTAAGCCCCTTCTCCACGGGTCACGGCCGACCAGGTCTTCCACAGGATCTGGAGGTCGAGGATGAGCGACCACCGCTCCACGTAACGCAGGTCGAGCCTGACCGACTCCTCCCAGCTGAGATCGGACCGGCCGCTGACCTGCCACAGGCCGGTCATGCCCGGCTTGACGACGAGCCTGCGCCGTACGTCCGCGCCGTACTTGGCGACTTCCTCCGGCAGCGGCGGCCGGGGGCCCACCAGGGACATCCGGCCGCTGATGACGTTGAAGAGCTGCGGGATCTCGTCCAGGGAGTAGCGGCGCAGGAATCCGCCGATCCTGGTGATCCTTGGATCGTTCCGAATCTTGAACAGCACGCCGTCACCGTCGTTGGCGTGCTCCAGCGCGCGCTTGAGCCGCTCGGCGTCCACGATCATGGTCCTGAACTTCCACACCGTGAACTCTTCGCCGCCCTTGCCCACCCTGACCTGCCGGAAGAACGCCGGCCCCGGGCTGGTGAGCCGGATCAGCAGGGCGATCAGCGCGAACGCCGGCAGCAGGACGACGATCGCGATGCCGGCCAGCACGCGGTCGAAGACGTTCTTGACGATCTGCTTGGCCCCGTCGAACTCGGGGTGGTCCACGTGCAGCAGCGGCATCCCGGCGACCGGGCGGATGCTGATGCGCGGACCCGCCACGTCCATGAGCGCGGGCGCCACGAACAGGTCGGTGCGCTGCTCCTCCAGGCTCCAGGCGAGCCTGCGCAGCGTGTCGCCGTCGAGCTCGGGGCAGGCGGCGACGGCGACGGCGTCGGCCTGGGTCAGGGACACGGCCGCGGCCACGTCCTGCAGCCCGCCGAGCACCGGCAGACCGTCCACGTCGAGGTCGCCCTGCGTCCGGGGCAGGCACACCCCCACGACCCGCATCCCGTGATGCGGCTCCCTGCGGAACTGCATGATCAGATCGAGGACGGCGGCGCGATGGCCCACGGCGATGACATGACGCATGTACTTTCCGTGGGCCCTGGCTAAATGCAGTTTTTTGCGGACCCGAAACCGGAATGCCAGCGTCAGGACGAGTGCGAGGGGAAGGGCGGCCATCACCAGACTGCGCGCGATGCTAGTTTGCGTGGCATATGCGCCAATTGCCACGGTTGCCATCAATCCCACGCCGCCATTAAATACCGCCCGAAATTCCTCACTTCCCTCGCCGTGCCCTCTCTCCCGGTAGGCCGCGCTCAGCTGCATGGTGACGGGCCAGGACGCCATCAGGGCGACACCGGCCACGACATCCTCGACCGGGATGTACGCCCCGAACAGCAGTTTCGTCCCCAGAACCACCATGCAGGCGGCAAAAGCGCACGCGACATCCCCTGCCCGAAGAAAGCGGACATACTTCCGAGTCCAGATGCTCGGCGCCCGTTGTGGCGCCGCCTGAAGGAACACGACACCGGGCTCCCCCGCTCCCACGCTCATAGCACCCCACCCTGGAAATCTGCTACGACACCGCAAGACGCCCCATTCCGCCCCATTGATAACGCCTTTCGCTTCGTCACCAGGGGCGGCAATTCCCACTAAAGACTAAAGATCAATGCGGAATCCGGAAATAACAGCAGATGACCAACATCGGACGCGCGTCACGCTTGACGGGAACGGTCCAATGATGCCAGGTACACAATCGATCACCCAGGGTGATCAGTCGTACTCGAGGTCCGGGAGCGAGGAAGGCGGCTCCGGGCTGCGCCACACGACGATCACCTTGTCACGGGCGGTCTGCGCCGCCAGGTGCAACCGGTCGAGATCGAAGTCGGGCAGGTAGCGCAGGCGGGCGAGGAACGTGGCGTCGGTGGCCGACTTCGGCACGACGCAGCCCTCCCCGTCGCGGTCGAGGAGGATGTAGAGGATCTCGGCTTCCGTCTCGGCCGCGACCCGGACCTCGACGACATCTTCCCAGGCGAGGGCCTCGACGCTGCCGTCAGCGTAGTGACGGGTCACGCCCTCCTCGGTGACATACACGTAGGAGTCCGGCACGTGCATGGCCGCGATTCTTGCGACTTCTGCCCGGTTACCGCAAGGGATCGGAGCCCCAGGAATGACTGAGATGTTCCTTGACAGCCGCTTGTGCGTCACCGTGAGCGATCGCGTCAAGAAGCGCGCGGTGTTCGGACACCAGCCGATCGCGGTCCTCGTACACCCGGCGCAGCCGGACGAGGCCCAGCCGGGTCTCGGCGGCCAGCACGCCGTACAGCCTGACCAGCCGCGGACTGCCCACGGCGTCGACCAGCGCCTGGTGCAGCGCCATGTGCTCGGCCACCACGTCCGACCAGGGCGCCTCGTCCGGCAGCGCCGCCATCCGTTCCAGCGCCGCGTCGGCCTCGGCGACCCGGCGGCCCGCCAGCGAGCGGGCCATCAGGTCCTCCAGCGGCCTGCGCACGAACATCAGGTCGTCGAGATCCTCGATCGTCACCTCGGGGACGTAGGCGCTGCGGTTGCGCTCGCGCCTGAGCAGCCCTTCGTGCACGAGTACGGCCAGCGCCTCCCTGACCGTGGGGCGGGCGACGCCGTAGAGCGCGGCGAGCTCCTGCTCGGGCAGCGACGTGCCCGGATCGATCTCACCCGACAGCACCCGCTGCCGCAGCGCGTCAGCCAGCGCGCTGACCGTCGACACCGGTCTCAGCACTGATCGACTCCCTTTCTGGGATCGGCCCTCGCCCCCGGGCCCTTCCGGGGACGGCCACCGCCACGAGGCTAGCGCCCAGCAGCACCAGCCCGCCCCATGAGACCGGGCTCAGAGTCTCGTGCAGCACCACGACGCCGAGCAACGCCGCCACCGCCGGTTCGGCGAGGGCGAGGGTGGCCGCCGTGGCGACCGGGGTGGTGCGCAGGCCCCTGCCGTACAGGAAGTAGGCCAGGGCGGTGGTGCCGAGGCCGAGGTAGAGGGCGGCCGGCAGGCCGCGCGGCTCGGCGAGCCAGCCGGGGCCTGTCGCGATCAGGACCGGCAGCATGATGGCGGCGGCGCCGCCGAACATGACGCCCATCACGCCGTCGGACGGCGCGCCCGCGTTGATGGCGCGGGCCGCCGTGACCGCGTAGAAGGCGTAGATGAGGCCGCCGAGCAGGGCCAGGAGCACCCCTTCGAGGACCCGGTCGCCCGCCTGGGCCTCGCCGCCGGCGATCAGCGCCGCGCAGCCCGCGATGGCCGCCGCGGTCGCCGCGGCCCAGCGCGGCGAGAACTGCCGGGAGAGCAGCCCGGTGAAGACCGGACCGCTGCCGATGGCGACGACGGTGCCGATGGCCACCCCGGTACGGCTGACCGCGGCGAAGAAGCACAGCTGGTAGGCGGCCACGGCGACCGCGCCCAGCAGCAGGGCGGGCGTGATCCGCACCCCTCTGGCCATGAAGGCGAGCGCGAGGCCGCCGATGACGAGGCGGGCGGCCGCGACGGAGACGGGGTCGGCGGTGATCAGCAAGCCTGCCGTGCCCGCCGTACCCCAGAGGACCGCGGCGGCGAGGACGTTCTTCATGGGCACATTGTCTGACAACTAGACAACGTTCGTCTACACATTTGCCCGGGTATGTCACGTGAGGTGAATCTCAGGGGCGTCGCGGCGATCCCGCTGGCCATCGGAACCTTCATCGGGAGCGCCGCAGCCGCCGCCCCACCCGACCTGCCGGTACGCGAGCTGTCCACGCTTCCGCCCGAGGCGGCGGCGACCTGGCACCTCATCCAGGACGGCGGGCCCTTCCCCTACCGGCGCGACGGCGTCGTCTTCCAGAACCGCGAACGCCTCCTGCCACAGCGCAAACGCGGGTACTACCACGAGTACACCGTGCCCACCCCAGGCGCACGCGACAGGGGCCCGCGACGGCTCGTGACCGGAGAGCGGACCGGGGAGCTCTACTACACCGGAGACCACTACCGGTCCTTCGTCGCGGTAGACGTGAAACGATGAGATTCGAGCACCACATCCACGGAGCCGCGCTCCACACGCCCGACGGCGTGATGACCGCGATCGCGGCCACGCTGAGGTTCCCCTGCTACTTCGGGCACAACCTCGACGCGCTCTACGACAGCCTCACCGACCTGTCGTGGCTGCCACCCGGCGAGCACCTGCTCATCTGGTCGAACCCGGGCGCGTTGCGCGCGGTCGACCCCGACGCCTACGACGCCATCACCAGCGTGCTGGCCGACGCCGTCGCCGACGGCACCGGCGGTGCGGCCGCCCTCTCGGTCCTGCTGCGGCCCGGCTAGCCTTCCTTGTCGCCGCGAGGGCCCCGCGGATACTGTCACCGACGGGGCCGCGGGTGCCAGTGCGTGGCCGCTTCCTGGAGGCGAGGAATGAGTGAAGACTGGTTAGTCCGGCCGTACATGATGACGCGCGGCCGCACCCGCCCGACCGGCGAGGACTTCGACCTCATCGCCATCGTGGCCGCCACCGGCGTGCCGTCGCCCACCGCCGGGCTCACCCCCGAGTACCTCAGGGTGCTCGCCGCCTGCCGCCACCCCGTCTCCGTCGCCGAGGTCGCCTCCACCACCGGGCTGTCGATCGGCGTGGTCCGCGTGCTGCTGGGCGACCTGCGCGAACGCCAGCTGGTCACCGTACGGCACGCCGCCGAGGACGTGGGCGTGCTGCGCGACGTGCTGCAGGGCCTCAGATCTCTGTGACCTCTTCCGCGATCTCCTCCACCAGCCGGTCGAGCAGCCACCTCGCGGGTGAGACGACCTCCCCCACGGTGTCCTCCAGGATCGACACCACCTCGTGGACGCTCCCGGAACTCCGGTCCACCGGCTCGATCAGCGCCCGCTCCTCCACCAGCGCCGCGCCGCTGACGCGGAAGGCCGTCCTGGTGTGGGTCAAGGACACCGAGAACCGCACCAGCCGCCCGTCGGGCAGGGTGAACAGCACCCCGGTCGTCCACCCGTCCGGCTGGAAGTAGGTCAGCGGCTCGCGCCTGGCGTACGGATGGCGCAGCTCGTCGAACGCGGCCGCCGCCCGGCTCATGGCCGTCAGCAGGCCGGCCGCCGCCCGGCTCTCGCTGTCCACAGCCCGAGGGTAGAGGAGCGGATCAGTCGGTGACCAGCCGCGCGTGCCGTTCGAGGGCGTGGCGAACCGCTGCGCGCGTAGATCGACTCCTGGGGCGGGATGCCGAACCGTGCGAAGACCTCGTCGTGAGCAACCGTCACGACGCGAGGCTAGCGGCCCCGCCGCGGCGGCGGCATTCCGATTTCTCCCCTTCAGCCCTCGACTTCTCCCCTTCAGCCCTCGGCGTCGAGGCGCGTCACGACCCCGGCCAGGCCGGACTCGACGCTGGACGGGTCATCGGTGTCGAGCCCGTGCAGGACCTCGTGCCAGGGGCCCAGGCGGTGCCAGACCAGGGCGCGGTCCCGCTCCTGCTCGCTCACGCCGTACTCGGCGGCCACGGCGTCGGCGAAGGGGCGCGGCGTGCCGTACAGGATCCAGGACAGATCCAGCGCCCGGTCGCCCACGTGGGCGTCGGAGAAGTCGATCACGCCGGTCAGCTCGCCGCCCTCGGACAGCAGGTGCTCGGGGCCGAGGTCCGCGTGGACGACCGTGTCGGCGGGCAACCCCGCGACCCTGTCGAGCAGCGCATGCGCGGGACGGGGGTCGGGCAGCAGCGGCACGACCACGTCACGCAGCCGTTCGACGAGGGCTTCGCGTCCCTTCACCGCGTCGTCGGGCAGGCCCCGCGCGACCGCCTCCCCGACGTCCGCCCGGTGGAGCGCCCCGAGGAAGGCGCCGACCTGGCGGCCGTGGGCAGCCGTCAGCTCCCGCACCGGGTCGCCAGGAACGGCCTCATGCCGGACGACCAGCGGGTCGTCGCCGGCCACGTGCGGCACGGGGACCCGCATCGGAAGCTGGGGCGCCAGCCATGGCATCACCGTGGTCTCCATCATCAGCAGCCCGGCCACCTCGGGCCGGCGCGGGCGCCGTTCGATCCATCGGCCGTCGACCAGCGTCGCCACGCTGTCCCACCCCTGAGTCACGTTCACGGGTGCGAAGTAAACCATGATCTCGCCGATCATGTCACACGCCCGCCCCTGCCCCGCGGACGCCGGCCGTCCCGCTGCGCCTGAGTCTGTCACGCCTACTACTATGCGACGCCTACTAGTTGGTGTTACCGTCCTTTCATGGCGGACGTGACGTCCAGGCGGACACAGTGGCTGCGCGGGGTGCTCGACCTCGCCGTGCTGGCCCTGCTCGCCGAGACCGGCGAGGACTACGGCTACGCCCTGCTCCAGCGCCTGGACCGGGCCGGGATGCCCCACATGAAGGCCGGCACGCTCTACCCGCGGGGTGGCGGTCGCGGCCTCCGTCCTGCTGTTGGCCGTCGCGATCAGGCACGGCCGCATCGTCGATCCCCGCTGACCACGCCACAGGGCCGGCCCCGGCTCCCCGCCCGAGCCCTTCACGCGCGAAACGCGCCCCATAAGGGCATCACACGGCGCTCAGCAGCCGTTTGGGCGCCGACAGGGACCACGCCTCGAGGACCATCTCGCTCAGCTCGTCGGCCTCGATGCCGTCGAGGTGCACCACGACCCAGCCGAACCTGCCCGCCGTGAACTGGGCCTCGAACACCTCGGGCCGTTCGGCGACCATCGCGAGCTGTTCCTCGATCGTGGCCTTGAGCCCGACCGTCTCGGTCTCCTCCCACAGGTAGCCGAACCCCTTGCCCGTCACCTTGAAACCGACGTAGCCGGCGCTCTCGTGCTGCGACACCTCCGGCAGCCGCATGACGATACGCAGGAACTCCTCGACGCTCACTCCCATGACCACGATGTAACCAAACCGCACCGACAGTTCGGGCGGGTCCCCGGAAAACCGGCGACGAACGGGAGAGGGCAGGCGGCCCGGCGAGCCCGGGCGGCCTGCCCTCTCCCGGGGCCGGAGTCGTCACATGTTGATCATGTGGCCGGCGAGACCGTGGATCGCTTCCTTGACCGCCTCACCGAGCGTCGGGTGGGCGTGGACGTTGCGGGCGACCTCGTGGACGGTCAGGTCCCACTGCTGGGCCAGGGTCAGCTCGGGCAGCAGCTCGGTGACCTCGGGGCCGATCAGGTGGGCGCCGAGCAGCTCGCCGTGCGTGGTGTCGGAGATGATCTTCACGAAGCCCTGGGCGTCGCCGAGGCCGTGGGCCTTGCCGTTCGCGGTGAAGGGGAACTTGACGACCTTCACGTCGTAGCCCAGGTCGCGCGCCTGCGCCTCGGTGAAGCCGAAGCTGGCGATCTGCGGCTGGCAGTACGTCGCGCGCGGGATCATCGCGAAGTCGACCTCCATGGTCTCCGCGCCGCCGATCGTCTCGGCGGCGATGATGGCCATGGCCTCGGCGGCGTGCGCCAGCATCAGCTTGGCGGTGACGTCGCCGATGGCGAAGATGTGCGGCACGTTGGTGCGTCCGCGGCCGTCGACGGCGATGGCGCCGCGGTCGGTCAGCTTGACGCCGGTCTTCTCCAGGCCGTAGCCCTCGACGCGCGGCTGGAAGCCGATCGCCTGCAGCACCTTGTCGGCCTCGAGGACCTGCTGCTGACCGTCCTTGGTGACGGTCACCTTGACCGAGGCGCCGGTGTCCTCGATGGAGTCGACCCTGGTGGAGGTGAGGACGTCGATGCCGAGCTTGCGGTAGCGCTTGGCCAGCTCCTTCGACACCTCCTCGTCCTCCAGCGGGACCATGCGGTCGAGGAACTCGACGATCGTCACCTTGACGCCGTAGTTGTGCAGCACGTAGGCGAACTCGACGCCGATGGCGCCGGCGCCCGCGATGATGATGCTGCCGGGCAGTTCCTCGGTGAGGATCTGCTCCTCGTAGGTGACCACGCGCTCGGAGAGAGTGGTGCCGGGGATCAGCTTCGTCGTGGTGCCCGCGGCGATGATGCAGTGGTCGAAGGTGACGGTGTCACCGTTCACCTCGATGGTGTTGGCGTCGATGAAGGTGCCGCGCCCGTCGAACTCGGTGATCGCGTTCTTCTTCATCAGGAAGTGGACGCCCTTGACCCGGCCGTCGGCGACCTTGCGGCTGCGCTCGAAGGCGGCGCCGTAGTCGAAGGTCACCTCACCGTTGATGCCGAAGGTCTTGGCCTCCTTGGTGAAGATGTGCGCCAGCTCCGCGTTGCGCAGCAGCGCCTTGGAGGGGATGCAGCCCACGTTCAGGCAGACGCCGCCCCAGTACTTCTCCTCGATGACGGCCGTACGAAGGCCGAGCTGGGCGGCGCGGACCGCCGCCGTGTATCCCCCGGGCCCCGCGCCGAGGACGACAACGTCGAAGTGAGTGCTCATGCTCCGGACACTATTGGACGCCGGTCACTGCGCCGAACTTGACCCTGTTAGTGATTGGCCACTAACTTATTCGCATGGTCAGGATGAGCGCCGAGGAACGGCGAGAGAGCGTCATCCGCGCCGCGATCACGGAGTTCGCGCGCGGCGGCTACCACGGCACCTCCACCGAGGCGATCGCCCGCCGCGTGGGGGTCAGCCAGCCGTACCTCTTCCGGCTCTTCCCCGGCAAGCAGGCCATCTTCCTGGCCGCCGCCACCCGCTGCCTGGCGGAGACGCGGAAGGCACTGGAGGACGGCACGGACCCCGGCGACCCCCACATGTCGATGGCCGCCGCCTACAAGCGGCTCATCCAGGACCGCGACATGCTGCTCATGCAGATGCAGGTCTACGTCGCCGTCGCCGCCATGGAGGACGAGTTCGGCGCGGAGATCCGCAAGGTGTGGGAGGACTGGTGGGACGCCATCCACGTGCTGCTCGGCGCCGACGCCCACGAGACCACGTTCTTCATGTCGTACGGCATGCTGATCAACACGCTCGTGTCGCTCGGCTTCCCTCCCGACCACCGCGTCTGGTCGAACTTCGCCGCTCCCTGACGGCGTTTTTCGTGCCCACGAAACTTAGTAAGCAATAACTAATGGCTCGTCATCTTCACCCTGCTGATCGTCGGCCAGCGCCGCGCCCTGGGCTGGACGATGCTCGCGATCGCCGCCATCCCGCTCGGCGACGCCGTCGTGGTCCTCAGCCAGCACGGCGTGCCCGCCCTGGCGTACTTCATGCACGGCGGCACCGCCGCGCTCGTCGCCCTCACCGGCGTCCTCCTCCTGCGCAGCACCCGTTCCGTGGTTGGCTAGCGAGATGAGCGACCAGTTAGCCTCCGGGACGCCCGCCCTCGTGACCGTGGCACGGGTGATCCTGATCGTCCAAACCGCCTTCGGCTGCCTCGGCCTGATGGTCGTGGCGGGGCTTCTCGGCCGGTCCCCCTTCGATCTGACCGTCTTCCTGCCGGCGATCGTCATCCCCGTCGCACTGCTCCTGATCATGGTCAGGTGGCGGTCCCGGCGCCGGTGGGTGTGGGTCACCGCGCTGGTCGTCGAGGCGCTGACGGCCGTCGTGCAGACCGTCCCCCTTCTGGTCTACGGCCTGCTGCGGCCCACCGACCTGCTCAACGTCCACCTGATCGGCGCCGTCGCCGTGATCGCGCTCCTCAGCCTGAGCGACGTCAAAGGCTGGTTCGACCGCTGACCTGATCAGGGGGGCGTAGCCGTCTCAGCGTCGATCACGTCCTCACGCCGGGGGAAGAGGAGGGGTGCGGCCTTCCCGCAGGGACGCCTCACGAGAGGAGGCATCGCGCGAGGACGCCTCCCGCGAGACCTCGGAGGAGGAGGCGTCGCCTGTGGAGACGTCGCGGGCCGAGGCGAGCACGCGTCCGATGACGATGCCGAGGGCCACGGCTCCGGCGGCGAAGAGCAGGGGCCGCCTCCTGGCCAGGTCCTTGACGTCCTCGACGATCCCGGCGAATCCCCGCTGGTCCAGGTAGTCGGCCGCGCGCAGCCCCACGCCCGCGATCTCCTGCATCGCCGCGTCCACGGGCGAGCCCGGCTCGCCGGTGTCGGACGCGGACGCCAGTTCGTCGGACCACTGCCGGATGCTCCGCGCGGCCCGGTGCGCCTGGGAGTCCGCCTCCTTGCCGAAGCGTGTCCTGAGGTACTCGACGACCCCGTTCGTGTCAGACATTTCGGCACCTCCACCCGGAGCGCTACCCGCCTCGGGCGGATCCACGCATGTCAGAGGGCCGGGTACCGTTGTCACGTCCCAGCCGCTCAGACGACCAGCCGGAATGTTGTGGGAAGTCTCCATGCTCGATCCCGGACATCCTGGTGTGTGATCAGACGCATGATGAATGATTCCCCCAGCCGTCGCAGGTTCCCTACCGGGGACATCGCCAGGATCAGCGTGTTCGCCGCGCTGATCGCCGTCCTCGGCCTGCCGGGGGCGCTCAACCTCTTCGGCAACGCCGTCCCCATCACCCTGCAGACGTTCGGCGTGATGCTGGCCGGCGCGATCCTCGGCTCGTGGCGCGGCGCGCTCGCGGTGACCGTCCTGGTCGTGCTGGTGGCCGCGGGCCTGCCGCTGCTCGCGGGCGGGCGCGGCGGTCTCGGCGTGTTCACCGGGCCCTCGGTGGGCTTCCTGCTCGGCTGGATCCCCGGTGCGGCCCTCACCGGCTGGATCGTCGAGCGCGGCGGCAAGAACCCCGGCACCTTCCGCCTGCTCGTCGCCTGCCTCGCGGGCGGCGTCGGCGTGATCTACCTGTTCGGCGTCCCCGTCCAGGCGGCCATCACGGGGCTGCCGCTCGGCGCCGCGGCCCTGGGAAGCCTGGCCTTCATCCCCGGCGACGTGGCCAAGGCGGTGCTCGCGACGCTCGTGGCGCGAGGCACGCAGCGGGCCTACCCCGACGCCGTCCCCGCCGTCCACCGCGAGCGGGTCAAGGCCGGTTGATCAGCGCATGCCCGTCGCCGCACAGGTCCAGCGCCACGCCGTCGAGCGTCCTCACCAGCCGGCGCTGTACGGTCCCCGAGGCTCCCTGACCTACGCCCAGCTGTGGCAGGAGGTGATCTCCAGGCCCCTTGACGGCAAGGGACTGGTGGCGATCACCCTGTCCGACCCGGTCGACCAGCTCGTCGCCGTGCTGGCCGCCGACCTGGCGGGCGCCACGCCGCTGCTGTGCGACGAGGAGCAGCGCGCGCGGGTGGCCGATACGGTCCCCGTCGACCTGCACGTCGACGCGCCCCTCCCGGTCGCCGCGAGCGCGCGGGTCCCGGCCGCTCCCGCCGCCGGCGACCTGGCGTGGGCGTGCCTGACCTCCGGCAGCACCGGCAGGCCGCGCGCCGTGATCCGCACCCGCGCGTCCTGGGCCGGCTCGTTCCCGCACCTCGGCGCGCTGGCCGGCATCGGCCCCGACGACGTCGTGCTCGTGCCGGGACCGCTGGTCTCCTCCCTGTACGGCTTCGCGGCCGTCCACGCCCTGGCGACCGGCGCGACGGTGATCGTCCCCGGACGCTGGTCGCCCGGCTCGCTGACCGTCCAGCTCAGGAAGGCCACCGTCGTCCACGTGGTGCCGCACCGCCTGCCGGCCGTCATCGACGTGCTGGAGGAGGTCGGCGGCCCGCTGCGCACCGCGGTGGTCGGCGGCGCCGCGCTGTCCCCGCAGGCGTGGGAGGTCGCCGCCCAGGCCGGGGTGGGGGTCGTGTCGTACTACGGCTCGACCGAGACGTCGTTCATCGCCGTCGACGTCGACGGAACGGGCCTGCGCCCCTTCCCCGAGGTCGAGATCCAGGTGCGCGCCGGCGAGGTGTGGGCGCGCTCGCCGTGGCTGTCGCAGGGCTACCTCGCCGGGGCGCGAGGACCGCTGAAGACCGACGGGGAGGGCTGGATGAGCGTCGGCGACCTCGCCGAGCCGTACCGGCGGGGAGAGCCGCTGCGGCTGCGCGGGCGCGGCGACGGCGCGATCCAGACCGGCGGCGCGACCGTGGTGCCGGAGGACGTCGAGGCCGTGCTGCGCGGCGTGCCGGGCGTCACCGACCTGGTCGTCGTCGGCTCGCCGCACCCCCGGCTCGGCTCGGTCGTGACCGCGGTGCTGGAGGGCTCGCCGCCCTCGCGGGCGGCGCTCGACGCGATCGCGCGCGGCGGCCTCGACGCCGCCCAGCGGCCGAGGCGCTGGTACGCCATGGGCGACCTGCCGCGCACCCCCACGGGCAAGCCGGCCCGAGGCGTGGTCGCCGCCCGGCTGGCCGGTGGCGATCCCGAGCTGAGGCGGCTCGTCTGACATGAGCGAGCAGCCTGTCGTCGTGGCCGCGCGCCGTACCCCCATCGGGACGGCGGGCCACGCCTACAAGTCGCTGCCGGCCGACCGGCTGGCCGCGCCCGTGATCGCGGCGGTCGCCGGCGAGGTCCCGCACCTGGCGGTCGACGACGTCGTGCTCGGCAACTGCATGGGCCCCGGCGGCAACCTGGCCCGCGTCTCGGCGCTCGCCGCCGGCCTGGGACACGACGTGCCCGGCCTCACCGTGGACCGCCAGTGCGGCAGCGGCCTGGCCGCGATCCTGCTGGCGGGCCAGGCGGTCCGCGCGGGAGACGCCGGCCTGGTCATCGCCGGCGGCGTGGAGAGCGCGTCGACGGCGCCGCTGCGGACCATGCGCGGGGCCGCCGAGCCGTACCGGAGGGCGCCCTTCGCGCCCCCAGGCCATCCCGATCCCGACATGGGACCCGCCGCGGAGGCCCTGGCCGCCGCGCACGGCATCTCCCGGGAGCGCCAGGACGACTACGCCTTCCGCAGCCACGCCAGAGCGGTCGCCGCCCGCTTCGACGACGAGCTGGTGGAGATCGACGGCAGGCGCGCCGACCAGCGGCCCCGCGTGCTGCGCAGGGAGACCCTGGCGCGGCTGCCCGCCGCCTTCGTGCCCGGCGGCACGGTCAGCGCGGGCAACTCCTCGCCGATCAGCGACGGCGCGGCGGCGGTCGCCGTCGTGCCCGAGCGGCTGCGCGCGGGGCTGCCGGGTCTGCGGCTGGTGGCCGGCGCGGTCACCGGATGCGATCCCGCGCTGCCCGGCTGGGGTCCCGTGCCGGCCGTCCGGCGGGTGCTGGGCCGTACCGGCGTGCGCATGGCGGACGTCGCGGCGGTGGAGATCGTGGAGGCGTTCGCCGCGCAGGTGCTCGCGGTGACGGACGCGCTGGAGGCCGACCTGGATCGCGTCTGCGCCGACGGCGGCGCGCTCGCCCTCGGACATCCGTGGGGCGCGACCGGCGCGGTGGTGGTGACCAGGCTGTTCAGCAGGCTCGTGCGTTCCGGCGCGCCCTCGGGGACGCTGGGGCTGGCGACCGCCGCGGTCGGCGGCGGCATGGGCGTGGCGGCCCTGTTCGAGGTGGTGTGAATGATCGAGTTCAGCGGCGTCAACGTCACGCTCGGCGAGCGTGAGGTGCTGTCCGACCTGACGCTGTCCCTGCCGGAGCGCAGGATCGGCGTCGTGGGCGCGAACGGTTCCGGCAAGAGCACGCTCGCCCGCCTGATCAACGGGCTGGCCCTGCCCACCTCCGGTGACGTCACCGTCCTCGGCCTCGACACGCGCCGCCACGCCGCCCGCATCAGGCGGGACGTGGGGTTCCTGTTCACCGACCCCGACGCGCAGATCGTGATGCCGACCGTCGCCGAGGACGTCGCGTTCTCGCTGCGGCGCAAGGGCCTGTCCCGCGACGAGGTGGCCGAGCGGGTGCGCGCCGTCCTGTCCAGGTACGGCCTGGCCGACCACGCCGACCATCCCGCCCACCAGCTGTCGGGCGGGCAGAAGCAGCTGCTGGCCCTGTGCTCGGTGCTGGTGCTCGACCCGCAGATCCTGATCATGGACGAGCCGACCACGCTGCTGGACCTGCGTCACTCCCGCCAGGTCGCCGACCTGATGGGCCGGCTTCCCCAGCAGGTGGTCGTCGTCACCCACGATCTCGGCCTGCTCGACTCCTTCGACCGCGTCCTCGTGCTCGACCAGGGCCGGGTGGTGGCCGACTCCACGCCGAAGGCGGCGATCGACCACTACCGGGACCTCATGTCATGACCGGGATCTACCTGCCCGGCGACTCGTTCCTGCACCGGCTGCCCGCGGGGGCGAAGCTGCTGGGTCTCGCGCTGCTGTGCACGACGCTGCTGCTGCTCGGCTCGCCGCTGTGGCTCGGCGGCTTCACGGTGCTGGTCGTGCTGCTCTACGCGGTCTCGGGTGTGGGGCCGGCCGCGGCGTGGGCGCAGGTCAGACCACTGCGCTGGTTCGCCGTGGTGCTCTTCGTCATGCAGTTCGCGCTGGTGGACCTCTACGGCGCGGTCTCGTCCACGCTGCGGATCGTGCTCGCGGTGGCGCTGGCCGGACTGGTCACGCTCACCACCAGGTTCGCCGACATGACCGCCTGCTTCGAGCGCTGCTTCGCGCCGCTGCGCGCGTTCGGGATCGACCCGTTCCGCGTGTCGCTGCTGCTGTCGCTGACCGTCCGCAGCGTGCCGGTCATCTCGGCGCTCGCGACCAGGGTGCGGGACGCGCAGCGGGCGCGCGGCGTCTCGTGGAGCGTGCGGGCGTTCGCGGTGCCGCTGGTGGTCAGTGCCCTCCGCCACGCGGACGCCTTGGGCGAGGCCCTGAGCGCCCGCGGCCTGGACGACTAGCGCGTCGCTTCCGGAGGCAGGTTCGCCCCGGCGCGGCTCAGGTGAGCGCGGGTGCCTTCCGCCAGATCCTGCCGCGCAGGTCCATGCCGCGGATGACCTGGATCCGGTACGGCTCCAGCCGCAGGACGTGCAGCTTCGGGTCGGCCGGCGAGGTCCAGAAGTTCCCGAGGTCGTAGCCCGCTCCCCGCGGGCTGGTCCGGCGATACAGCTCCCAGACATGACGTCTGGTCTCGCCGTCGTCGACCCAGGCCGCGACGGCGTCGACGGCGACCGAGTTGTTGCCGCGCGACCAGTAGGAGAAGCTCGTGTGGGGATTGCCGGCCAGGTGGGCGGCCTTCACGGGGGTCCGGTAGGTGGCCAGCCAGCCGACGGGCTGGCCGTCGACGTTCTCCCAGACGGGGATGAGCACGCGGGTGCGCGGCCGGTTGGCGGCGTCGACCGTGACCATGGTGGAGTACACGATCGAGCCGACGTAGGCGTTGAACTCCTGCTCGATGTCGCTGAAGGCGATGGTCATCGGGCGCTTCCCTTCCTGAGTCCGAAGGCGCTGACCGCGGCGGCCAGGCCGGCCGCGACGAGCGGCACGACGAGGGCGGACCGGTAGGAGTCCGCGAGGTTCTGCGAGGTGACGATGACGGCGGTGGTGGCGGCCAGGCCGAGCGCGGCGCCGAACTGGAAGGAGGTGTAGAGCAGTCCGCCCGCCAGGCCCTGCTCGTTCTCGTCGACGCCGTCGGTGGCGACGATCGTCAGCGGGCCGTAGGCGAGCGCGAACGCCACACCGAGGATGATCATCGTGGGGAACATGGCGGCGTAGGTCCAGTCCATGCCGACCGGCAGGAACAGCGCGTACGACAGCACCGCGAGGAGCAGGCCGTACAGGATGACCTTGGCGTTGCCGAAGCGGTCGACCAGCCTGGGCGTCAACGTCGGCGCGAGGATGGCGTCGGCGCCGATCGCCAGCATGGCCAGGCTCGTCTCGAGCGACGTCCAGCCGCGCAGCTCCTGGAGGTAGAGCACGACGACGAACTGGAAGCCGAAGAACGAGGCCGAGAACAGCAGTCCCGCGAGGTTGGCGCGCACCAGCGGTCCGGAACGGAAGATGCCGAGCCGTACCAGAGGAGCGGGCGAGCGGCGCTCGACCACGACGAAGAGCGCGAACAGCGCCAGCCCGGCGGCTATCGTGGCCGCCGTGACGCCGGGGCCCACGTGGGTGGCGCGCTCGATGCCGACGACCAGCAGCATGATGGCGCCGGTGACCATGACCGCGCCCGCCAGGTCGACGCGCTGCCCCTTCTGCCGCCGCTGGTCGGCCTTCGGGATCAGCGGCACCGCCGCCACCAGGATGATCAGGGCGAGTACGGCGGGCGCGAACAGCACCCAGCGCCACTCGGCCTCGGCGAGCAGGCCGCCGAGCACCAGGCCGAGCGAGAAACCGCCGGCCGCGGTGCCCGAGTAGACCAGCAGCGCCTGGTTGCGCTGCCTGCCCTCCTCGAAGCTGGTCGTGATGATCGACAGGCCGGCGGGTGTCATGACCGCGGCGGCGACTCCCGCCACGAACCTCGCCGCGATCAGCATCCAGCCCTCGCTCGCCATCCCGCCGAGCGCGGAGACCACGAGGAAGACCGCGAGCCACGACAGGAACATCGCGCGCCGGCCGAACAGGTCGGCGGCCCGCCCGCCGAGCAGCATGAAACCGCCGTAGCCGAGCACGTAGGCGCTCATCACCCACTGCAGCTCGCCGGTGGACAGGCCGAGATCGGTCCTGATCGCGGGGAGGGCCACGTTGAGCATGGCGACGTTGATGCCCTCGAGGAAGATCGCGCCGCACAGGACGAGGAGCATTCCCCAGGCACGCGGTGTCATCCGGTCGAGCGGCGGTGATGAGACGGTGGCAGACACAGTGATCCCTCGGTATCGAAAGGTATGTCGGTTCTTTCTTGTAACCGAGAGCATCCTGCGTCACCATGAGGAACTGTGGAAGACGGCACTTCAAAGGCACCGAGTTACTCCTGCGAAACCATGGATGACGAGGTGATCCAGTGGGACACGCGGGCCGACTGCGAGGTCCGCCAGATCCTCGACCGGATCGCCGACAAGTGGTCGCTGCTGGTGATCGCGCTCCTGGAGCGCCGCACCATGCGCTTCACCGAGCTGCGCCGCCAGATCGACGGCGTGAGCCAGCGCATGCTGACGGTGACGCTGCGGCAGCTGGAGCGCGACGGCCTGGTCCGGCGGACCGTCCACCCCGTGGTGCCGCCGCGCGTCGACTACACGCTCACACCGCTCGGCGCCACGCTGCACGAGGCGATCAAGACGCTGGTCGTCTGGACGGAGGAGCACCAGCAGCACGTCGCGGCCGCGCGCTCGGCCTACGACGCCCGGGTCGCGGCCGAGGAGCAGCAGCTCAGCACCGGGATCGCGTAGATCGGATCTGTCGTAGCCGATCACTACCGTGGCCGCCATGACCCACGAGAGCGTGATCGCGATCTGGCGGCGGCTGCTGCACCCCGCCACGTCGTGGGTGCTGTTCGCCAACGGCACCTGCGTGATCCTGACGGAACCGGCCGACGACCTCGCCGAACAGGCCACGGAACTGCTGCGCGAGTACGGTCCCGTGCGGCCGGGGACGCCGGCGGGCGACTTCATCACCGTCGACCTGGACGACGCCCCCGGCTGGGCCGTGACGGGCCACCACCCCGACATCCTCACCTACGTCGCGGAGGACGAGCTCGAAGCCCGCGACGACCTCACCGTCGGCCTGTTCGGACGGGGCAAGCGTGGCCAGGACGGCCACGAGCTCGCGATCGCCCACATCGAGGACAGGCGCGCCTGCTGACCGGCGGGGCTCCGGTCACCAGTGGTGGTGTCCCGAGCCGACCTCGAAGGGCGCCCGGCCGGGCAGGCTGACCACCGCCGTCGTGTTCGGCGGCACCACGGCCGCCACGGCCAGCCGCCCGCCGTCCAGCGACCAGCGCGTCTCCGCCATGCCGTACGGCGTGCGCAGCTCCGCCTTCGCCCACGTCAGCCCGCCACCCGGCCGCGGCGCCACCAGCAGCCTGCGGTAGCCGGGCGCGGCGGGCGCCAGCCCCGCGACGGTCCTGTGCATCCAGTCGGCGACCGCGCCGAGCGCGTAGTGGTTGAAGGAGGTCATCTCCCCCGGGTTGACCGACCCGTCGGGCAGCATGCTGTCCCAGCGCTCCCAGACGCTGGTGGCCCCCATGGTCACCGGATACAGCCACGACGGGCACGCGCGCTGGGTCAGCAGCCGGTAGGCGGTCTCCAGGTGGCCCGTGTCGGCGAGCGCGTCGCACACCAGCGGCGTGCCGAGGAACCCGGTGGGGATCCGGTGGCCGTCCCGCTCGACGAGGGCGGCCAGCCGGGCGCCCGCCCGGACGCGCTGCGCCCCGGTGGGCAGCAGGCCGAAGCGGATGGCCAGCGCGTAACCGGTGGCCGAGTCGCCGAGGACCTGCCCGTCGGCGGTGACGAACTCCTCGGCGAAGGCGGCGCGCGCCGCGGCGGCGAGCGCGGTGTAGCGGTCGTGCTCGGCCTGGCGGTCGAGCACGTCGGCGGCCATGGCGACCAGGTCCGCCGAGCGGACGTGGTAGGCGGCGGCCACCAGCCGCTTCGGCGTCCTGCCCTCGCCGGGCCGGTCGGGTGGCGCCGACGGGTCCAGCCAGTCGCCGAACTGGCGGCCGGTGAGGTACTCCTCGCCGAGCGCCGCCACGTGGTCGACCCAGCGGCGCATGCTGTCGAACTGGTCCTGGAGGATGCCCGCGTCGCCGTACCTCTCGTACAGCGTCCAGGGCACGATGACCGCGGCGTCGCACCATCCGGCGGCCGCGAAGACCGCCTCGGGGCCGAACGGGTTGGGCACGACGACCGGCAGCGAGCCGTCCTCGCCCTGCTCGGCGGCCAGGTCGGCGAGCCAGGAGGTGAGCGGTCCCGCGCAGTCGTAGAGGAAGGCCGCGGTGGGGGCGAAGACCTGCAGGTCGCCGGTCCAGCCGAGCCGCTCGTCGCGCTGCGGGCAGTCGGTGGGCAGGTCGAGGAAGTTGCCGCGCATGCTCCACACGACGTTCTCGTGCAGGCGGTTGAGCAGCGGGTCGGAGCACTCGAACCAGCCGGTGCGCGCCATGTCGGTGTGGCAGACGACCGCGTGCGCCCCGGTGACCGGGCCCTCGATCGCGGCGTAGCGGAAGCCGTGGAAGGTGAAGCGCGGCTCCCACGTCTCCTCCCCGCCGCCGCGCAGGGTGTAGGTGTCGACGGCGGCGGCGGTGCGCAGCGGGCGGGTGCACAGCTCGCCGTCCTCCAGCACCTCGGCGTGCCTGAGGACGACCTGCTCGCCCGCGCGCCCTTCGGCCGTGATCCTGAGGCGGCCGACGAGGTTCTGGCCGAAGTCCACGACGGCGCCGTCGCTCCGGCCGCTCAGCGTCTCGACGCGGCGGACGGCCGGCCCCGTGGGCGCGGTCAGCGTGGCGAGGTCACGCTCGACGGCCAGGGCGGGCGTCCAGTCCTCGGTGTCGTGGCCGGGCCGCGACCAGCCGCGGCGCTCCCGTCCCGCGTCGTAGGACTCGCCGTCGTAGATGCCGCTGGAGACGATCGGCCCGCTCGCGGCCAGCCAGTGGGTGCCGGTCACCACGCGCTCGACCTCGTCGCCGGAGTGGACGAGCTCGAGCTGGGCCAGCAGCGCCACGCCGTCGCCGTAGGGGACGCCGGCGTCGGCGAAGCCGATGCGGCCGCTGTACCAGCCCTCGCCGAGCATCGCGCCGATCGCGTTGCGGCCCGGTCTGACCAGGCCGGTGACGTCGAAGGTCTGGTAGCGCAGCCGGTGACCGTAGCTGGTCCAGCCGGGCGCGAGCACGTCGGCGCCGACCCGCTGCCCGTTGAGCTCCACCTCGTAGACGCCGAGCGCGGTGACGTAGAGGCGGGCGCGGGTGAGGCCGGGCCGCGCGTCGAACTCGGCGCGCAGCAGGTCGCGGCCCTCTCCCGGGCTGACGAAGCGGGCCGACCAGTCGTGGGCGGACAGCAGGCCCGCCTCCACGGGCACCGGAGCGCTCCACGCCGACCAGCCGCCCGCGCCGCGCACCCGTACCCGTACGGTCACCCGTTCCCTCGACGCCAGCGGCTCGAACGGCCAGGGCACCAGCACCGACGCGTCCGACTCGACCACCACCCGCCGGCCACGCGCCTCGACCTCGTAGGCGGTCTGCCGCCACGGCCCGTCGGCCTCGGTCGTCCACGACAGCCGGGGGTCGGCGACGCCGATGCCGAGGAACGGCTCGCTCAACTGCTCGACACGCACCCGGGAAATCCTCATCCAAGCTCCTTACTTACAACTAAGTAAGTAATAATCTAGAATGCCGGACATGGCACAGAGAAGGGCATCGGGGCGACGCGAGGAAATCGCCGGAATCGCCGCGGAGATGTTCGCGAGAAGAGGCTTCAGAGGCACCGGCATGACTGAGATCGCGGCCCGCGTCGGCATCACCGAACCCGGCCTCCTCTACCACTTCCGCAACAAGGAGGGCCTGCTCAGAGCGGTCATCGAGTGGCGCGACTCGCGCAGCATGGACTACGCGCGCGAGGTGACCGCGCTCGGCGGCCTCGCCACCGTCCGCGAGATGCCCGCCTACGCCCACCGGAACAGCGCCGAACGCGGCCTGACCAAACTCTTCGCCGTGCTGCTCGCCGAGAACCTGGACGAGGGTGATCCCGCGCACGCGTTCTTCCGCGACCGCTACCGGGAAATGCGCGCGCTTCTCGCCGACGCGCTGGCGGTCGGCCAGGAGCGCGGCGAGATCAGGGCCGACGTCGTGCCCGCCCGCAAGGCGGCGGAGATCCTGGCCACCCTCGACGGTCTGGCCACCCAGTGGCTGCTCGACCCCGACGAGGTCGACCTCGTCGACGCCATCGAGTCCTACGCCAGGTCGCTGGAGCGCGACCTGGCGGCCGTGGGATCCGCCCTCGGCCAGTGAGAACGACGGGAGCGTTCATGCACCTCGATCCCCCGCTTGTCCACCTCTACGGCAGGCTCGCCGCGCACGCGGCCGAGCTGCCGCCCGCCACGCCCGGCGACCTCGACGAGGAGCGCCGCAGGTCCAACGCGACGATGCTGCTCATCGCGCCACCTCATGACCCGTCGCTCCTGGTGGAGGAACACCGGGTGCCGGTCGAGGGCGGGGCGATCACGGTGCGGCTGACCAGGCCGAAGGGTCTCGCCGAGCCGGCTCCGCTGCTGGTGTTCCTGCACGGCGGCGGCTGGTACAAGGGCGACCTCGACGCCGGCGAGGTCGAGTGCGGCCCCCTGGCGAGCCTGGTGCCGTGCGCGGTGGCGTCGGTGGACTACCGGCTGGCGCCCGAGCACCCCTACCCCCTGCCGCTGGAGGACTGCCTGGCCGCCTACCTGTGGCTGCTCGACCACGCGGGCGAGCTCGGGATCGACCCGCGCAGGGTCGCGCTCGGCGGCGCCTCGGCGGGCGCCAACCTGACGGCCGCGCTCTGCCTCCTGCTCAGGGACAGGGGGCTGCCGTTGCCGATCTTCCAGCAGCTCGACGCGCCCGCGCTCGACCTCACGCCCGAGGGCAACGACGCGGACGGCGGGCTCGGCGGCCTGACGAGCGCCGAGGTGCTCCGGTACGCCGCCTACTACCTGGGGGCCGACGGCGATCCGCGCGACCCCTACGTCTCGCCGCTGCACGCGCCCGACCTGTCCGGGCTCCCGCCCGCCGCCCTGGTGATCTCCGAGCACGACCCCCTGCGGGCGCACGGCGAGCGCTACCTGGCCAGGCTGCACGAGGCGGGCGTGGCGGCGGCGGCCGTACGGGTGCTCGCCCATCCGCACGGCGGCTGGATCGCGCCCGGCACCGTGACGTTCACGCTGGTGCACGAGATGCGGGCGGGGCTGCTCAGACGGGCGTTCGCGGGCACGCTGATCGCCCCCGTGTCCGGCTAGACCGGCGGCAGGGGAGGGACGGCCGTCGGTCCCTCCCCTGCGCCATCAGCACAGCCCCGCGCCGAACGGGAACAGCGGGTCGGCGCTCTCCTGCGGCACGTCAGGACGGCCCGCCTCCACCTCCGCCATCGAGCGGGGCAGCTGGAAGGGCAGGCGCCCCTTCGGCGTGGCACGTCCGAAGACGACGTCGAGCACCGCCTCGTCGCTCGCGCCGTAGACGGCCACCAGCGCGGCGGCCCGCTCGGCGATCTCCGGGATGACCGCGGGCCGGTCCAGGTTGATCACGACCACGGTCGGGACCGCGTCGAGCAGGGCCAGGATCTCGGCCAGCCGCTCGGCGGGGAAGTCCAGCCGGCCGCCGCGGAACATCGACTCGTACCAGGTGGAGCGCTTCTCGTAGGGCGCGTCGATCCGCAGCACCGCCAGGTCGGCGGCGCCCGGGTGCTCGGCCGTCTCCACGCCCCAGGCCGCGAGGCCGGTGGTGAACCCCTCGGCGTACACCTTCGGTGCCGCGCCGGCCCCAAGTGCCGGCAGCGGCCCCTTGAGCAGCGTCGCGGCGGCGCGTTGGGCGGCGGCGCCCTCCGCCCGGTAGACGGCGTTGCCGACGATCTCCTCGGCCGCGTCGGGATCCACGAAGGGATGGTCGAACAGGCCGAGGACGAACTTCTCGCGCAGCAGCCTGCGCACCGAGGCGTCGATCCGGTCCTCGGCGACCCTGCCGCTCCTGACCAGCTCGATCACCAGCTCGGTGCAGTGCTCGCCGCCGAGCTGGTCGGCACCCGCCTCGATGATCTTCAGGACGCGTTCCGGCGGGCTCAGGTGCTCCACACCCCACGCCCGCGCGGGGATCGGCTCGCCGAAGACCACCCGGTCGGTGACCAGCGTCCAGTCGGTGCAGACGATCCCGTCGAACCCGAGCTCCTCCCTGAGCAGCCCGGTGACGACCCCGCGGTTGAAGCCGAACCCCACCTCCTCGTACGGCGTGCCGACCGGCATGCCGTAGTAGGGCATGATCTGCGTGGCGCCCGCCGCCAGCGCGGCGCGGAACGGCTCCAGGTGATGCTCGAACCTGCCACCCGGATAGACCTGCTCGCGGCCGTTGGCGTAGTGCGGGTCGAGGCCGTCCTTCTGCGGGCCGCCGCCGGGGAAGTGCTTGACCATGGCCGCCACGCTGCGCGGACCGACCTCGGGCCCGCCGCGCAGGCCCTCCAGGTAGGCGGTGACCAGCCTGGAGGTGAGCGCGGCGTCCTCGCCGAACGTGCCGGAGATCCGCGACCAGCGCGGCTCGGTGGCCAGGTCGATCTGCGGGTGCAGGGCGACCCTGATGCCCACCGCGCAGTACTCCCTGCGCACGATGTCGGCGTACCGGCGCACCAGGGCGGGGTCGCCGATCGCGGCCAGGCCGAGCGGCTCGGGCCACTGCGAGAACGCGCCGGCGCTCATCGAGGCGGCCACGCTCTGGATGAAGGCGTGCCTGGGGTCGGTCGACAGCGTCACGGGGATGCCCAGCCTGGTCTCCCTGGCCCGCTGCTGCAGCTCGTTCTGCCACCTGGCGATGGTGCCCGCGGCGTGCGTGCCGTACAGGTTGAAGTGGGACATGTGCCGCTCGCCGACCATCTCCTCCAGCGAGGGGAAGTCGGCGCCGTCGGGATAGTCGCCGATGACCGCGAGCGTGTGGAACATCAGCCCGGCCTTCTCCTCCAGGGTCATCCTGGGCAGGAGGTCGGACACCCGATCCTCGACGGACAGGGCGGGGTCGCGATAACGCATCATCTGCTCCACAGCTCGTGCACCTCGGCCGCGTGGTCGGCGACCACGCGGCTGTTCTCGTCGAAAACCTGCGTCGGCCTGGTCGCGGCGGACCAGGCGGGCCATCCGGGGTCACCCGTCTCGGCGAAGCGCACCCATGCCTCGTGCATGGCGCGCGTCAGCGCGGCCGGCGTGTCGGGCCCGGTCATCAGTTGTGCCTCCGCCGTCGCCGTCGTGGCGAACACGAAGGGGATCTCCATCGCGTGCGCGGCCCCGAGCTCGTGCGACGGCGACCGCCAGGCGAACTCGTAGAGCCAGGTGCGCCCGGCGGGCCGGGCGTCGGCCAGCTTCCTGAGCGGGACGCGCAGCAGGTGGTCGGTGATCAGCAGGCCGAACGCCTCGCCGGGCGACAGCCGGGGGTGCAGCGCCCGGTACCCCCTGAACACCCGGCCGGGCACCCGCAGCTTCAGCAGCGCCAGGCGCACCATGACCGGCTTGAGCCGTGCCGCCAGGCCCGTCGGCACGAACCAGAGCCGGTACTCCTCGCTGGTGTGCCCGAAGATCACGGGCTTGTCGGGATCGAGGTCGCGCCCGGTCAGCAGTTCCCCGTCGAGCACCGGGCCGAAGCCCGGCCCGCCCGTCAGCGAGCCCTTGCGGGAGACCGCCACCTGCGCGTCGAGCAGTCGTTCGCGGTCGACCGCGGCGAAGGCCGCGGCCGTGGGCGGCACGCCGAGCAGCTTGGCGATCATCGCGGTGGTCTTCCTGGCGGCCGCGGGCGGGCCCACCGCGGGCGGGCCGCTCTGCACGATCGCCCGGCTGAACAGCCCCGCGACGGACGGCACGGTCAGCAGCGCGGCGATGTCGATGCCTCCCGCCGACTCGCCGAACAGCGTCACGTTGCCGGGGTCGCCGCCGAACGCCTCGATGTTGTCGCGCACCCACTCCAGCGCCGCCACCTGGTCGAGCAGGCCGCGGTTCTCCGGCGCGTCGGGGAAGCTGCCGAACCCCTCCACGCCCAGCCGGTAGTTGATCGACACCAGCACGACGCCGCTGCGGGCGAACGCGCCGCCGTCGTAGACGGGCACGGAGTTGGACCCGTTGCGGTTGGACCCGCCGTGCACCCACACCATGACGGGCCTGCGGCCCGACAGGCCGGGGGTCCAGACGTTGAGGTTGAGGCAGTCGTCGCCGTCGATGTGGATCTCGGGGAGGATCGTGTCGAGCGGCGGCGCGTAGGGGCGTTTGGGGGCGGTCGGGCCGTACTCCAGCGCGTCGCGCACCCCCTCCCACGAGGCGGGCGGCTCGGGCGCGCGGAAGCGCAGGTCGCCGAAGGGCGGCGCGGCGTACGGCACGCCGCGGAAGACCGCGACGCCGTCCTCCATCCGTCCCCGCAGCTTGCCGTACGTGGTGTCAACGATCATGCGCGTGCCTCGGTAGGTGGACGGGTATGTCCAGATCCTGGTGAAGCGGTGTCCCCGAGTCACTAGGCGCCGGCCGCCGCTTCCCGTCACCCTCTTGTGCCGCCGCACAATTCGTCAGCCGCAGCGCGAGCACCCCCGTGTACAGCGCCGTCACGTCCTCGGGACGCTCCAGCGACCTTCCGGTGAGCTGCTCGACCCGGTCCAGCCGGTTGCGGACGGTGTTGCGGTGGCAGTACAGGCGTCTGGCCAGGTCGGCGGTCGAGTCGCCGGTCCACAGCCACGCCTCGAGCGCCTCCAGCAGCCGCGTGGTGTCGCGCCGGCCCAGCAGCGGGCCCAGGATCGCGCCCGCCAGCCGTTCGGCCAGGTCGGGACTGGCGGCCAGCAGCGCGCCGACCGGCCGCGCGTCCACCGTCGCCACGCCCGTGACCCCCTCGGGCAGGCTGGCGCGCGCCAGCGTGGCCAGACGCAGCGCCGCCGCCGTCTCGGTCAGCCGCTCGTACGGCGGGCTGACCCCCACCCTGCCCCGCATCCCCGCCACCGAGCGGGCCGGCATCACGCCCACCTGGTCGTCGGCGCGCAGCCGCCACGCACACCCTCCCGGCATCGCCGTGCCAGGGTCGGCCACCACGCACACGTAGGGCCCCTTCGCGGGCAGGCCGAGCGCCTGCGCGCTGCCGTCGAGCGCCGTCCAGTCGTTCACCCTGCCCTCGATGAGCACGTCCAGCAGCACCAGCCGTTGCCGCTCGTCGTGCCTGGTCAGCTCGACCATGGTCTCTCTGTAGCTCTCGGTCACCGCCACCGAGTAGGCGTCGACGAGAGTCCAGATCGCGGTCATGGAGGTGGCCAGCGTGTCGACGGGATAGCCCGGGTGGGCGGTGGCCCGCTCCACCAGGCTCTCCCACAGCACCCTGAACCCGATCCGGTAGGCGTGGAGCAGCGCGCCGAGCGGGAAGCCCTGCGCCGCCCGCAGCCGCGCCGTCTCCCTCGACGCCCCCGTGCACGGCGCGCGCTGCTCGGCCAGGTCGGTGAGCTGGGCCAGCAGGTTGCGCCGGTTGTGCTCCTTGACCTCGGCCAGCAGGTCCCGGTCGAGAGCGGCGTAGGTCTCGTCCTCGGCCACGATCGCCGCGAAGATCTTCTCGGTCAGCTCGGGCACGTCCCGCAGCAGCTCGGTGGCGAGCCGCGCCAACGACGGGTAGGCCATGGCGGGGAGCCTACTGTGCGGGTGCACAGCTCACCGTGCCGGTCGGGAAGGCGCCGAACCCCTCCTGCCTGACCCTCCAGGTGCCGTCGCGCGGGAAGCCGCCCTCCTTCGCCATCATCGCCACCGCCGCGAGCAGGCCGCCGTTGGCGGGCAGGTAGACGCTCAGCCCGCCGCGGAACTGCGGCACGTGCCCGCCGGCCAGTGTGCGGTTCTTGGGTGTGTCCATGAGCAGCGCGTCGACCGCCGCCTCGGGCCGGCCCAGCTTGGTGGCGCACATGGCGAGCACCGGGTAGTCCCATCCCCAGGTGCTGGAGAAGTCCCAGCGGGCCAGCACGTCGTCGTAGGTCGCGGCCATCGTGTCCCGATCGATCATCGGGGTCTCCGGCACGAACCCGAGCGCCATCAGCATCGAGGGGTGGTCGTCGGTGACCGTGTACGGCTCGACCGCCACCGCCGCGTAGACCCCGTCACGGACCGGCGGCCTGGCCAGGCCGTCGATGACGGCGTCCCAGGCGGCGCACCTGCCCATGCCCAGCCGTTCCCGCCAGTCCTGCGCGACCCCGAGCGCCCACGCCCAGTAGGCCAGCTCGAACGTCGGGTCGGCCGTGCGGGCCCGGTCCGGGTAGTAGGTCTCCTGGGCGGGCACGACCGGAGGGCCGAGATGGTAGGTGCCGCCGTCCTCCTCGGCGAAGTCGGCCATGAACGCGGCGGTCTCGAGGACGATCTCCCGGTAGCGTTCCAGCACGGCGTCGCCGCCGCCGTTCAGCCGGAGCAGCTCGGCGTAGTAGATCGGGTGCGGCTGCTGCCAGATGATGAACGCGCCGATGTCGCTCGGCGACTCGCGCCCGTCGGGGCCGACCTGCTTGGGCCACCTGGCTCCCGCGTAGCCCTGCCGCCGGGCGGTCTCCCCGGCCGCGCCGAGGATGTCCCGGTACCAGCCGAGGCTCCGTTCGAGCAGGTCGGGCCGCCCCCACACGGCGAAGTGGGCGGCGTGCCACCAGTGCATCTCCAGGTGGAACTTGCCGCCCCACGAGTTGTGGACCAGCCCGGACTCCTGGGGCGGCATGGTGCCCGCGCAGTGGACGGCGGTGAGGTAGCGCGACAGGACGACCCTGCGCTCCAGCTCGCGGGCGCGGGGGTCGGAGCTGCCCTCGAAGCTGATGGCGGCGCCGCGGGTCCAGAAGTCGCGCCAGTGCGCGGCGGCCACCTGCCGCACCTCCTCGAAGGCGGGCAGGTCGCCGGCGCGGGTTCCGGTGGCCGGCTCGGAGGCGGGCAGGTCGCCGGCGCGGGTTCCGGTGGTCGGCTCGGAGGCGGGCAGGTCGCCGGCGCGGGTTCCGGCGCGGGTTGCGGCGAAGGCGGCGGTGGCGGTGAGCTCGTCCGCCGTGGTCCCGATCAGCAGCTCAGGGCCGAGCACGCCGTCCGTCGCCACCTCCACGACGTACCGGGCGTCGCCGACCCGCCGCTCGGCCCACGCCTCGCCGTACACGGTCTCCTGGAGCAGCTTCTCGCCCTCCAGCAGCGGGTCGGCCTGATCGGGGAAGGACAGCCTGAGCCGCAACCGTCCGTCCGCCAGCAGCGGGGACCGCACCCGGGTGGCCACCAGGTCGCGGTCCGGGTGGACGACCGTCCACACCTCGACGGGACGGCCGAACACTGTGAAGCGCGCGTGCACGCACCCGGTCCACAGGTCGAGCTCCACGCGCGTGGCCGTCAGGTCGCCGAGGCCCACCTGCCGGCCGGCGAAGTCGAGCCCCAGCCTGCCGAGGTCGAGCCGGCGCGGGTTGGCGTACAGCCACGCCGCCGCCTCCGGCGCCGGGCCCAGACCGTCGGGGTAGCGCACCTCGCCACGCCTGGTCCGGTAGCCGGTGGCGGCCTCGTCCAGCGTGTACGGCCGGCCGGGCGCCGTGGCGTACCAGCCCCACGTCGACTGGACGCGCAGCGGCACGGGGAAGTCGTCGAGGTCGAACTCCCGCGGCGGCAGCCGCCTGACTCCGTGCTCGTCGGTCACCACGACCGGCCTGGGCAGCAGCTCGTGCTCGCGCGGGAAGGTCTGCAGCCCCGTGACGTCCACGTTGACGGCGAAGTCACCGTTGCCGACGCTGAGCGTGGACGAAGGATGCCATGTGGTCACCACCACGTTGTGGCCGCGCACCAGCCGCTCACGGTCGATCATCGCGCATCCTCGCCGCCAGCTCCTCGAGACTCTCGGGGTCGATCTTCGAGCCGGGGAACCTGGCCAGGCGGCTCAGCGGGATCGAGCCGATCGTCTTGACGTAGTCGTCGGTCAGGAAGCGGGAGGGCTCCCGCACCACGTCGAGCAGCGCCGTACGGCCGGCCGCGTCGGCGAACCAGTCGCCGAGCGGCGAGTCCGGCGTGAGCACGGGACGCCTGCCGGGCACGTCGAGGCCGACATCGGCGGACAGGCGCAGGTCACGGGAGGAGGCGCCCACGTGGACGCGCGCCGTGCCGGACTCCGCCTGCCACCGGCCGCCGGCCACGTCGAAGAAGGCGAAGTCGCGGTAGCCGAGCGTGAAGCGGACCTCGGCGCTCTCGCCGGGCTCCAGCGCGAGCTTCGTGAAGCCGCGCAGCTCCCTGACCGGACGCCTGACCGTTGCGCTCGGCGCCGACACGTACAGCTGGACCACCTCGCGCCCGTGCCTGCCGCCGGTGTTGGTGACGCGTGCCGCCACCTCGACCGCGATCTCCTCGTCGGCTCCCGTCACCGACACGGTCAGGTCGGAGTAGGCGAAGCTCGTGTAGGACAGGCCGTGGCCGAAGGGGTAGCTGACCTCGCCGTCGACGGCGTCGTGGTACCGGTAGCCGACGAAGACGCCTTCGCCGTAGCGCACCTCGTCGGGGTCGCCGGGGAAGTTGAGGTAGCTGGGGGTGTCCTCCAGGCGCAGCGGGATCGTCTCGGCCAGCCGTCCTGACGGGTTGACCACGCCGAACAGGATGTCGGCGACGGCGCCGCCGCCGGCTTGCCCGAGCAGCCAGCCCTCCAGGATCGCGGCGACCTTCGCGTCCCACTCCGACACCGTCACCACGCCGCCGTTGGACAGCACCACCACGGTCCTGGCGGCCGTCGCGGTCACCGCGTCGAGCAGCGTGCGCTGGCCGGCGGGCAGGTCGAGGTGGGTGCGGTCGTAGCCCTCCGACTCCGCGCCCTCGGGCAGGCCGAGGAAGACCACGGTGACGTCGGCCGCCGCCGCGACGGCGCGGGCCTGGGCGACCAGCTCGTCGTCGGGCTCGCTCGAGTCGAGCCGGTAGCCGGGCGCGAAGGGCAGATCGGCGCCGGCGGCGGCGCGCATCTCGCTCAGCGCGTCGTCGAGCCTGGTCGGAATGATCTGCGAGCTTCCCGCGCCCTGGTAGCGGGGGGTGCGGGCGAGCTCGCCCACGACGGCGACGGAGGCGGTGGGGGCGAGCGGGAGCACGCCGTCGTTCTTCAGCAGCACCGCGCACTGCCCGGCGACCTCGCGGGCCAGCCGGTGGTGCTCCTCGGCGCCCGCCACGGCGATCGCGACCGCGCCGCCGGCCTGGGCCGCCTCGTAGGCGCGGGTGAAGTCCGGCGTGCCGGCGTGCGGGAAGACGCCAGGGGCGGCGCCGGCGCGGGCGGCCCGTACCGCCTCAGGCTGGGCGGCCTGCGCCCGCGCGACCAGCGCGAGCACCCGCTGGGCCGCGAGATCCAGCAGCTCGGGGTCGAGCCGCCCGTCGCGGACGGCCTCGACGATCTGCGCGTCGGTGACGCCGCCCGAGGTGGGCATCTCCAGGTCGAGCCCTGCCCGCACCCCCGCCACCCGGTCGTCGACCGCGCCCCAGTCGGACATGACCAGGCCGTCGAAGCCCCATTCCTCACGCAGGACCTGGGTGAGCAGCCAGCGGTTCTGCGAGGCGTACTCGCCGTTGACCTTGTTGTAGGCGCACATCACGGTCCACGGGCGGGCCTGCTTGATCACGTGCTCGAACCCGGCGAGGTAGATCTCGCGCAGGGTGCGCTCGTCGACCTCGGCGCTCACGCGCAGCCGGTTGGTCTCCTGGTTGTTGGCGGCGAAGTGCTTGAGCGCCGCGCCGACGCCGCGCGACTGCAGGCCCTCCACGAGCGCCGCGCCGAGCACGCCGCTGACCAGCGGGTCCTCCGACAGGTACTCGAAGTTGCGCCCGCACAGCGGCGAGCGCTTGATGTTGATGCCGGGGCCGAGCAGCACCTGCACGCCCAGCGAGCGAGCCTCGGTGCCCAGGGCGGCGCCGACCCTGCGCAGCAGGTCGGCGTCCCATGACGAGCCGAGGGCGACGGCGGGCGGCATGCAGGTGGCGGGGATGCTGTGCCCGATGCCGAGATGGTCTCCGCCGACGATCTGGCGGCGCACCCCGTGCGGGCCGTCGCTCAACGTGATCGAGGGGATTGCGGCGCGGTCGACGGGCTTGGTGGTCCAGAGGGAGGCGCCGGAGGTCAGCGACGCCTTTTCGGCGATGGTCAGGTCGTTCACGGGGCGATCGTGTCCAGGTAGTCGTCGAGGGAGGCGAGCAGGTCGAAGTCGGGTTCGAGCAGCCACTGGGTCTGGAGGCCGTCGAGCACGGCGATGAGCACGGGCCCCATGGCCGTGTCGCTCACCTCGCCCCTGCTCTTGGCCTTGTCGAGGGTGCTGGAGAACAGCTCCCGGCTGGTGCGGTAGCGATGCCGGAAGAACTCGTGGGCGGGGTGTCGTGGATCGACGGCCTCGGCGGACAGGGTCACGAACAGCCGCATGACGCCTGCCGCGGCCATGTTGCGGGCCATCAGCTCGCGGGTCGCCTCGCGGAAGCTGCCCGCCTGCGCCCATGTCGTCTCGAACCAGGGGATGTCGGTGTCGTCTCGCTGCTGCAGTACGGCGGCCAGGAGAGCCTCCTTGGAAGGGAAGTAGTGCAGGACGCCCGCCGGCGTGAGGCCCACCTGGGCGGCCACGTCGCGCAGGGATGCGCCCCGGTAGCCCTTGATGCTGAACAGATCGCGGGCGGCGTCGAGGATCTGCTCCCGGCGGGCGGCGCCCACGGTGGAGAGCTTGCGTGCGGCCATGAAGTCAAGGCTAACAAAACCACCTATCAGTTGGTAGGTTTTTGTCATGGCACTCGATCCCCTCCTCGTTCCCCTGCTCGAGCTCTACTCGTCCCTGCCCACGCCGGAGCACGACGACGTCGCCGAACGCCGCCGGGCACAGCGCGCGCGATCCGCCGAGGAACGCCCGTACACGCGTTACGTCGAGCCCGCGCCCAGCGTGGCGGAGGTCTACGACGTGACCGTCCCGCCCGACGGCATCGGCGCGCGGGTCTACCGCGCGGGCGGGAACAGCACGGGCACGCTGGTCTTCTACCACGGCGGCGGCTGGTGGTCGGGACACCCCGACGACACCGACACGCGGTGCAGGACCATCGCCGCGGGGACCGGCGTCACCGTGGTCAGCGTCGACTACCGGCTGGCGCCCGAGCACCGCTTTCCGGCCCACGTCGACGACTGCTACCACGCGCTGGAGTGGGCGGCCGCGCAGGACTTCGGCCCCGGCTGGCTCGGCGTCGCGGGCGAGAGCGCGGGCGGCAACCTCGCCGCCGCCATGGCGCTGCTGGCCAAGGCGCGCGGCGGACCCGCGCTGAACCTGCAGATCATGGAGATCCCCGCGCTCGACCTGACGCTGTCGTCCCCCTCGGTCGACACGTACGCCGAGGGATACGTGCTGACCAGCAAGGAGATCCGCTGGTGCGTCGAGAACTACCTCGGCGACCACGACCCCACCGATCCGCTGGTCTCCCCGCTGCACGCCGACGACCTGACCGGCCTTCCCCCCGCCGTCATCCTGACGGCCCAGTACGACCCGCTCGCCGACGACGGCAGCCGCTACGCCGAACGGCTGGCGGCCGCCGGGGTGCCGGTGACCTACAGGGAGTTCGAGGGGCAGGTGCACGGCTCGCACGGGCTCACCGCGCTCCTGCCCGTCGCCCGCGAGTGGCGGACGACCCTGCTCGAGGCCATCAGGGCGAGCCTGGCAGCCTGACCACGCCGCCGCCCGGCGAGTCGAACACCATCACCGGGCGGCCCTCCTCCCACGCCGGCCAGCCGGGCGCGCCGTACGTGACGAAGCGCACCCAGGCGGCGTGCATCCGGTCGGCGAGCTCCTGCGGACCGCCCGGCCCGCAGATCGCCTCGGCCTCCGGGGTCCCGAGCGTGTCGAAGACGTAGTTGAGCTCCACCGCGTGCGCCGCGCCGAGGCCGTGGACCGGCGAGCGCCACCCGAACTCGTACATCCACGTGCGTGCCCCGCGGGCCTCGGCCAGCGCGTGCATCGGCCGGCGCAGCAGCAGCTCCGTGGTCAGGTCGCCGAGGATCTCGCCGCTGCTCGCCCCGGGGTGGGCCCGCCGGAGCGCGGCGAGCTCCCTCCGCGGCACCCTGAACTTCAACCGCGCGGCCAGCAGGTGCAGCCAGGTGACCTTGTCGAGCATCCCGGTGGGCGCGTACCACAGCCGGTACTCCTCGGCCGTGTACCCCATCAGGAGCGGGATGTCCGCCCCAGCGCCGTCGAGCAGCGCGGCGCCCGGATCGGACACCACCGGCTCGTTCCCCGGCACGGGCCCGAAGCCCGCACTCTTGCGCTGCGTCCGCGCCTGGCTGGCCAGCAGGTCCGCCGGAGACACGGCGGCGAACGCCTCCCGCGTGGCGGGGATGCCGAGGTCCTTGGCCATCAGGTCGGTGATCCGCCGTGAGGACCCCGCGGGGCCCGGCCCGACCGGACCGCTCTGGATGACCGCCCCGGCCATCAGCTCCTTCGCCGACGGATGGGCGAGGAGCGCGGCCACCGACCCGCCGCCCGCCGACTGGCCCGCGACCGTGACCCTGCCGGGATCGCCGCCGAAGGCCGCGATGTTGTCCCGCACCCAGCGCAGCGCCGCCACCTGGTCGGCGAGCCCCAGGTGCGGGGGCGCGCCGTCGAGCACCGAGAAGCCCTCGGCGCCCAGCCGGTAGTTGACCGACACCAGCACCACGCCGTCACGGGCGAAGGCGCGCCCGTCGTAGGTGCCGAGCGCGTTGCTCCCCCTGGTGAGCGCGCCGCCCGGCAGCCAGACCATGACGGGGTGGCCGGCGCCCTCCGCGGGCGCCCAGATGTTCACGTTGAGGATCTCGTCGCCGTCGATGATCACGCTGGGCAGGACCTTCTCCAGCCCTCCCGTGTACGGCAGCTGCGGCGGCGTCGGGCCCATGCGGGTCGCGTCGCGCACGCCGTCCCAGCGGTCGTGCGGCCGCGGCGCCCTGAACCGGTCCTCCCCGTACGGCGCGGCGGCATAGGGCACCCCCAGGAACGCGGCGATCCCCCCTTCGACGTGTCCCCGCACCGCACCCTGCCCGGTCTTGACGATCACATGTCCTCCCCTGTCCGGCCGCCGGCCCCGTGCCGTCGCCGCGCCGGTCACGCCGGCTCCACCACGGCCGTGCGCCGTTCGGCCAGCCGCTCGGCCGCCTCCCGCGCCACGGCCCTGCTGATCGGGTAGGCCGTGAACGCCAGCGCGCCCACCAGGCCGATCCCCGCGGGCACGAGGCTCTGCGCCAGGAGGATCCCGTTCAGCGTCTCCGCGCTCTGCGCCACGCCGCCGCTGCGGTAGCCGGTCAGCGCGAGCGTGTAGGCCAGCAGGCCGCCGCCGATCCCGCCGCCCGCCTTGGCCGCGAAGGACGTCATCGCCGCCAGCGACGCCTCCGTCCTGAACCCGTGCTTCCACTCGGTGTAGTCGGTGAGCTCGGCCAGCAGCACCAGGCTGAGCGCCACCGCGCCGCCGAACCCGATCCCCGTCAGGGCGAAGCAGGCCAGCACGGGCAGCGGATCCGTCGGCACGACCATCAGCAGCGCCAGCCCGGTGACCGACACCCCGAGGCTCGCCACGTACAGCGGCTTCGCTCCTGCCCGCCGCGCCAGCGCCGGCACCACCACGGCGCCGCCGACCATCGGGATCGCCATCACGAACGCCGCGGCCGACAGGTACTTCTGGTCGCCGATGTAGTACAGGAAGAAGTACGGCATCGCCGCCGTCAGCGCCCCGCTGGCCGCCTGCACCGACACCTTCGACAGCAGCAGGATCGGCACCGCCCTGCCGGAGAAGAACACCTTGCGCACGTCCGACAGCCGGTACCGCTCCGGCGAGAGCGGCACCACCCGCTCGCGCACCCGCGCCACCATGACGGTCACGAGGCAGAGCCCGGCGACCGCCGAGCCGATGACGTAGGTGAGCCAGCCGGTGGTCCCGCCGCCCAGGGCGTTCACCACCGGCAGGGTCAGCCCCGTGGCCAGCGCCGCCGCGAACAGCCCGGTGACGCCGACGATCGCGGCCAGCTGGCCGCGGGTGCGGGGGTCGCCGCTGATCGCGGGCACCAGCGAGGTCATCGGGATCTGGAAGAGGTCCAGCAGCAGGCCCCACAGCAGGTAGGTGATCCAGACCGCGACGAGCGCGTTCGGCAGCATCGCGGGCACGACGAACAGCGCGACGACGCAGAAGACGCACAGCACGGCGCCCAGGAGGACGTACGGGCGGAACCTGCCCCACCGGGTGGGCGGGAGGTGGTCGACGAGGTAGCCCATGAGCGGGTCACTGGCGCCGTCGGCGATCCTGGCGACCAGCATCAGCGTGCCGACGGCCGCCGCGCCCATGCCCACGACGTCGGTGAGGTACAGCAGCAGGAAGCCGGAGCCGGCGCCCATGAGCACGCCGCCGAGCACTCCTGAGAAGAAGGCGAGCTTCTCCCCCACGCCGGGCTTGTCGTCCATCTCGCTCCTCACATCCAAAACCTACCAACTGATAGGTAGATGACTCAGGCTAGAGTCGACCGCCGCGCACCGTCAACAGTCGGCGGGATGTCAAGAATTCTTGACCTCACGTCCGCGTTGTTTTACATTCCTCGATGTCTACTTTCTTTTACATGAGGGGTATACGTGTCCATCGAGGAGAAACGCGTCTGGATCTACGCCGCGATCGCGACCGGCGTGCCCATCGTCTACTTCGCCGTCATCCTCCGGCAGCTCCCGACCACGGACGTCACCCACATCGCCTACGTCTGGCCGCTGCTCACCGCCATCACCGTGGCCGTCGTCATGAACATCGCCGGCAGCGTCGTGACCGCGATCGCCTCCCCCGGAGAGGCCGGCAAGCGGGACGAGCGCGACGTCGACATCCACCTCCACGGCCAGCGCGTCGAGTACCTCGTCCTGGTCCTCGGCGGCGTGACCGCCTTCGGCCTGGCGCTGGCGAGGATCGAGCACTTCTGGATCGCCAACGCCCTCTACCTGGCCTTCGCCCTCTCGGCCGTCGCCTCGTCGATCGCCAGGATCGTCGCCTACCGCCGGGGATTCTGACCATGGGCAAGCCCACCAAGGTCACGAACGTGATCCGGTCCCTCCGCTTCGCCCACGGCGAGATGACCCAGGCGGAGCTGGCCGACCGCATCGGCGTGACCCGCCAGACCGTCATCGCCATCGAGCAGGGCCGGTACTCACCGTCGCTGGAGATGGCCTTCCGGATCGCCCGGGTGTTCGGCGCCCCCCTCGACGAGGTCTTCCAGTACCCCGACACCGAAGGATGACCATGAAAGCGATCGTCCGCGACACCTACGGCCCGCCCGACCGGCTCCGCCTCGCCGACATCGACCAACCGGCCGTCGGCGACGACGACGTGCTCGTCCAGGTCGTCGCGGCGGGCCTCGACCAGGGCGTCTGGCATCACGTCACCGGCGTGCCGTACCTGGCCCGCCTCGCCATGGGCGTGCGCAGGCCGCGGGTCCGCGTCCCCGGGCAGGACGTGGCCGGCCGGGTCGCCGCCGTCGGCCGCGACGTGACCCGCTTCCAGCCGGGCGACGAGGTGTACGGCACCTGCGAGGGCGCCTTCGCCGAGTACGCCGGCACCCACCAGAACCGGCTTGTGGCCAAACCCGCCGCCCTCACCTTCGAGCAGGCGGCCGCGATCCCCACCTCCGCCTGCACCGCCTTCCAGGCCCTGGCCACCGTACGGGCGGGGCAGCGGGTCCTGGTCATCGGCGCGGGCGGCGGCGTGGGCACGTTCGCCGTCCAGCTGGCCAAGGTGTCGGACGCGCACGTCACCGGCGTGTGCAGCACCGCGAAGACCGCGCTGGTCCGGTCGATCGGCGCGGACGAGGTCATCGACCACACCCGTGACGACTTCGCCGCCGCAGGCCACCGCTACGACCTCATCGTCGACACGGGAGGCAACCGCCGGCTGTCACTCCTGCGCCGCTGCCTCACCCCCAGGGGGACGCTGGTCGTCGTCGGCGGCGAGAACGGCGGACGATGGCTGACCGGCACCGACCGCCAGCTGCGGATGCTGCTCCTCGACCGGTTCGTCGGCCAGAAGCTGCACCCCCTGTTCACCACCATCCGCCAGGCGGACCTGCCGGCCCTGACAGAGCTGGCCGAGGCGGGACGGCTCACCCCGGCGATCGACCGCACCTACCCGCTCGCGCAGGCCGCCGAAGCGATCGGCTACCTGCGCGAAGGACGCGCGGCGGGCAAGGTCGTCATCACCGTTTGACCCCGGATCGGCGGTCACATTCCTTCCACCCGGCCTTGCCGGCGCCCTTCCCGCCCCGATCACTCCTTGTTCAGCGCAGCCCTAGACGGGCACGACGTTGGCGTTGAGACGGAACAGGTTGTCCGGATCGTAGCGCCGCTTGACGTCCCGCAGCCGCTCCAGGTTGTCGCCGAAGGCCGACTGGACCACCTCCGGCGTCTCTTCCGGCGCGGCGCTGTCGAAGCTGAGGTACGGCCGGCCGGTCGAGAACTTCTCGGCATCGGCGATGACCTGCCGTACCCAGGCGATGTGAGCGTCCGCGTCCTGGTCGCGCCAGTTGGCGTCCACGCTCAGCATGCTGCTCGCGTCGCGCGCGGCGTACGCCGTCGCGTGCGGATTCACGTGGTTGACCGCTCCGCCGAGCAGCGGCACGTGCACCATGGACTCCGGCGAGGTCCGCGCGAGCCCGTGCCGTACGATCACGTCCGCCGCCTGGCTGGGAGGCCCGCTGAGCATCAGCGACTTCCAGTAGCTGGACAGCTGGCCCTTGACGAAGAAGAAGTCGAAGGCCGCCTGGAACATGCGGTACGGCATCGGGGCGCTCAGATCGGCGAGCGGGGTGCCGAGCTGCCGTAGCGGCCGCAGCACCTTCTCCCCCTCGTCGGGCGGCCCCGCGTACAGGGCGCCGGTGATGAGCACGTCCCTGCCGTGGATCTCCGGCGGCATGTGCGGATCCGTCGGGATCGTCCAGAAGATGGCCCTGGTGGTGACCTCGTCGGGCACCGTCCCGGCCCAGTCGCTCCAGGCGCGGAACACCTCGTCCTGGTGGTCGGCGTAGACCGGGACCGCGCACATCACGATCGGGCCGACGGGCTGGGCGGCGAACTCGAAGGCGGTGACCACGCCGAAGTTGCCGCCGCCGCCCCGGAGCGCCCAGAACAGGTCATCGTTCTCCAGCTCGCTGGCCCGCCGCAGCCGTCCGTCGGCCGTGACGATCTCGACAGCGCGCAGGTTGTCGCAGGACAGGCCGTACTTGCGGTGCAGCCACCCGATGCCGCCGCTCAGGGTGAGCCCGGCGACGCCGGTCGTCGACACCACCCCGCCCGGAACGGCGAGGTTGAACACCTGGGCCTCCCTGTCGACGTCGCCCCACGTGGCGCCACCCTGGACGCGCACCAGACGGGCGTCGGGATCGACCCAGACGCCGCGCATCCCGGACAGGTCGATGAGCAGCGCGCCGTCGCGCGCGGAGTGCCCCGCGATGCTGTGGCCGCCGCTGCGCACCGCGGCCAGCAGGCCGTACTCGCGCGCGAGATTGACCGCGTCGATGACGTCCGCGGCGCCCGAGCACCTGATGACGAGGGCGGGACGGCGATCGATCAGCCCGTTCTGCACCGCCCTGACAGCGTCGTAGTCGGCGTCCTCCTGCGTGATGAGCGAACCCCGGAAGGTCATCCGGAGTTCTTCGAGTTTGTCGTCGTCCAGTGTGACGGTTTCGCCCGAGAGCGTCTCGACCTTGATCGACATGGGCTGCCCCCTTCAGGGCGGTGCGTGATCCCCCCAGCGGACCGGTCTCTCCCCGCACCGGGGCGACCCCGTCCGCGGCGCTTGCCTCATCCCTCCGAACATGCCGCCTATCTGCGGCCATGTCCCGACCTCACCCCGTGACTTCCCACAGTAACCCGTCACCACGCCCCCGCATCAGACCTCCGGCCCCCATCCACCCACCCGCCACCACACCTCAAGGCCCACCCCTGCCCCGGCGTTTGAGGTGGGCCTTGTGATCAGGCTTTTTGGTGGGGCCTTTCTGGTGAGGCCTTTTGGCGTGGCCTTCTGGGGGGCCTTTTGGCGGGGGGCCTTCTGGTGGGGTCTTTGGCGGGGGACTTTCTGGCCTTCTGGTGGGGGCCCTGTGGTGGGACGGCCCCGGCGGTCCTGCCCCCGCCCCCGGCGTCGCTGCGCTTCCCGGCTGCCAGTACGACGAGAGAACGGCATCCGACCTGCGCCGACGCACCGTCCGCTCCATAGGATCAGAAGCGCCGCCCACCACCGTCGAGGGAGCCCGAGTGAACCGCAGCATCCGCACCATGGACGACGTCATGAACCTGCTCGACCGGCTGTTCGCGTCGGACGCCGACCGATGGACGGAGCAGGCGTCCACCTGGTGGGACGACTTCTACACCGACCGCTCCAAGCCGGTCCCCTTCTTCGCCGACAAGCCGGACGAGAGCCTCGTGTCCTACCTCGAACGCGGCATGCTCCGCCCCGGACGCGCGCTGGACCTGGGCTGCGGCCCCGGCCGCAATGCCATCCACCTCGCCTCGCTCGGCTTCGAGGTCGACGCCATCGACCTGTCCCCGACGGCTGTGGCCTGGGCGGAGGAGCGCGCCAGGACGGCCGGCGCCGACGTCCGCTTCCACTGCGGCGACGCTTTCACCGCCGACCTCCGGCCCGGCCGGTACGACCTGGTCTACGACTCCGGCTGCCTGCACCACCTGCCGCCGCACCGCCGGGTGAGCTACCTGAACCTGCTGGACAGGCTGCTGGCCCCCGGCGGCCACCTCGCCATCACCTGCTTCGCCTCCGGCGCCATGGGCTCCGAACTCCAGGACGAGGAGTTCTACCGCGACGGCCGCCTGCACGGCGGGCTCGCCTACACCCCCGTTCCGCCCTGGTCGGACGATCATCGGAACGCTAGCAGCCCGCCCGCTCCACAGGGGAAGCGCCAGGACCGCCTCGCCCCTCCTGCGTTCAGCGCTGGACAGATCCGGCGACGCGAAGAAGAGGGCCGACCCGACGGCGGACGCGGGTGACCACGCCAAGGCCGCCACGACGATCCCACGACCGGGTGGGATGATGGGTGCGGGAGGGCTCCCGGGCGCCTCGGTCGTCCGCGCGACGCGCGCCGAGCGTGCGAGCCTGACCCCGAGCGCCTGGTCAGCGAGATCATCTGTGATCGTCGTTGGAGGACGCCATGGGGACAGCCCTCGGTGATGTGCTCGGGCTCGCCGCCGCGGTCGCGATCAGCCCACTCCCGATCATCGCCATCATCATCATCCTGGGTACGCCGAGGGGACGTCTCAACGGGCTGCTGTTCACCCTGGGATGGGTCATCGGGCTCTTCGCGCTCGGCGCGGTGATGCTGGCGATCGGCGGGCCGGCCGCCGGCGCGACCCCGTCGAAGCCCGCCGCCTGGGTGGGCGACCTCAAGCTCGCCCTGGGCGTGCTGCTCGTCGTGCTCGGCGGGCGGCAGTGGCACCGGCGACCTTCCGCGGGCGCGGAGGCGGAGCTCCCCAAATGGATGTCCGCGATCGACCGCTTCTCACCGGCCAAGGTCTTCGGGCTCGGCATCGTGCTGTCGGCGGCCAACCTCAAGAACGCCCCGCTCACCATCGCCGCAGGCGCCTCCATCAGCGCGGCCGCGATTCCACCCGGGCAGCAGATCACGGTACTGGCCGTGTTCGTGATCATCGCCTCCCTGGGACTCCTTGCGCCCCTGGCGGTCTTCCTGCTCATGGGAGAACGCGCCAAGAGCATGCTCGACAACTGGAGGGGCTGGGCCGCCCGGCACAACACCGCCATCATGGCCGTCCTGTTCGCCGTCCTCGGCGTGAAGCTGCTTGGGGACGGCATCCGCATCCTCGCCCCCTGACCGACGCCCGCGCCGCAGCCGACCAACCGGCCCCTACCCGCTGCGGCGACCGACCCCCCGGCGCAGCACCGAGACCTCGTTGAAGACCGGCTGGCTCCAGGAGAAGCGAGGCCCACCGGGCGGAAAGCAATCGTGGAAGACTCCGGGCGTCAGAGAGAGTCTGCCCTCACTCCGCCGATCTTGCCCAGCACGCAGGAGACCTCACCTGCCACGACGCCCGGAACGAATAACCGGCATACGTACCCCTGGAACAGCCCGCATGAGGAGATACCGGTTCGTGGGGCGCGACAATCATGATTTTGGTTCAATAGCCGATCATGAAGGCACGGGCGATACCGGCGGCAGTCGCCGTCCTGGCGTTGCTGCCGCCTGCCGCCGTGGCCGAAACGCGGACGGCGGTGGCCGTGATGACGTGGAACGTCTGCACAGGCACGAACCCTGCCTGCGGCCTCTACCGTGCCGACGCCCCTCAGTTGGCGCAGGCGATCGGCGAATATGCCGTGAACCAGCCCATCAGACCCGACGTGATCTTCTTGCAGGAATTCTGCACCGGGGCCGACAGTGCCCTGGAACTGGGACTGCGGCAGCGCACCGGCCGCAAGTGGACCGTCCGCTCGTTCGCCCTCACCTCGAACACCGGGGCCCCGTACGCCTGCCACCCCGACAAGCTCGGCCGCCCGCGAGGCACCCAGAGCATCACGGTCGCCGTCGCCGCCGACACGGCGACCTTCCAGAGCCTTCCGCTGACCACACCGCCTTGGTACGTGAAGCGGGCGGTGCTCTGCGCCACCATCCCCGCCAAGCGCGTCCACGCGTGCGGCACGCACCTGTCAGTGGGCACGGCTTACGATGACCGGCAGCCCGGCGCGCCGTACCGCACCAGGCAGATCAAGGAACTGATGGCCTACGCCGCCAAGCCCGGCTACCACAGCGTCTTCGGCGGCGACCTCAACGTCGCCCCTCCGGACAGCACGGACGGCAGCGCCGCCGGTCGGCGTGCCATCGTGCCCGCCTACCAGGCCTACCGCGAGTGCGACCAGCGTGGGAGCAGCCGTACCGGGCGCTGGACACACAGCGCCGGCGAGAGACGCAAGAAGCTCGACTACCTGTTCGTCACCAAAGGCGGCACCCGTCAGTGTCACGTCCCTCCGCCCACCTCCATGTCCGACCACAGGCCCCTCTATCTCAGAGTGGAGTTCTGACAGGAGCGGCCCAAGATGGTCGTGCTAGCGTGATCTTCTCCGCATCCCCTTGTCAGAGATGGTCGACAGCCGTCTTCTGCGCAGTCACGCGAGGGCCCCTTGAAGATCACACGTTGGATCGCGAGCGGCACGGCCCTGACCGCCACGGCCGCCCTCACCCTGGTGTCCGCCACTCCCGCGCAGGCCTACCCCCAGGGCACCTGCAGAGGGAACTCGTTCCGCAAGGTAGCCAGCTATCCCATCACGGTAGGGGCGAAGGACGGGGAGGTCTACGGCACCGTCTCGCTCTACCACAGCCGCCTCACGCGCAGGAAGTGCGCCATAGCCCGGGTGGCGAGCCCCTACGTCGGACGGACAAGCTATCTCTACGTCGCGCTCCTCGCGGACAAGAACAGGAACAACAAGTACGACAGCCCTGACATCGGGGTGGCCGACGGCAGCACGCGGTACAAGTGGTTCGCGGGCCCGGTCTACGCCTACGCCGACCAGTTGTGCGTCCAGTTCCACGGAACGATCCGCATCGGCTCCCAGCCCGCCGTCCACGGAGGCACCCCGGAAGGCACCTGGAAATACTGCGACTGACCGCGCAGGCCGGGGGCCGGCCCGTCGGCCGGGAACGCTTAGTCGGTCATCGCCCCTCGCTTGGCCATCTCCTCGAAGACCGCCCGGGCGCCCTTGTCGATGACGTCACTCTCCGGCGACTCCAAGGAGAGGATCTTCCGCGCGAGAAGGGCGGCGCCTCGAAGGTTCTCCTCCACTGCATGCGGTAGCCGCTCGTAGATCTTGCTGATCCGGATGTGGTTCCAGCTGCCCTTCTTGTAGCCCTGCTCCATGTAGGCGAGGAGCAGCCGCCCCACCTCTTCCCCTGGAGTTGCTTCTCGTTCGGGGATGTGGCGCTCACGGAGGGTCTCCTCGACTCTCCTCACCGCCTCTTCTATCCGCGCGATCGCCTCCTGCGCCTCGATGACCTGACGCTTGGTTTCTTCCGCCGCCGTCCGCGTCTCGCGGGAGGCATCGCGGGCCGCCTCGGCGGCGCGCCTGGTCCGGCCCAGCCGGCCCTCCCTGCTCCCTTGCTCCGCCATAGAACCCCTCGCCTGGGTTGATGTGACACATCACCCGGAAGGTACGCAACGGGAGGACCGCCAGCCAGGCACGATTGCCTGCCTGGCTGGAAAGTCAGCCATGGCGCAGGAGGCCATATCGGCAATCTGCGGGCGCTTGGGGAGCTCTCCCGCAGTAGCCGTTCGGCACTTTCCAGAAGCGCACGACTTTGCAGAGAGCTCCCAAGGCCGCACGAAGGCGGCGCGGTTGTGCGGGAAATAAGCTCTCTCCGTCCGCGACGGAGGTAAGGTTTTCCCCGAACACCCAGCGACTGGAGAGCTGATGGAGCTCCGGGACCGGCTGTTCGTCCCGCTCGGGCTGACGGGAACCTCGCTGCCCGCCGCCGACGACCTGTCGCTCCCCATGCCCTCTTCGCACGGCTACATGTACGGCGGAACGGCCTACGCGCTGGTCGACCGGCCCTACCCCGCCGACGTGCAGGCGGCGGCCCGGTCAGGGAAGCTCCGGCCGGTGGACTACACCCATCAGAACCCCTCCTACGCCGCCGCCGCCGGAGGCGTCATCTCCACCGCGGACGACTGGCCACCTGGATCCAGGCCCTGGTGACGGGCAAGGTCCTCAACCCGGCGTTCCAGCGGCAGTGGCTCCACAGCCCGCAAGCCGAGGACCCGGCCGCGCCGGCCGACGGGAAGAAGTACGGGTACGGCATCGCCTACCAGCGCTTCGGTCCGAACGCCTCGATGTACTACCACGGCGGTGAGCTGCCCGGCTTCAATTCCTTCATCGGCCACGACACGGACAACGAGGTCACGCTGGTGATCTGGACGAACCTGACTTTGTCGCCCGGCGGCAGGACCACGGCCCAGGCCCTGCTGCCCACCGTCCTCAACCAGGTCTACGCCGGCCTCTCGCTCCCCACCGGCGTCGACTGGTCGATCCGGGAAGGCGGCGTCTCTTCATGTTCTGGCACGCGGTGTTGACGCACCGGCTCCTGCTCCCGCCCGCGATGGCCTGGTCGCTGACGCGACCGCGGGCAGGAGCGGGTGCCAAGGTGCAGCGCCGCAGACCCGAGGGCTACGGCGTCGCACCACGATCAGCCGGTGTAGGCCGGCCTGGCGACGACGGGCTCCGGGCCCCCCGTCGTCTTGACCACTGGCCGCTGGTCGGCCGGCGCCGGGGCGGGCGAGACGGGCGAGGCAGCCGGCTTCGCGGGTTCGGCCGTGGCCGTGCCCGAGAAGCCTGCGAGGCCCGCGGTCAGCGCCAGGACCGCGCCGATGCCGACGAGCGTGGCTTTGATCTTCATAGGATTCCCCTGTTCATTCGCGTTGGGCCTCAGCCCTGGATGACGACCGGAGTACCGATCGCCAGGTTGTTCGCCATCCAGGTGATGTCGTCGTTGCCGATCCGGACGCAGCCGTGGCTGGCCCGCGTGCCGATGGCGGAGGGCTTGTTCGTCCCGTGGATCGCCAGCTGGCCCGGGCCGCCGGCGAAGCTCTTCAGCACCGGCGAGAAGCCGCTGAGCCCGAAGGCGTAGGCGCCGTACGCCCCGCCCGGGTCGGCGGGCTTCACCAGCTCGGTGAAGAAGTAACGACCTGGAGGTGTCGGTGTGCCCGCTTCGCCCGTCGCGACCCTGCCCGTCCTGACCGGCCTGTCGCCGTCATAGACCGTGAACCTGAACGCCGCGCGATCGATCTCCACCCGGTAGGAGGTCTCCGCAAGCGTCACGTCGGTGGCCTTGATCCAGCCCTTGCTGCCGTTCGGCCGGACCGGCAGCAGCACCTGGAGCCACTCGCCCTCATCGCGTTCCACCAGGAAGACACGCGCCGCGCCGTAGTCGTTGGGACTCGTGATCGTCCTCTGTGCCATCCCCTCCTTGTTCTTGTAGACCGTGATCCGAGATCCCTTGACGGTCGCGATCTTCGAACTGGCGCCGGTCGCCGGCTCGGGCCGTACGGCGCTGCTCGCGGAACCGGCGCCGGCCGCCGGCTCGGGCCGTACAGCGCTGTCCGCGCTGCCCACACAGCCGGCCAGCAGGAAGGCGAGTGTCGCCGCAGCAGCCGTACGAAGCAGGTTGGTTCTCACCTGCCGCAGCCTGGCGACAGAATGTGTGAAACCTGTTTGGTTGTCATGCGAATCCCATGTGCATCCCTGACATGGGCATAGCCTCGGCTCATGTGCGCGTACGTACTGGTCGCCGAGGACGACCCCAAGCAGGCCGAACTGCTCAGGCGGTACCTGGAGCGGGAGGGCCATGAGGTCCACGTCGTGCACGACGGGCGTTCCGCGATCGACGAGGCGCGGCGAGCGGACCCCGACCTCATGGTGCTCGACGTCATGATGCCGAAGGTCGACGGGTTGGACGTCTGCCGGGCGTTGCGTGCCGAGTCCGACCTGCCGATCCTGATGCTGACCGCCAGGTCCACCGAGGATGACCTGCTGTTGGGGCTCGATCTCGGTGCTGACGACTATGTCGCCAAGCCGTACAGCCCGCGTGAGCTGATGGCCCGCGTGCGGACCCTGCTGCGCCGTACCGGGAAGTCCAAGGGCACCGATCGGCGGGTGTTCCAGGCGGGCGATCTCCTCGTGGACCCGGTCAGGCACACCGTCACCGCGGCGGACACGGTGGTGGACTGCACGCTCGCGGAGTTCCGGATCATCGAGACGCTGGCCGCCGAGCCGGAGCGGGTGTTCACCAGGAAGCAGTTGCTGGAGCGCATCCACGGGTTCGACAGGTTCATCACCGAGCGCACGGTCGACGTGCACGTGATGAACCTGCGCAAGAAGATCGAGCCTGATCCGCGCCGCCCGGTCCGGCTGCTGACCGTGTACGGCGTCGGCTACAAACTGACCCACGCATGAGGTCGTTGTTCGTCAGATTGCTCACGAGTTCGGCTGTCGTGGCGGTCTGCTCGATCTCGGCGACCGCGTGGCTGGCTGCCAGCAGCACCTCCGGCGCCATCCAGCGCGAGCAGGGCCAGACGCTGGCCAGCGACGCCCGGATCAACAACAGCCTGCTCGGCTACGCGTCCCGCCACTCGAACTGGTCGGATGTCGCCCCCACCCTGCGCGACCTCGCTACCCAGAACAGCCGCCGCATCGCGCTGGCCGCCGAGAGCGGCACCCTCATCGCGGACTCGGCGACCGCCGGGACCCCACTGCCCGCCAAGGTGTCGGCCGTCGTCGACCCGCTGGCCGTGGACGTGACCCTGGTGCCGGGAGCGGCCAGGGACCGTATCGATCCACGCGCGGTGGGCCCTTTCCTGCTGTCCGCCCGCGACCGCGCGCGGCTGAGGAAGGCCGCCGACGCCTACGCCGCCTGTACGGCCCGCACCGGGCAGGCCGTACAGGTGACCGTCTCGAACACCGGCAGACCCCTCGTCACGCCCCTCAACCAGGGGGTCGGTCAGCAGTCGAGACCGGTGCAAAGTCCGATGCCGATGCCGATGCCGATGCCGGTGCCGACTGCGGCCCCCGTCGTGATGAGCGGCTGCGACGCCACCACCTTCAGCACGCCGACACGCACCGAGAAGGCCGCGTTGAAACAACTCAACCTCCTGGTCAGCAGGTGCCTCAAGGGCAAGGGCGCGGGAAGAGGGTCGGTCGGTCTCGACTTCGCCTGGGTGTCCAAGGAAAGACAGCCGATGCCGCCGGCCGCCGAACCCGATCAGGTGATCTCCTCCTGCATCGTCACGGGCCGCAAGGAACAACTCGATCCCTACGTCGCCCCCGCGGCGTACCTGTACATCGGCTCCCCCGTCGAGGCCACCGGCCGGCTCATACCGCTGCCCTCGATCGCCGGCGCCGCTCTCCTCGTGCTCGTGCTGACCGTGGGCGTGAGCGTCATGGCGGCCAGGCGCCTGGTCAGGCCCGTCAACGCGCTCACTCACGCCGCGCAGCGGATGCGCGACGGGGACAGCTCCGCCCGCGTCACGGTCAGGACCACCGGCGAGATCAGCGAGCTCGCCACGGCGTTCAACGAGATGTCGGAACACCTCCAGCGCATGGAGGAGCAGCGCAAGGCCATGGTCAGCGACGTCTCCCACGAGCTGCGCACACCGCTGAGCAACCTCAGGGGCTGGCTGGAGGCCGCCCAGGACGGCGTCGCCGAGTTGGACCCCGCGCTGATCGCCTCGCTGGTCGAGGAGATCCTGCTGCTGCAGCACATCGTCGACGACCTTCAGGAGCTCGCCCTCGCCGACGCGGGCAAGCTCCGCCTGCACGTCGAACCCGTCCATCTCGGCGACCTCCTCGACCAGGTAAGCATCGCCCACCGAGGCCGCGCCGAAGCCGCAGGGCTCACGCTGACCACCGTGGTCACCGACGACCCCTCGCTGACCGCGGATCCGGTACGGCTCCGCCAGGCCATCGGCAACCTGGTGACCAACTCCCTGCGCTACACGCCACGCGGCGGGCACATCACGCTGGGCGCTCACCAGGATGGCGACCAGGTCGTCGTGGAGGTGACCGACACAGGGATCGGGATCCGCGCCGAGTACCTCCCGCACGTCTTCGACCGGTTCTGGCGGGCGGAGAAGTCGCGCAACCGCCAGACCGGCGGTAGCGGGCTCGGGCTCGCCATCGTGCGCAACCTGGCCGAGGCGCACGGCGGCACAGCCACGGTCGCCAGCGTGCCAGGTGTCCGCACCACGTTCACCCTGCGTCTTCCGTCATAGCGGCCCGCCGTACCACCAGGAGCACGTTGGCGGTGCCGGCCGAGGATCAGGTCCGTGATCCTGACGGACCCGGCCACATAGTCGCGGGCCTCGCGGCCACGAAGCGCTTCAGCACCCAGCGCAGATCACGGGCGCACGTGCTCAGGACGCGCCGCTGCTCCGCATCGCTCTCACCCCGCCGGGAGCCGACGTACGAGGTCACGATGCCTGCTCGGGGCTAGCACGAAGTCCGGGAAGACCTCTCTCCCATGCTCGGGTACGGCTGGCCGACGTGCCGCGCCCACAGCGCCGAGACCTCGTTGAAGATCTCCAGGTTCACTCACCCGCAGGCGCGACGCCCACCGGACAAGCGTGGCGGCACAGCTCTTCCCAACCCCGGACAGCCTCGCTGGTACCGAACCGAACATCCCATTCGCCATCTGGGGGCGGCACCGTAACCCGGTCTCCGCGCTTCGGGCTCACGCGGAGACCTGGACCGGCCCGAAATCACCGCTCGTGGCCTTACGAGCCTCGGCGTAGTGAGCAGGATCTGCCTTGATCCTGGCGGTGGCCCGCCAGCCCGCTATGACCTCTTGGGTAGTGGTATCGACATCCAGCTCGGCCGCATCCGAGAGAGCCTCGACCAATTCCAGCGTGAAGGCACGCAGCTCGGTCGAAGACAGATGGCGAACCCAAGGAAAGACCTCTGGCATGGCAATGACCAGGGCACGCGCGGTGGGATCATGCTTGATCAACGCAAGGAACAAACGAGACGCGGTGGCCAGCGTCCGTTCGCGCTCTTCTTCGCGATCCGCTGCAGTCAGGTAGAAGTCTGGAGCGTCTCGGTGCGTGACACGCACCCGTCCAAGGCGTGCCGCACGTTCGGCGACTGCTCGCGGATTTCTCGACAGATCAGAGAAGGTCACTGCGTCGGCATGGCTGGCACTCACGCCAGCAGTGTATGTCAGAACATGTTCTGATGTGCGCTGTCGATTCTGAAGCTTAGGCTGCGCTCCTCTGAGCCGCATAGAAGTCTTGACGTACATGGAGCTGTTGCACGCCGCCGAGCGATCGTCGGGCGAACCTGATGACGCGTCATGAAGACGCCTCATGCCTCGCCGGAGGCGACTCGCGCTCGGTCACTCATAAGTACCCTCAGACCGCGACCACCTTCACGGTTTTCCCGCACAGCTTGCTCAGGTCGCCCTCATCAGACGTGAATACGACGACCGGCCTCACCGAGCGCAGCGCGGTAGCCGCCACCACCGCGTCTATGGCGTACTTGTGACCGTGCAGGCGGGCGCCTCGGAGAAGCTCGATCGCCCGTGATGCGATGTCCTCGGTCACAGGCTCGATCTTCAGGCGAGACAGGTACCACCGCAGGCGATCGCTCTTGATACGAACGTCTTGCGCCTCGATCGGTGTCATCGCGCTGACCACAACCCGGAAGTCGTTGTCCTGCGCCTCCCGCACAAGCGCGGTCACCCGCTGGTCAGCCTCGCACCACTTGGCGAGCCCTTCGCAGTCGAGAACCACGGTTCCCGCACTCAGCCTGCTTCGTGCGCGCGCCATCCGTCCTCCCGGAGTTCAGGCGCCGATTTGACCTGGCGGAACAGCTCCGCCGCTTCGTCACGCATCGACTGCGGGATCGGCCCGGAAGCCTCGTTCGCCTGGAGCGCCTCCTCCAGAAGATCCCGCTCGATCTGGCGTTCCACAGCGGCGTCAACGTAGGCGGAGAACCCGCGGGCTCCAACTCGCTCTCGGACGGCGCGAATGTTGCCAGCTCTCAGGGAGACGCTGACCTTCGCCGCCGGCCCGTCCCCGGGGGCGAACTCTCGCTCAGGCATGCCCATGAGACCAGTTTACTACCCGAAGTAGCAAAGAGGCTGATCTTTCGCTCTACGCAGACGCCGACCGCTATACGTGCCTAGGCACCGCCAGAGGTCAGACCGACCGGGCAGGCTACGCCCGTGCCGTCGATGCCGCAGTAGCCGCCGGGACTCTTCTCCCAATACTGCTGGTGGTAGCGCCTTAGTTCAGGCATCAAATGCCTCCCACTCGGATGCTGACGACGGGGACCGCCCCCTGGACGGCTCCGGCGTGTCCCGTGGTGTAAGACTGAAGCGGACGGCACTCTTGACAGTGCCTCCGTGGAGGTTGCAGCGACATCTGGGCACTTCGTTCCACCCTCCCCCTCCTGACCGAGAGGCCGGGCCGCTGATCGGCAGATCAGCCACTACAGATGCGGCAGATCCGCCAAGAGATGTACGGCAAATCTGCCATCAGAGCATGTCGGTGCGGAGTATTCTCCGCACCGTGGACACGGATGAACTCACGCTCTTCCCTCGTCGCGCCGAGGCCATGGCGATGGAAGCCCTCACCGACACCCGTGTAGTGGTGATCAATGGCGCCCGGCAGGTCGGCAAGAGCACTCTGGCCCAGGCGATCGTGCGTCAGACGGCAGGAGCCGGCGAGATCTACCTGGATCAGGCAGCCGTACGCGCGGCGGCGAGACAGGATCCCGATGGCGTCGTGCATCATGACGGACTTCTTCTCATCGATGAGATCCAGCGCGTACCGGATCTCCTTCTCTCCATAAAGCGGGAAGTAGACGCCGATCCACGGCCAGGGCGCTTCTTGCTGACAGGATCCGCCCGGCTTCTGGGCCTCCGGGACTTGCCGGACGCGCTTCCCGGCAGATCCGAGACAATCGAACTCTGGCCGCTCTCCCAGGGAGAGATCGAACGGAGCGACGACGGCTTCGTGGACGAGGCATTCCGGCAAGGTCCTGATCTCAAGGTCGCGGCTGCCGGACTTCGTCGTCCCGACTACCTGCATCGCGCGCTGCGCGGAGGCTATCCGGAGGCCGTCCACCGCCCGTCCCATCGCAGAAGAGCCCGTTTCTTCGAGTCCTACATCTCCGATCTGATCAACCGAGACGTCAAGCAGATGTCCGATATCGAGCGACCCGCCGATATGCGGCGTCTGCTCAACATCCTCGCCGGACGGATGGGCGGCTTGACTGTGATCGACAACATCAGCCGCGATCTCGGGCTACCTCGAAACACCGTGAAGCGCTATATCGACCTGCTCGACCTGGTGTATGTCATCAGACGGATTCCGGCCTGGTCTTCCAACGCGACCACACGCGCGATCGCGACGCCCAAACTACTGCTGGTCGACTCTGGACTTGGCGCCCATCTGGCAGGCCTGACCCCGTCCCGGGTGTCCGACATAACGGCACCCGTGGGTCCGCTGATCGAGAACTTCGCCCTCGGCGAGCTGGCCCGCCAGCTCACGTGGTCCGAGGAGCCTGTACAGCTCTATCACTACCGAGATCGAGATGGGGTCGAAGTCGACGGCATACTCGAACGAGCCTCTGGCGAGATCATCGGCATCGAAGTCAAGGCCACCGAAACCGTACGCGCCGATGACTTCAGAGGCTTGCAACATCTGGCCCGCAAACTGGGCGACCGGCTCATTGCCGGGTACGTCCTGTACGCGGGCCAGGAAACGCTTCCATTCGGGGACCGCATGCGCGCTCTTCCACTATCCGCATTGTGGACCGCGTCTTCCACGACCTGATGGACGGGCTCATGTGTCCCCGAACGCGGCCGCCCTGGCGGCACGGCCCGCGCCCGACAGGTCAAGCTTCGCCGGAGGTCAGACCGACGGGGCAGGACACGCCGGTGCCACCGATCCCGCAGTACCCGTTGGGCATTTTAAAGAGATATTGCTGGTGATACTCCTCGGCGTAGTAGAACTCGCCGGCCGGGGCGATCTCGGTCGTGATGTCGCCGTAGCCCGCCGACCTCAGCACCTGCTGGTAGGCGTCCCGGGACGCCAGCGCCGCCTTCTCCTGCTCGGGCGAATGGAAGTACGCCGCCGACCGGTACTGCGTGCCCATGTCGTTGCCCTGGCGCATGCCCTGGGTGGGGTCGTGCGCTTCCCAGAACACCTTGAGCAGGTCGGCGTACGACACCTTCGCGGGGTCGTACCAGACCCTCACGACCTCGGCATGTCCGGTGAGGCCGGAACACACCTCCTCGTACGTGGGGTTGGGGGTGTAGCCGCCCTGGTACCCGACTGCCGTGGAGATCACGCCCGGGGTCTGCCAGAACTTCCGCTCGGCGCCCCAGAAGCAGCCGAGCCCGAAGTCCGCGATCTCGCCCTGCGCGCCGACGAGCGGAGCGTCGAGGACGGCGTGGCGGGCGGGGACGGGTATCGGTGTCGAACGTCCGGGTAGGGCGTCCGAGGGGTTCACCATCGATGTCTTGTGCGAGCCGAACAGCCAGCCCATCTTGTACCTCCTCCTCCATCAACCCTATGTCCAAACACTTAAGAGTCCCTACATCATCCCAGATAGCAATACGCATTTGTATTTAATGGAGTAAGGGGCGAAGATGGGTTACATGCCTGACCAACGCCGTGGTGTGCTCTATGGTGTCGCCGCCTACTCCCTGTGGGGCCTCTTCCCGCTCTACTGGCCGCTGCTGAAGCCGTCCGGACCGATCGAGATCCTGGCGCACCGCATGGCGTGGTCGCTGGTGGCGGTGGTGGCGATCCTGGCCGTACGCAGGCACTGGTCGTGGTTCAGGCACCTGGAGCCGAGGCAGTTCGGGCTGCTGGGGCTGGCGGCGTTGCTCATCACGGCCAACTGGGGCACCTACATCTACGGCGTCAACTCGGGCCACGTGGTGGAGTCGGCGCTCGGCTACTTCATCAACCCGCTGGTGAGCGTGCTGTTCGGAGTGATCCTGCTGAAGGAGCGGCTGCGGCCGCTGCAGTGGGCGGCGGTGGGGTTCGGCGCGCTGGCGGTCCTCGTGCTGGCCCTGGACTACGGCCGGCTGCCGTGGATCGCGCTCACGCTCGCGGTCAGCTTCGGCATCTACGGCCTGGTGAAGAAGAAGGCGAACGTCGGCGCCGCGGAGAGCCTCACGGTCGAGACGCTGGTGCTGCTGGGGCCGGCGCTGGCCTACCTGGTGTACCTGGAGCAGTCGGGCGGCGCGACGTTCGGTGACCACGGGCCGTGGCACGCGCTGCTGCTGGCGGGCGGCGGCCTGGTGACGGCGGTGCCGCTGCTGTTCTTCACGGCCAGCGCGATCAGGGTGCCGCTGACCACGATCGGGCTGCTGCAGTACATCGCGCCGATCCTGCAGTTCCTGGTGGGCGTGCTCATCGCGAAGGAGACGATGCCCGCCAGCCGGTGGGCGGGCTTCGCGATCGTGTGGCTGGCGCTGGTGATCTTCACCTACGACAGCCTCAGGGCGGCGCGGCGGTCCCGCCGCGCGGAACCCGAACCCGTTCTCTCCGGTACGGCAAGCCGGTCCGGCGCCCCCGCCGATCACCGCTGACCGCCCGGCGCGAGCGCCCCGCCCAGCAGGACTTCGGCCCCCGCCGTCACGGCGCCCCCTGAAACCCCGCCCAGCAGGACCGTCCCCAGGGTGGCCCGAGCGGACCCTCAGCCCGACCGCTCCACCACGTAGTCGCACAGCGCCAGAAACGCCGCCCGCGCCGGGATGTCCGGCAGCGCCTCCAGGTCGGCCCGCGCCCTGTTCACCCACGTCTCCAGCTCTTGCCGGGCCCGCGCCATCCCCTGGTCGGCCCGCAGCAGCCGCAGGGCCTCGGCGACGTCCTCCTCGGCCACCGGCCCCTGGAGCAGTTCCCGCAGCCGCGCCGACGGCGACGACTCCAGCGCGTAGAGGACGGGCAGCGTCCTGATCCCTTCGCGCAGGTCCGTGCCGGGCGTCTTGCCGGACTCGGCGGACTCGGACGCCACGTCCAGCAGGTCGTCGCCGAGCTGCCAGGCCACGCCGATGGCCTCGCACGCGCTGGACAGCCGTTCGACCACGTCGGTGGGGGCGCCGGACAGCAGGCCGCCGAAGCGTCCCGAGGTGGCGATGAGGGAGCCGGTCTTGTCGGCCAGCACCCTGATGTAGTGGTGGATCGGGTCGACGCCCTCGGCGGGCCCGATCGTCTCGCGGATCTGCCCGCGCACCAGGCGGGAGAACGTCTGCGCCTGGATCTTGATCGCCTCGGCGCCGAGGTCGGCGAGGATCTCCGACGCCTGCGCGAACAGGTAGTCGCCGGTGAGGATGGCCACCGTGTTGTCCCAGCGGGCGTTGGCGGAGGGAGAGCCACGGCGGACGGGGGCCTCGTCCATGACGTCGTCGTGGTACAGCGTGGCCAGGTGGGTGAGTTCGATCACCACCGCGGCGGGCACGACGCCCGGCGCGGAGGGATCGCCGAACTGCGCGGCCAGCAGCACCATCATCGTGCGGAAACGCTTGCCGCCGGCCTCGATGAGGTGCTTGGACGCCTCCGTGACGAAGGCGTCCTCGCTCTCGACCGACGTGCGCAGTAGTTTCTCGACGGAGGCGAGACCGCTGGCAAGGTCTTGCGCCAACCGCTCATCGTCGATGGGAAGATCAACAACCGGTGGCGCAGACATATATTCCCCTTAGCGGATGAACAAGGCAGATGCAGCCTTGTCAGCGAGATCCAGGACAGGCTGCGGGAAAACCCCCAGCACTACCGTAACCGCTGCCGCGAGAGTGATAACAGCCGCGGTGGCCGCAGAGGGCACCGCGATGGTCGGGCCGTCGGCGGCGGGCTCGCTGAAGAACATCAGCACGATCACGCGGACGTAGAAGAACGCGGCGATCGCGGAGGTGACCACACCGACGATGACCAGCGGCGTCGCGCCGTTGGCCACCGCGGCGGCGAAGACCGCGTACTTACCGAAGAACCCGCTGGTGAGCGGGATGCCGGCGAAGGCCAGCAGGAAGAACGCGAACACGCCCGCCAGCATCGGCGACCGCTTGCCCAGACCCGCCCAGCGCGACAGGTGGTTGGCCTCGCCGCCCGCGTCGCGCACCATCGTGACGACGGCGAACGCGCCGACCGTCGTGATGCCGTAGACGAGCAGGTAGAACATGATCGCCGACAGGGTGTCGGCGTTGCCCTGCGCCTGCGTGCTGGTCGCGATCACACCGATGAGCAGGAAGCCCGCGTGCGCGATCGAGGAGTAGGCCAGCATGCGCTTGATGTCCGTCTGGGTGATCGCGAGGATCGCGCCGACGATCATCGTGAGAATGGCCACACCCCACAGGACCGGACGCCAGTCCCAGTCGAGGTTGCCCAGAGCCACCCAGAAGACCCTCAGGACCGCGCCGAAGGCCGCGACGAGCGTGCCGGAGGCCATGAGCGCGGTGACGGGGGTCGGGGCGCCCTGGTAGACGTCAGGCTTCCACGCCTGGAAGGGCGCGGCGCCGATCTTGAACATCAGGCCGACGCCGAGGAGCGCCAGACCGATGAGGAGCACCGTGTCCAGGCCGCCCACCTTGCCGAGCGCCTCGCTGATCTTGACCAGGTCGACCGAGCCGGCGAAGCCGTACACGAAGGCCATGCCGTACAGGAAGAAGGCCGAGGAGAACGCGCCGAGCAGGAAGTACTTCATCGACGCCTCCTGCGACAGCAGGCGGCGACGGCGCGCCAGGCCACACAGCAGGTACAGCGGCAGCGACATGACCTCGAGGCCGACGAACATCACCAGCAGGTCGTTCGCGGACGAGAACAGCAGCATGCCGCCCACCGCGAACAGGATCAGCGGGTAGATCTCGGTGTGCGCGCCACCGGTGATCTCCGCCTCCTCCTCGGCCGCGCTGCCGGGTACGGCGGCCGCCGAGGCCACGAAGGTGTCGTCGTCGAGCACCAGCAGCGTGCTGACGAAGGCCAGGACGAGGATGACGCCCCAGAAGAACAGGGCGGGACCGTCGACCGCGACGGCGCCCATGGCCGCGGGCGCGGTCGGCAGTCCGCTCATCACCTGGAAGACGACCAGGACGAAGGCCCCGGCCATGCTGAGCAGCGTCACCGGCACTTGGATCGACTTGCGCAGGTAGCGAGGCGCGAACGCCTCCACCAGCACGCCGATGACCGCCGCGCCGAAGATCACCAGCATCGGCGCCAGCAGGCCGTACTCGATCGTCGGCGCTTGGATGGTGCCGTTCACTGTCCGGCCCCCTTCTCGGCAATCGCCGGGGTGAACTTCTCCACCTGGACGTTGGACAGGGTGTGGTCCACCGCCGGGTTGATCACGTCAAGCAACGGCTTGGGGAAGAAGCCCAGTCCGATGATCAGAGCGATCAGCGGGGCGACCACCCACAGCTCGCGGCCGTTGAGGTCCTTGAACTCCTTGACCGGCTCGGCCGTCGGCCCGCCCGCGACCCGCTGGTACATCCACAGGATGTAGATGGCCGCCAGGATGACGCCGGTCGCCGAGATGATCGCGGGGACCAGGTAGCGCTCGTAGGTGCCGATCAGCACCATGAACTCGCTGACGAAGGACGACAGGCCGGGCAGCGACAGACCGGACAGGCCCGCGATCAGGAACACGCCGGCCAGCTTCGGCGTGACCTTCTGCACGCCGCCGTAGTCCTCGATGTACGGCGAGCCCCGCCGCGCGATGAGGAACCCGGCGATCAGGAACAGCGCGCCGGTCGAGAAGCCGTGGTTGACCATGTAGAGCGTGGCCCCGGCGCCCGCGTTCGCCGTCATCGCGAACACGCCGAGGGCGATGAAGCCGAAGTGCGAGATCGAGGTGTAGGCGATCAGGCGCTTCATGTTCGTCTGGCCGATGGCCACGATGGCGCCGTAGATGATGCCGACCACCGACAGCACGATCACCAGCGGGGTGAAGAACTTCGACGCGTCCGGGAACAGCTCCAGGCAGAAGCGGAGCATGCCGTACGTGCCGACCTTGTCCAGGACGCCGACCAGGAGCACCGCCGCGCCGGCCGGAGCCTGCGCCGCCGCGTCGGGCAGCCACGTGTGGAACGGCCACAGCGGCGCCTTCACCGCGAAGGCGAAGAAGAAGCCGGCGAACAGCCACTTCTGCGTGGTCGGGTCCTGGATGGCCCCGATCAGCTCGGGGAACAGGAAGGTGTTCTTGCCCGCGATGACGTAGAGGCCGATGACCGCGACCAGCATGAGCAGGCCGCCGAACAGCGAGTAGAGCAGGAACTTGACGGCCGCGTAGGACCGCTGCGCGCCGCCGTACGACCCGATCATGAAGTACATCGGGATCAGCATGGCTTCGAAGAAGACGTAGAACAGGAAGATGTCGGTCGCCGCGAAGACGCCGATCATCATGGCCTCGAGCACCAGCAGGAGCGCGAAGTACGTCTTCACCGAGTACTTGGCGTGCGGGGCGTCGGCGTCGTTCCAGGAGGCCAGCACCACGATCGGCACCAGCACCGCCGACAGCGCGATCAGCACCAGCGCGATGCCGTCGACACCGACGCCGTAGTGCACGCCGAAGCGCGGGATCCAGTCGTAGGTCTCGACGAACTGGAAGCGCGGGCCCTTCGGGCTGAACTGCGCCGCCATCGCGATGGTGAGCCCCAGCACGACGACGGAGACGGCCAGCGCGAGCTGCTTGGCCAGCTTGCCGCTGCCCTTCGGCGTGAGGGCCACCAGGACAGCGCCCACCACGGGCACTGCCATCAGGATCGTAAGCCAGGGCATCACAGGTTCCCTACAAGGAGCAGAGCGCCGGCCAGGACCGCGGCGCCGAAGAGGATGGACAGCGCGTACGTCCGCGCGAAGCCCGTCTGGAGCCGGCGCATCCGGCCGGAGGTGCCGCCGACGGCCGCCGCCAGCCCGTTGACCAGGCCGTCGATGCCGCGGTTGTCGAAGAACACCGCGATGCGGGTGAGCCACTGTCCCGGACGCATGAGCAGTGTCTCGTTGAGTGCGTCGCCGTAGAGGTCACGCCTGGCGAAGGTGGTGAGGAACGAGCCGCGCGGGGCCGTCTCGGGGACCGGCGCCTTGCCGTACTTCATCCAGGCGAACCCGGCGCCGACCGCCACCAGGGCGAGCGTGGCGAGACCCGCGACGCTGTTCCAGTGGAAGGTGGGCAGCTCCTCCGGACGGCCGACGGCCGGGGCGAGGAAGAGCATCAGCCGGTTGCTCAGCACCAGGTAGCCACCGAGGAAGATCGAGCCGATCGACAGGATGACCAGCGGGATCGTCATGACCTTGGGCGACTCGTGCGGGTGCGCGTCGTCGGCCCAGCGCTTCTCGCCGAAGAAGGTCATGAAGACCATCCGCGACATGTAGAAGCCGGTGATGCCGGCGCCGATCACGGCCAGCCAGCCGAGGATCTGGTTGTGCTCCATCGCGGTCTCGATGATGCCGTCCTTGGTGAAGTAGCCGGACAGCAGCGGGAAACCGATGATCGCCAGGTAGCCGACGAAGAACGTCGCGAAGGTCAGCGGCATGTACTTGCGCAGGCCGCCGTACTTCCTCATGTCGACCTCGTCGTTCATGCCGTGCATGACCGATCCGGCGCCGAGGAACAGGTCGGCCTTGAAGAAGCCGTGCGTGATCAGGTGGCCGATCGCGAAGGCGTAGCCGGCCGGGCCAAGGCCCGCGCCGAGCATCATGTAGCCGATCTGCGACATCGTCGAACCGGCCAGGCCCTTCTTGATGTCGTCCTTCGCGCAACCGATGATGGCACCGGCCAGCAGCGTGGCCACGCCGACGATGGTGACGACCAACTGCGCGGTGGGCGCGGCCTCGAAGACGAAGCCGGAACGGACCACCAGGTAGACGCCGGCGGTGACCATGGTCGCGGCGTGGATGAGGGCCGAGACCGGGGTCGGGCCCTCCATCGCGTCGAGAAGCCAGGACTGCAGCGGCAGCTGGGCCGACTTGCCGCAGGCGCCGAGCAGGAGCAGCAGGCCGATGGCGGTGAGCGTGCCCTCCGAGGCCTGGCCGACCTTGGCGGAGATGTCGCTGAAGGCCAGCGAGCCGAACGTCGTCCACATCGTGAACATCGCGATCAGCAGGCCGAAGTCACCGACGCGGTTGACGATGAACGCCTTCTTGGCCGCGACCGCCGCCGTCGGCTTGAACTGCCAGAAGCCGATCAGCAGGTAGGAGGCGAGACCGACGCCCTCCCAGCCGATGAACAGGCCGACGTAGTTGGCCGACAGCACCAGCAGCAGCATCGCCGCGACGAACAGGTTCAGGTAGGAGAAGAACCTGCGCCGGTCGGGATCGTGCGACATGTAGCCGATCGAGTAGATGTGGATCAGCGAACCCACACCCGTGATCAGCAGACAGAAACTGATCGACAGCGGGTCGATCAGCAGGCTGATGTCCGCCATTCCGGGAATGAAGTCGTACAGGTGGACGCTGTAACGACCACCATCGAGCTCCATGAAGGCGAGCACCGCGACGACGAACGAACCGAGCGACATCAGGACGCCCAGGTAGTGCCCCCAGGCGTTGGTACGGCGGCCGCCGAGCAACAGGATCGCCGCGCCCAAGAGGGGCAGTGCGATCATCAGCCATGAGGCCCCGATCACTCCACCGGAGTGCGGGATGATCTCTGCCGGTTCCACTGTCACCTCTTAGTACTTCAGCAGGTTGGCATCGTCCACGGACGCCGACCTGCGGGTTCGGAAGATCGTCACGATGATCGCCAGACCGATCACGACCTCGGCCGCGGCCACGACCATCACGAAGAAGGCGATGATCTGGCCGTCCAGGTTGCCGTGCATGCGGGCGAAGGTGACGAACGCGAGGTTGCAGGCGTTGAGCATGAGCTCGACGCACATGAAGACCACGATCGCGTTGCGCCTGATCAGCACGCCGAGCGCGCCGATCGCGAAGAGCAGTGCGGAGAGGACCAGGTACTCGGTGGTCACTTGGTCACCTCACCCAGGTGCTCGGAGTCCGTCGCAGAATCCTCTGTCACGGGTTCCTCCTCGACCGCGTGCTTGATGGCCTGGGCGAGCTTGGGGTCGTCGGGCAGATGGTCGTGCTCGACGTCCCAGCGCGCGATGTGCCGGTTGACCGACAGTTCGGCGACCGAGCCGTCGGGCAGCAGCGCGGGCATGTCGATGGCGTTGTTCCTGGCGTAGGTGCCGGGCGCGGGCAGCGGCGACGGGTCGCCGGTGGCGAACCTGGCGCGCGCCAGGTCCTTCTGCGACGGCTTCGGCTCGGCCCTCTCGCGGTGCGCCAGCACCATCGCGCCGAGCGCGGCGGTGATGAGCAGCGCGGAGGTGATCTCGAAGGCGAAGACGTGGCGGGTGAACACCAGCCTGGCCAGCGCCGGTACGTTGCCGCCCGCCTGCTCCGTGGCGGCGGCCAGACCCGCGGGCTCGGGGACGAACAGCGCGTTCCCGATCGCGAGGATCACCAGGACGGCGAAGCCGACACCGGCGAGGCCCGCCCAGAAGCGCTGTCCCTTGAGCGTCTCCACCAGGGAGTCGGCCGAGTCGACGCCCACCAGCATGAGCACGAACAGGAAGAGCATCATGATCGCGCCGGTGTAGACGATGATCTGCACCGCGGCCAGGAAGGGCGCCTCCTGCACGGCGTAGAGCACCGCGAGGCAGAGCATCACACCGCCCAGCAGGAGCGCCGAGTAGACCGCCTTGCGGCTGAAGATCATTCCGAGTGCGGCGCCGACGGAGACGACGGCCAGCACCCAGAACGTGATGGTCTCACCCATTCTCGCGCCCCAAGCGGTAGTAGTCCTCTTCGGTCTCGCCGAGCCGCATGGGGTGCGGAGGCTGCTCCATGCCCGCGGTGAGCGGAGCGAGCAGCATCTCCTTGGTGTAGATGAGGCTCTCCCGGTCGGAGTCGGCGAGCTCGTACTCGTTGGTCATCGTCAGCGCCCTGGTCGGGCACGCCTCGATGCACAGGCCGCACAGGATGCACCGCAGATAGTTGATCTGGTAGGTGCGCCCGTAACGCTCACCCGGCGAGTAGCGCTCCTCCTCGGTGTTGTCGCCGCCCTCGACGTAGATCGCGTCGGCGGGACACGCCCAGGCGCACAGCTCGCAGCCGACGCACTTCTCCAGCCCGTCGGGCCAGCGGTTCAGCTGGTGACGACCGTGGAAGCGAGGAGCCGTCGGCTTCTTCACCTCCGGGTAGTTCGTCGTGACCGGCTTCTTGAACATCGTGTGAAAGGTCACGCCGAACCCCTTCACGGGGTTCAGCCAATCAGTTGCTCCCACTGGGAACCTCCTTGCGCCCCACCCCGTGGTAGTGCGGCAGGTCAAGCGGCGGCACAGGGAAGCCGCCGGCGGTCGGCTCGTTGGCGAGCTGCTCGAACTCAGCCGCCACCTTGGCCTTCTCCGCCTCCTTGCGGCGCTGGTTCACGGTGTCGAAGCGGAACCAGATGGCGAAGGCTCCGACGACCACGATCGCCCCGATGACGTACACGAAGGTCAGGTCGACGTTGGGGGTCCTGAGCAGCTTGACGGTGGCCACGAGCATGATCCACGCCAGGTTGAGCGGGATCAGCACCTTCCAGCCCAGCGCCATCAGCTGGTCGTAACGGACGCGGGGCAGCGAGGCGCGGACCCACACGACGAACGAGAAGACCAGGACGAACTTGATGAAGAACCACAGGAACGGCCAGTAGCCGGTGTTCGCGTCGTCCCAGAGCGAGATCGGCCACGGCGCCCGCCATCCGCCGAGGAACAGCGTGATCGCCATCGCCGAGGCGGTGAAGGTGTGCAGGTACTCGCCCATCATGATCAGGGCGAACTTCAGCGACGAGGAGTACTCGGTCTGGAAGCCGCCCACCAGCTCGCCCTCGCCCTCGGGCAGGTCGAACGGGATACGGGCGGCCTCACCGAAGGCGCACACCACGTAGATCAGGAAGGAGGGCAGCAGCAGGATCACGTACCACGAGGGCATCGGGATCTCGAGCCCGAACAGCTGCAGCGTGCCGCCCGACGCCTGCGCCGCGACGATCTCCGAGGTCGACAGCGTGCCGGCGAACAGGAACACCGCCACGAACGACAGGCCCATCGCGATCTCGTAGGAGACCACCTGGGCCGCCGACCGCAGACCACCGAGCAGCGCGTACGGCGAGCGGGACGACCAGCCCGCCAGCACCACGCCGTAGACCGACACCGCACCCATCGCCAGCATGAACAGCACCGCGACCGGCAGGTCGACCAGCTGCAGCGGCGTCTGGACGCCGAACATGTTCACGATCGGCCCGAACGGCACGATGGAGAAGGCCAGGAAGGCCGGGACCACCATGATGACCGGAGCCAGCAGGTAGAGCACCTTGTCCACCGTGTTGGGGAAGATGTCTTCCTTCAGGCCCATCTTCACGCCGTCGGCGACCGACTGGAGCAGACCGAACTTGCCGGCCCGGTTGGGGCCGTAGCGGTTCTGCATGCGGGAGATCAGCTTGCGCTCGTACCAGACGCCGAACAGGATGCCCACCATCAGGAAGGCGAAGACGCCGACCGCCTTGATGATGGTGATCCAGAGCGGATCCTTGCCGAAGTCGGCGAGGGTCGGATCCGTCGCGAGGACTGTCACGCTCATGAGGCGCTCCCGATCTTGACGATGTCGCCGGCCAGCGCGCCCAGGTCGCGCCTGACCGAGCAGCCCGGGGAGTTCGTCGGCACCCAGACCACCCGGTCGGGCAGGTCCACGACGCGCACCGGCAGGGACACCGTCTCACCCACTACGATCTTGCCGCCGTCGGCCACGCCGATCTCGGCCGCGGTGCTCTCCGAGAGCAGCGCCTCGACCGGGCGGGCGGTGCCCGCCAGGTACGGCTCGCCGTCCTGGTGGCGGCCGGCGTCGAGCAGCTGGTGCCAGGTGGCCAGCACGGCCTCGCCCGCCTGGGGCGCCGGCTGGGCCGTCGCGGCGGCGTTCGGCGCGCCGACCCTGGTGCCGCGCCAGGCGCCGAGGCCGCTGAGCTCCTTGCGGGCGGCGGCGGCGTCGGGCAGGCCCAGGTGCACGTCCATGTGGTCGGCGATGGCCGACAGCACGTTGAGGTCGCTCATGATGCCGGGGACCTTCAGCGCCCGCTCGAACGAGCGGCCGCGGCCCTCCCAGTTCACGAACGTACCGGCCTTCTCGGCGACGGCGGCGACCGGCAGGACCACGTCGGCCCGGTCGGTGACCGCGCTGGCGCGCACCTCGAGGCTGACGATGAACGGCGTGTTCTCCAGGGCGGCCAGCGCCGCCTCGGCGTCGGCCAGGTCGCGCGGGTCGACGCCGGCGACGAGCAGCGCGTCGACCTCCTCGTTCAGCGCGGCGGCCAGGATCGCGTCGGTGCCGCGGCCCGGCGTGGCGGGCAGGGAGGTGACGTTCCACGCCCTGGCCACCTCGGCCCTGGCGCTCTCGTCCTCGACCGGGCGGCCGATCGGGAGCAGGTTCGGCAGCGCGCCCGCCTCGATGGCGCCGCGCTCCCCGGCCCTGCGCGGGATCCAGGCCAGCCTGGCGCCGGAGGCGGCGCTGAGCCGTACCAGGGCCGACAGCGCGCCCGGGACGGTGGCCAGCCGCTCGCCGGCCAGGATGATCGTGCCCTCGGCCACGGAGCCGAGCTCGTCGAGCGCGTCGGCCTCGCCGCCCGGCAGCGTCCTGATGAGCGTGCCGCCCATCTTGGCCAGGCCCTCGGTCGCGAACGGCGCGATCGAGGTGACCTTCAGGCCCTTCTTGCGCCAGGCCTTGCGCAGGCGCAGGAAGACGATCGGCGACTCCTCGTCGGGCTCGAACCCGACCAGCAGGACGGCGGGCGCCTGCTCCAGGTCGGTGTAGGAGATCTCGATGCCCTTGCCGGCGACCGCGTGCGCGAGGAACTGCGCCTCCTCCGCGCTGTGCGGCCTGGCCCGGAAGTCGACGTCGTTGGTGCCGAGCGCGACGCGGGCGAACTTGGCGTAGGCGTAGGCGTCCTCGACGGTCACGCGACCGCCGACCAGCACGCCCGCCTTGCCGCGCGCCTTGGCCAGACCCGCGGCGGCCACCGCGAGGGCCTCCGGCCACGAGGCGGGAACCAGCAGGCCCTCCTCGTTACGGACCAGCGGGGTCCTGAGCCGGTCGGGCTGCGTCGCGTAGGTGAAGGCGAAGCGGCCCTTGTCGCAGTTCCACTCCTCGTTGACCTGCATGTCCAGGCCGGCCAGACGGCGGGTGACCTTGCCGCGGCGGTGGTCGGTGCGCAGCGCGCACCCGGAGGCGCAGTGCTCGCAGGCGCTCGGCGAGGAGACCAGGTCGAACGGCCTGGCGCGGAAGCGGTAGGCACCGCTGGTCAGCGCGCCGACCGGGCAGATCTGGATGGTGTTGCCGGAGAAGTAGGAGTCGAACGGCTTGCCGTCGGCGACGCCCACCTGCTCCTTGGCGCCACGCTCGAAGAACTCGATGAGCGGGTCGCCCGCGATCTCGTCGGAGAAGCGGATGCAGCGCTTGCACTGCACGCAGCGCTCCCTGTCGAGCAGCACCTGCGCCGACAGCGGCAGCGGCTTGGGGAAGGTGCGCTTGTGCTCGTGGAAGCGCGACTCGCCCTGGCCGTTGGACATCGCCTGGTTCTGCAGGGGGCACTCGCCGCCCTTGTCGCAGACCGGGCAGTCCAGCGGGTGGTTCATGAGCAGCAGCTCCATCGCGCCGCGCTGCGCCTTCTCGGCGACCGGCGAGGTGAGCTGGGTCTGCACGACCATGCCCTCGGCGACCTCGATCGCGCACGACGGCTGCGGCTTGGGGAAGCCGCGGCCGTTGCCCGCGTCGGGGATGTCGACCAGGCACTGGCGGCAGTTGGCCGCCGGGTCGAGCAACGGGTGGTCGCAGAACCTGGGGATCTGGATGCCCAGCAGTTCGGCGGCCCTGATGATGAGCGTGCCCTTGGGCACGGTGACCTGGAAGCCGTCGATCGTGAGGGTGACGACTGAGGTCTCGACTGCGGTAGTGGTCACTTGTCACCCCACACGGTGGACTTCTTGTGGTCGAACGGGCAGCCGCCGACCTCGAAGTGCTTGAGGTACTCGTCGCGGAAGTACTTCACCGACGAGTGGATCGGGCTGGTCGCGCCGTCGCCCAGGGCGCAGAAGGAACGGCCCAGGATGTTGTCGGCGATGTCGGTGATCAGCGCGAGGTCGTCCTCGGTGCCCTGGCCGGCCTCCAGGCGCCTGAGCACCTGCTTGAGCCAGTAGGTGCCCTCGCGGCACGGCGTGCACTTGCCGCACGACTCGTGGGCGTAGAACTCGGTCCAGCGCAGCACGGTGCGGACCACGCAGGTGGTCTCGTCGAAGATCTGCAGCGCGCGGGTGCCGAGCATCGAGCCCTTGGCGCCGACCGCCTCGAAGTCGAGGGGGACGTCGAGGTGCTCGTCGGTGAAGATCGGCGTGGAGGAGCCGCCCGGGGTCCAGAACTTGATCTGGTGCCCCTCGCGGATGCCGCCCGCCATGTCGAGCAGCTCGCGCAGCGTGATGCCGAGCGGCGCCTCGTACTGGCCCGGACGGGTGACGTGGCCGCTCAGCGAGAAGATGCCGAAGCCCTTGGACTTCTCGGTGCCCATCGCGGCGAACCAGTCGGCGCCGTTCGCGATGATGCTGGGAACACTGGCCACAGACTCCACGTTGTTCACAACAGTGGGCGAAGCGTACAGGCCCGCCACGGCAGGGAACGGAGGCTTGAGACGCGGTTGACCCCGGTAACCCTCGAGCGAGTCGAGCAGTGCCGTCTCCTCGCCGCAGATGTAGGCGCCGGCGCCGCTGTGCACGACCAGCTCCAGGTCGTAGCCCGAGCCGAAGATGTCCTTGCCGAGGTAGCCCTTCTCGTACGCCTCGCGCACGGCCGCGTGCAGCCTGCGGATCACGTGCAGCACCTCACCGCGCACGTAGATGAAGGCGTGGCTGGCGCGGATGGCGTAGGAGGTGATGATGACGCCCTCGACCAGCGAGTGCGGGTTGGCCATCATCAGCGGGATGTCCTTGCAGGTGCCCGGCTCCGACTCGTCGGCGTTGACGACGAGGTAGTGCGGCTTGCCGTCGCCCTGCGGGATGAAGCCCCACTTCATGCCGGTGGGGAAGCCGGCGCCGCCGCGGCCGCGCAGACCGGAGTCCTTGACGGCCTGGATGACCGCGTCGGGGTCCATGCCGAGCGCCTTCTTCGCCGCGTCGTAGGGGCCGTAGCCCTGCAGCGTGAAGGAGTTGGGCTGGTCCCAGTTGGCGGTCAGGACCGGGGTGAGTGTCGTGCTCATGCCTCGGGAGCCTTCCATCCGTTGGCCTTGGCGACCTTCAGGCCCTCCAGCGAGGGGCCGGCCGCCGACGGGCCGTCACCGGCCAGGTCGTCGGGCAGCCCGGAGAGCACCCGCGAGGCCTCCTTGAAGGTGCACAGGCGCTTCGGGCCGCGCGTCGGCGAGACGCTCTTGCCGTCGCGCAGGTCGTCGACGAGCTGCTTGGCCGACTCGGGCGTCTGGTTGTCGAAGAACTCCCAGTTGACCATCATCACCGGGGCGAAGTCGCAGGCCGCGTTGCACTCGAGGCGCTCCAGCGAGACCTTGCCGTCGGCGGTCGTCTCGTCGTGGCCGACGCCGACGTGCTCCGACAGCTCCTCCCAGATCTGGTCGCCGCCCATGACGGCGCACAGCGAGTTGATGCACACGCCGACGTGGTAGTCGCCCATCGGCTTGCGCTTGTACATCGTGTAGAACGTCGCCACACCCACGACCTCGGCCTTGCTCAGGCCGAGCATCTCCGCGCAGAACTCCTGGCCGTCGTCGGAGACGTAACCGTCCTCCGACTGCACCAGGTGGAGCAGCGGCAGCAGCGCCGAGCGCGACTTCGGATAACGCCCGATGATCTCCTTGGCGTCCCTCTCGAGACGCTCCCGGACTTCCGGCGAGTAACTCATGCGTCCTCCTTCGTCGGACCCATGAGTTGCACTGCTGTGTCCATTGTTCGGTCGCTGCGCTCCCTCACCTGTCAACACCTCCCATGACCGGGTCGATGGATGCCACGGCCGCGATCACGTCAGCGACCTGGCCACCCTCGCAGGTTGCCGGTACGGCCTGCAGGTTCGTGAAGGACGGCTCGCGGAAGTGGACGCGGTACGGCCGGGTGCCGCCGTCGCTGACCACGTGCGCGCCGAGCTCGCCGCGGGGGGACTCCACCGAGGCGTAGGCCTGGCCCGCCGGGACCCTGAAGCCCTCGGTGACCAGCTTGAAGTGGTGGATCAGCGCCTCCATGGAGCTGCCCATGATGTGCGCGATGTGGTCGGGCGAGTTGCCGAAGCCGTCGGGGCCGAGCGCCAGCTGGGCAGGCCAGCCGATCTTCTTGTCCTCGATCATGACCGGCTTGTTCTTCAGCGGTCCCGCGATGCGGTCGAGAGCCTGCTCAATGATCTTGAGCGACTCCTCCATCTCCGTCATGCGGACCAGGTAGCGGCCGAAGACGTCGCAGCTCTGCTCGGTGGCGACCTCGAACTCGTAGGTCTCGTACCCGCAGTACGGCTGCGACTTGCGCAGGTCCCACGGCAGGCCGGCGGCCCTGAGCATCGGACCGGTGACGCCGAGCGCCATGCAGCCGGTCAGGTCGAGGTAGGCCACGTCCTTGGTGCGGCGGGTGTAGACCGGGTTCTCGTCGAGCAGCTTGCGGATGTCCTTGATGCGCTTGGGCATCTCCTTCAGGAACTCGCCGATCTTGTCGACGGTGCCCGCGGGCAGGTCGACGCTCACGCCGCCCGGCCTGACGTAGGCCATGTTCATGCGCAGACCCGTGATGTACTCGAACAGGTCCATGACCATCTCGCGGTCGCGGTAGCCGAAGAGGAACGGCGTGGTCGCGCCCAGCTCCATGCCGAACGTGCCCATCGCGACCAGGTGCGAGGAGATGCGGTTGAGCTCCATCATCATCACGCGGATGGCCTGCGCCCGCTCGGGGATGCGGTCCTCGATGCCGAGGAGCTTCTCCACGCCCAGGCAGTACGCCGTCTCGTTGAACAGCGGCGCGAGATAGTCCATGCGCGTGACGAACGTGGTCCCCTGGGTCCACGTCCGGAACTCCATGTTCTTCTCGATGCCGGTGTGCAGGTAGCCGATGCCGGTACGGGCCTCGGTGACCGTCTCACCGTCGAGGGTCAGGATGAGCCTGAGCACGCCGTGCGTGGACGGGTGCTGCGGGCCCATGTTGACGACCAGGCGCTCCTCCTCGGAGTCGCGCACCGCGCCGACGACGTCGTCCCAGTCGGCACCGTTGACCGAGTAGACCGTGCCCTCGGTCGCCTCGTCATAACCAGTACTCACGCGTAGTCCTCGCTTCGCTCGTCGACGCTCCGCTCGCTGTGCTCGCTCACGCGTACGACCTCCTGTTGTCCGGCGAGGGGATCTCGGCGCCGCGGTACTCGACGGGGATGCCGCCCAGCGGGTAGTCCTTCCGCTGCGGGTGACCGTCCCAGTCGTCCGGCATCATGATCCGGGTCAGCGCGGGGTGGCCGTCGAAGACGATCCCGAAGAAGTCGTAGGTCTCGCGCTCGTGCCAGTTGTGCGTCGGGTAGACGCTGACCGTCGAGGGGATGTGCGGGTCGGAGTCCGGCGCGCTCGCCTCGACGCGGACACGCCTGTTGTGGGTGATGGAGCACAGGTGGATGACCGCGTGCAGCTCCTCGCCCACGAGGTGCGGGTAGTGGACGCCGCTCACGCCCAGGCTGAGCTCGAAGCGCAGCTCGGGCTCGTCGCGCAGGCGCAGGCACACCTCGACCAGCTTCTCGCGCTTGACGTGGAGGGTCAGCTCGCCGCGGTCGACGACGACCCGCTCGATGGCGTCGTCGACGACCGACTCGAGCTTGTCGACGAGCTCGTCGAAGTAACCGCCGTAGGGGCGGGAGGTCGACAGGCGGGGGGCCCGCCGTACGACGAGGCCGCCGTAGCCGGAGGTGTCACCGGTGCCGGTGGCGCCGAACATGCCGTGGCGAGCCACCGGCTCCTCGGGCAGGTTGGCGGGCACCTCGGGGAGGTTCTCGCTCACTTGGCGGCCTCCTGGTCGATCAGCGGCAGCGTACGGAGCGCCCGCAGTTCGAGCTCGTCGATCTGCTTGGCGCGGTGCGCGCCGAACTTCATGTTCTGGATCTTGTCGTGCAGCTTCACGATCGCGTCGATGAGCATCTCCGGCCGCGGCGGGCAGCCGGGCAGGTAGATGTCGACGGGGACGACGTGGTCGACGCCCTGCACGATGGCGTAGTTGTTGAACATGCCGCCGCTGGAGGCGCACACGCCCATGGCGATGACCCACTTGGGCTCGGCCATCTGGTCGTAGATCTGCCGGAGCACCGGCGCCATCTTCTGCGACACGCGGCCCGCGACGATCATCAGGTCGGCCTGCCGGGGAGACGCCGAAGCGCGCTCCATGCCGAAGCGCGCCAGGTCGTAGTGCGATGCACCGGTTGCCATCAGTTCGATCGCGCAACAGGCGAGACCGAACGTGGCCGGCCACACCGAGTTCTTCCTGGCCCATCCGGCGGCCGCCTCGACCGTGCTGAGGATGAACCCGCTGGGGAGTTTCTCTTCAAGTCCCATTTTCAGTCCCAGTCCAGACCCTTGCGGCGCCACACGTAGGCGTAGGCCACCAGCACGGTGACGATGAACAACACCATCTCGACCAGCCCGAAGACGCCGAGCATGTCGAACGACACGGCCCACGGGTAGAGGAAGATGATCTCGATGTCGAACACGATGAAGAGCATCGCGGTGATCATGTATTTCAGCGGGAAGCGTCCGCCACCGACGGGCTGGGGCGTCGGCTCGATGCCGCATTCATAGGCGTCAAGCTTGGCGCGGTTCCAGCGCTTGGGACCGGTGAACGGGGCGATCGCGACCGAGAAGAGCGCGAACCCTCCCGCGAGAACGGCGAGCACCAGGACGGGCACGTAAAGATCCATCGCTACGCCTCCTCTCCCATCTCCACGCGCGCGGGCGCGCAGTCTGATCTGTGTGTGTGCCGGGCGGATGAAACGTTCATGCTGGTGGGGCGACCTTCGCGAGAGCGTTGATGATCCGGTCTGACGCATCGCCTCGCCGGTCGGTGAGATTACCAAGGAGTTTGAGTGCGAAGCGCATCAGCCTGGGATGGTGCAGACCATGTCGTGTGCCGAAGCTCATCACGCCAGGCTTCCCGATAGCTTCGACAAACCACCTGCCTAGCGTGAAATATCCGCCGTATGCGTCCTTGAGCACCTTCGGGTAGGCGCGCAGGATCCGCTCCTGCTGCGCGGGCGTGGTGCCGCGCAACGCCTTGACGATGACCTCGGCCGCGATCTCACCGGTCTCCATCGCGTACGCGATGCCCTCGCCGTTGAACGGGTTGATCGCCCCGCCCGAGTCGCCCACGAGCACCAGGCCCCTGGTGTAGTGCGGCTGCCGGTTGAAGGCCATCGGCAGCGCCGCCCCCCTGATCGGGGTCGTCATGTTCGCCTCGGTGAAGCCCCACTCGGCGGGCATGTTCCGCGTCCAGCGCTTGAGCAGGTCGCGGTAGTCGATGTTCTTGAACGCCTCGCTGGTGTTGAGCAGGCCGAGGCCGACGTTCGAGGTGCCGTCGCCCACGCCGAACACCCAGCCGTAGCCGGGCAGCAGCGTCTCCTCGTCCCAGAGCTCCAGCCAGATCTCCAGGTAGTCGTCATCGTGGCGCGGCGACTCGAAGTAGGTCCGTACGGCGACGCCCATCGGACGGTCTTCCCGCTTGTACAGCCCCATCGCCAGGGCGAGCCGGGTGGAGTTGCCGTCGGCGGCGACCACCACGCGGCTGCGGTAGGAGACGCCGTCCTTCGTCGTGACGCCGACGATGTGACCGCTGCGGTCGTCGAGGATCGGGCCCGTGACGTTCACGCCCTCCATCAGGCGGACGCCGCCCTTCACCGCGTTGGCCGCGACGATCTGGTCGAAGTCCTGCCTGGTGCGCACCAGGCCGAAGTCGGGGAAGCTGTCGAGCTGCGGCCAGTCGAGGTCGTAGCGGCCGCCGCCGCCCACGACGCGCAGGCCCTTGTTCCTGACCCAGCCGGGGGCGTCGATGTCGACGCCCATGTTCATCAGCTGCTTGACCGCGCGCGGGGTCAGACCGTCGCCGCAGACCTTCTCGCGGGGGAAGCGCGTCTTCTCGAGTAGCAGGACGTCGAGCCCGGCCTGGGCGAGATGGAACGCCGTCGCCGAACCCGCGGGACCCGCGCCGACGACGATGACGTCGGCGTCGGTGGCGTTCACTGTCGCGCCCGCTTCGCCGCTGGCCGGCTCGTTCCTCGCGGTGTCGCGGCTGGCTCCTGCGCTTGCCTGATGTCGGCTGGCACGGTCACGGACCTGTCCTGTCCTACACGCTGGTGGGCCTCTGAGTGGTGGCCTTCGTTCCTTTGTGAAGCTCTTCACAAACTTTGTCGGCACGCAGTCTAGCGCTTTTCCGGATCCAGGTGGCAGCCGGGTAGGCGCTTACCCATACAGAAGGCCCTCCGTCAACGACAGAGGGCCTTGACCGGGTCACCGGCAGCGCGTCAGACGTCGAACTCGGCGTTGCGCACCCCGGCCAGGAAGGCTCGCCACTCACCGGGCGTGAAGGCCAGCACCGCACCGGCGGGATCCTTGGAGTCGCGCAGCATCACGCCCCCGTCAGCGGAGCGCCCGAACTCGACACACTCCCCACTGAGGTTGCTGAAACTACTCTTGCGCCAGTCCTCAACAGCGGTCTCAGCCACACCAGCGTTCACGGTACGGTCCATCCCATATCTACAGGCACCCGGAGTCTAGGCATGCCGGAGCGCGCGTTGTTTGCAAGCAACACTGCGCGCGATTTAATCGACTCTCGGACAGCCGCGCAGGACCTTTATACAATCGTGATGAACCGATAGTGAACCCTTGCCCTCTGGGATATTTTCAGTCGAACTCTCCGTTTCGCACACCGGCGAGAAACGCACGCCACTCACCGGCACTGAAGCACAAGACGGCCACGTCGGGCTGCTTGGAGTCCCTGACCAGTACGCCGCCATCATGGACGTGGGCGACCTGCACACACTCACCGTTGAGTGCACTGAAGCTGCTCTTGCGCCACACGATCTCTTCAGGGATCGCTGACTCCATCGCACATCCTCACTGTCGGGGGCAAAGAGGGCATACCCCGACAGCGGGCGTGAGACTCACCGGCCGAGCTCTCCGAGCAACTTCAGCGAATCCTCCTCAGACAACGCGTCTGCTGACATTTGGCGAAATAGCTGCTCAACTCGGTACGTCTCGGCATAACGTTCCTCGAACACGGCACCTGTCGCGTGCTCGAAATACACCAGGTCCTCGTGCATGCTGTCCAGCCCCTCGCGGGATGGGAACTTCAGGAGGACGAAGGCGTGCGTCAACGGGCCGTGGGGGCCGTCGAGAGGGACGATCCGAACGGAGACATTGGGCAGTTGCGCCACCTCGAGGATGTGGCGGAGCTGGTCGCGCATCACCTCAGGGGTGCCGAACCTTCGGTGCAGGACCGACTCGTCGATCAGCGCGTTCACCACCAGCGGCGAGGGTCCTTCGAGCATCTGCTGCCGCCGCATCCGGACCCGCACCAGTCTCTCGACCTCGGCAGGCGGGATAGCGCTGAGCGAATGTCCGAGGCCGATGACACTGCGTGCGTAGTCGACGGTCTGCAGCAGCCCGGGAACGGTCACGTTCTGCCAGGTGAGCATCGAGTCGGCACCGGCCTCGAGGCCGATGTAGCTCATGTACGACTCGTTGAGCGAGTCTCCGAATGCCTCCCACCAGCCTTTCCCCTCGGACTCCTCCGCGAGGGCGAGCAGGGCCGCCCGGGCCGAGGGCGACACGTCATAGAAGTCCGCCAGCAGGGCCACATCGTCCTTATGCGCGATGACCTGGGCCTTCTCCATGCGGGAGATCTTGGATGACGATCCGTCCAGGACCTGGGCGACCTGGGTGCCCGTCTTCTGGGCATCCTCTCGGAGTCGACGCAGCTCTGCGGCGAGACGGCGTCGGCTGACGGTGGGGCTCGGCTCCCGCGCCACTCAGCTCTCCTCACAAGCGTGTCGAAGTATTACCCACCGCCCAAGGGTTGAATCCCTTCAAACGCGGGCATCTCTCCAATAATCCCAGCGGGAATTGCATGACACTTCCCGGAGGGAAACCCCATCCTAGTCCCTGGCCGTACGAGAAGCGGTGAGCAGACGTGAAGAAGCGCGCCCCTCCCCGGGAACGATCCAGTCGGATGTCCGCGCAGCAGACGCGGGCGGATGGGTCCCGCCACCACCCGCCCTGAAGTCCCCCAGCACCGCGTACCCACGACAGGACATCGGAGCCGTGAGACATGACCAGAGTCACCCCCAGGCGTGGATCGCGCAAGGGGAGCTTCCTCCTCTGGAGCTCAGCGAACGTCGGACCGGCCGACGCCGGCACGACGGAGAACGACGACCGGTTGGCTGAACGCGGAGGGCACCCGCGCGGCCATCCGTACATCCCGCAGGCGCGCGACCTGCCCGCCCGCCTCGGAGCGGTGTTCAGATGGCGGACGGAGGCGACGTCGGCCGGGCTGTTCTTCCTGGTCACCGCGCAGGTGGCGGCGTGGACGGACGCCACCACGGCGGGGATGGCCGTGGTCGGCGTGGTGCTCGCCTGCATGGGAACGCCCGCCGCCAGGCGGCAGATCATGGGGCAGGTGGTGGCGGTGACCGTGCGGCACCGCTTCCAGGGCCTGGCCAGGAGGACGTCCATGCGCACGGACAGGGGCCGGCTGCCGCTCGTGCTCAGGATGAGCGTGGAAGGCGCGAGCGTGCTGCTCCTCCTCGGCCTGCGCTCGGGGCTCAGCCTCGAGTTGCTGGAGGACTACGCGGCCGAGATCAGGACCGCCTGCCTGGCCTAGGCGGTCGTCTTCTACCGGCACCCGGCCAACGGCGGCCTGGTGACCATGGAAGTGGTTCAGCCCTGGGGCTTGTGACCCCGGTGCATGGCGACGATGCCGAGGTTGAGGTTGCGCCAGGCGACCCGCTCCCAGCCGGCCCGCTGGATGATCGTGGCCAGGGCCGGCTGGTCGTGCCAGTCCCTGATCGACTCGGCGAGGTAGTCGTAGGAGTCGTCGTTCGAGCCGAAGACCCTGGCCACCTTGGGCAGGAGCTTCATCAGGTACTCGCGGTAGACCACGTCGAACGACTTGACCGTCACGTGGGAGAACTCGAGGATCACCAGCCGGCCGCCCGGCTTGGTGACGCGGAGCATCTCGCGCAGCGCCTGTTCGGTGTTGTGCACGTTGCGCAGCGCCACCGAGATCGTCACCGCGTCGAAGACGTCGTCGGCGAACGGCAGGTTCAGCGCGTCGCCCGCGATGAACGGCACGCCCTCGCCGGTGAGCGCGTTGCCGCCCCGGCGCCGGACACCGGTGGAGAGCATGCCGAGGGAGAAGTCGGAGGCGATGGCGCGGGCGCCGAGCGTGGTGAAGGCATCGGTGGAGGTGCCCGTACCGGCTCCGAGGTCGAGGACGATCTCGCCGGGGCCCGCGTCGACGGCCTGGGCGACGGCCTTGCGCCACGCTCGCACCTGGCCGAGCGAGATGACGTCGTTGACGAGGTCGTATCGCCTGGCCGTGCGATCGAACATCGCGGCGACCTCATGCGGCTGCTTGTCCAACTGAGCGCGGGTCATGGGGTCAAGCCTAGGGCTTGAGCGACGATAAACCGGAAGTAGCACCTCGATTACTCAGAGTGTGCTAAGACTTGGCGAATGCTTGTCCGAACCGCCCTCGCGGCGCTCGTCGCCGCCACCCCGGTCGCGCACACCCGCGTGGTGGCCACCAATCCGGTCGACACCACGCCTCACGTCCTCGACGGCATCGTCAACGCCATCACCCTGGTCGGCGACACGGTCATCGTCGGCGGCGCCTTCTCCGAGGTGAGCGACTCGAGCCGGACCTTCGTCGTGGAACGTGACAATCTCTTCGCCTACAACGTGCGCACGGGCGCGATCCTGCCCGAGTTCGCCCCGTCGCTGGACGACCCCGTCTACGCGCTGGCCCCCGGCGAGGACGACACCGTGTACGTCGGCGGCTCGGGCCTCCTCAGGCTCAGCGTGTCCGACGGCTCGGCCGTGGAGGGCTTCGATCCGCAGGTGAGGGGCGGCCAGGTCACGACGCTGGCCAGGAGCGGCTCGAAGCTGTACGCCGGCGGCGACTTCACCCGCCCGCGGGTGGCCCTGGCCAGGCTCGACGCCACGACGGGCGCGGCCGACCCCACGTTCGCCATCACACCGGGCGCCGCGCGCACGCCCCAGGTCAAGGTGCACGCGCTGGCCCTGACCCGCGACCGGTTGATCGTCGACGGCAGCTTCACCACTCTCAACGGCCTGCCCAGGCCCCAGCTGGGCGTCATCGACGTCGGCGCGGCGCGGGCGAAGGTGGCCGACTGGCGCACCGACGCCTACGCGCCGGCCTGCAGGGACGTCTTCCCGTCCTACGTCAGAGGGCTCGACGCCGCCCCCGACGGCAGCTACTTCGTCGTCGTCACGACCGGCGGCTACGGCGGCGCGCGCAAGCTCTGCGACAGCGCGTCGAGGTTCGAGACCTACGCCAGGGGCGACCGGGTCAAGCCGACCTGGGTCAACCACACCGGGGGCGATTCGCTCTATTCGGTGGCCGTGACGGGCGCCGCCGTCTACGTGGGGGGCCACCAGCGCTGGATGGACAATCCGCGGGGGCACGACTCGGCCGGACCGGGGGCGGTGCCGCGCGAGGGGATCGCGGCCATTCACCCCGTCTCAGGAAAGGCGCTCAGCTGGAATCCGGGCCGGGAGCGCGGGATCGGAGTCAAGGCATTTCTGGCGCACAAGGACGGACTACTCGTTGGTAGCGACACGACGCGACTCGGACGGGAGTACCATGCCCGGATTGGCATGTTCCCCCTGCCCTAGTCGGCCTCCGGCTTCGGCCGGTCGACCTTGTCGCTGATGCGTGCGCTCATGGCGTCACGCTGCTTGGACAGCAGGACGTAGCTGGCAATCCCGCTGATGACGAACGCCACGGCGATCAGCATCAGCGGGTTCCGCACGTTCAACAGGTACAGCACACCCAGGGTCACGACAAACAGGCCGATCCGCGACGCGGTGTAAACGAGAACGGGACGCACAGCTCCGAGGTTACTCGGCCCCTGCGGCTGGTCGCTCTACGCACCAGGCGCGAGCGCTGCTAGTGTTCACAGTTAGGCGCTTTCGTAAAGAAACACCCACGAGAGCCCCAAAGAGGCTCTATCATATAACAATCGGGCAGTTGGCCGATAACAACCCGTGATCTTTGTCAAAAGCACGGATAAATCAGGCTTCGCTCGACACACTGGGTACCTGTCCGCCCGCTGGCAGGAAGCGGGATGCGAGGGGGAGAGATTGGTGGAGAGTAGCAGCGAGCGTCTGCTGACGCCGGGAGAGGTCGCCGCCCTCTTCCGGGTAGACCCGAAGACGGTGACGCGCTGGGCCGCGGCAGGCCGCATCAGTAGCATCCGGACCCCCGGAGGGCACCGTCGCTTCCGCGAGTCGGAAGTACACGCCCTTCTTCGTGGCGAGGACGCCCTTACGGCCGACCGGCCCGCAGGCGAGTCCCCGCGCGTCTGACGTCCGTCAACGGTGATCCTGCGCGTGCAACCCGGAACACGCAGGGTCACCCGACAGGGCGCTCAGCCGTACGGCGAGCAGGGCCGCGAGCGCGGCGGGCCGAGACCGGTCCTCCAAGCCGCTCCAGCGCGTCCGGCCGCCGTCATGTCGCACGGTCCAAGGGTCGAGTTGTGATGCGCTCCCCCGCCGTCAGACGTCCTCCTGCTCGGACTTGAAGGCGAGGAACGCGCGCTCCAGGTCGTCGTTCTCCTCCTCCCACCGCCGGCGCCGCTCGGCCAGTTCCTCCTCGGTCAGCGACTCGGCCAGCCACCGTTCGTAGTCGGGGTCGCCGGGCGCCACCTCGACGTAGGCGTTGCCGATGAGACGGCCGTCCTCGCTGGTCAGGCTCTCCGGCACGCGCAGGGTTCCGTCAGCGAGCCGGATCACGTACATGGTCGATCACCTAGATTCCGTAGCGCCGGTTGAAGAACAACATGACGTCGAGCGCCGTCCGCGTGTCGCCGCCGAGCATGTCGACCAGGGCCGGACGCTGACGCGAGGCGATCGCCGCGAAGGCGTCCGCGAAGAACTCCTTGCGTCCGAGCCCGCCGCCCTGCCGGTGGAAGGACGAGGCCAGGAGAGGTTCGGCCTGCTCGTAGAGTGCCACGAACTCCGGCGAGTCCGACACCCAATCGTCGTACGGAGCGTCGACGTCGTCGATCGCGTGGCCGACCTCGTGCATCATCACGTCGGGTGTGGGTGAGGGCCGGTCACCCACGACGATCTTGCGGTCGCCGTACGCGCCGGCGCAGATGTCCCACGTCGCCCGTCCCGACGGCAGCGGCGCTCCCCGCAGGTATCCCATGTCGTCGAGGTCCGGGACGCCGCCCGCGCCGACGTAGATGCCCTCCAGCTTCTCGGCGAGCAGGTCCTTCAGCCGCTCGGGCAGCCTGGCGAGGCTCTCGACGGCCCGGACGGCGTCGGCCGAGGGAGGGCCCTGCCTGGCGTCCCACTGGCGGTGCAGGATGGCTTCGAGCCGCCCGCAGTGGGCCAGCCCGTCTCCCTGGGGCGGCAGGTCGGGCCGGTTGGGCTGGGCCCTGGGGCGGTCGTCGACGAGCTCGAAGTCCTGCCAGGTGTACTGCGGCCGGTCGAGCACGGAGGCGGCGTACCGTTCGCCCCTGAAGTCGGCCCGGTAGCCGTCGTCGCGTTCCTTCTCCAGCCGTCCGGCGTAGGGGTGCGCGCCTGCGCGCCCGTCGCCCGCGCGGGGGCTGTCGGCCGGCCTGCCGTACGCGGGAGAACCCGCCGAGGCCGCCGCGCCGCGCTCAGGGGACCCCGTGCCACGCTCGGCGGGCCACCAGGACGGGCGGCGGCGCTCGGGACGGCTGTCGGGCTCCTCCAGGGGGCGCTCCGCCCTGTCACCGCCCCAGAACGACTCGCGGGGACCGTCCGAACGCCGCGACGACAGGTACGAACCCCGCCGCCACCACCGGCTGCCCCGTCGATGGCGGCCCCTGTCGCCGGTCCGCCGATCGTCAGACAAGGCCATCGCACCTCTTCACGACGTCGGAGCCATGGCTCCGTGCCCTCGCCCCGCGGCGGCGCGCCGCGGTGCCAACTCTCCCGCGCCGGCCCCGCGCGGGAACATCGAGACGTGCAGTCGCCGGGCGATGCCCGGTAGCGCCTCCTGGGTCGGACTGCCGGGAAAGACCGCCGGAGAAACAGGTACCACGGTACGACGGGGATCTTCCCGAGTCACCCGATATGGGAGAGCGCGCGGACACGATCACGCGCTCCATGGCCTACAGTACGGGCATGCCTGGCGTGCTAATCGGACTGGCGGTGCTGGCCTTCTGGCTCTACTCGTTGTTCGACGTCATCACGACTCCCGACGAGGAGTCCAGGAACCTGCCGAAGATCCTGTGGGTGCTCATCGTGGTCCTCGTCCCGCTGGTCGGCAGCGTGTTCTGGTTGCTGCTCGGCCGTCCGACGCGGTCACGCCCGTTCCAGCTGCCCGGTCGTTCCGCCACGGACAGGGGTGAGGCGCCCCGCGGCCCCGACGACGACCCCGACTTCCTGCGCGACCTCGACCGCCGCCTGCGCGACGACGACTGACCCTTCCGAAGGAGACGGCGGGTCACCGAGGACCCGCCGGAGTGCACGGCACGGACGGCGGGCGGTGACCCCCGGTGGAACGGTGGACCACCGCCTGCCCGCAAGGAAGGGCGGTCAGTTGCCGACGTCGGCGTAGCTGTGCAGGCCGCCGAGGAAGATGTTGACGCCGACCAGGTTGAACAGCAGGCACGCGAAGGCCACCAGCTGCACGATCGTGATGGCGCGTCCCCGCCAGCCTGCGGTCGCGCGGGCGTGCAGGTAGGCCGCGTAGGCGATCCAGGTGATGAACGCCCAGACCTCCTTGGGGTCCCAGCCCCAGTAGCGGCCCCACGCCTTGTCGGCCCACAGCGCGCCGGCGATGACGGCGAAGGTCCAGATCGGGAAGGACAGCACGATCGCCTGGTGGGCGACCCGCTCCAGGTCGTCGCGCGTGGGCAGGCGGGAGAAGCCGTCCTTGCGGATGAGGTAGAGGATGCCGGAGACGCCTGCCACGATGAACAGCCCGCTGGCGATGACCGCGGCGGAGACGTGGATGGCGATCCAGTAGGAGTCGAGCGCGGGGACGACGGGCCCCGCCTGCACGTGCAGCCAGATGACGGCGAAGCCGAGCCCCAGCGCCGATGTCACCATGACGAACGCGCCGAGGAAGCGGACGTTGCTGCGCAGCTGGGTCACGAGGAAGGCGGTCACCGCGGCGAAGCAGATGGCGACCACGAACTCGTACATGTTGCCCCACGGCCACCGGTCGACGGCCAGGCCGCGGGTGACGAGGGAGCCCAGGTTGGTGGCCCAGCCGAGCCAGCCGAGGACGATCGCGACCATGCCCGCCTTGGGCGCCCACGACGGCGGCTCGGGCGGGCTGACGACGACGGCGCCGCCGCCCGCGGCCTCGGCCACGCCGCCACCGCCGGCTGTCCCCACCGCGACCGTCGCCTTCGCGGCGACGGCGGGCGCGTCCTCGGTGACGCCGTCCTCGGTGAGGGTGATCGAGGTGGCGCCCGTGTTGGTGCGGGCCCTGCCGAAGGCGAGCTCGAGCGCGAACCCGATCATCGAGGCCAGGTAGAGCAGCACGGTGGCGAGGACCAGGTCGTCGCTCAGTCCTGCCAGTTGGTCAGCGGACATCCTTCTCTCCTGCGGATAGGACCTTGACGATGTCGGCGAACTCGTCGGCGAATCCCGCGGCCGACCCTTCCGTGCGCGTCAGCCCGCCCACGTCCGCGGCGCCGTCCTTGATCCGGACGAAGACGCGGCGGCGGCGGATCATCAGCGACAGGACCAGGGCGACGGTCGCGAGCGCGGAGGCCAGCAGCGCGGGCATGCGTCCCGGGTCGTGCGCGATCTGGAGCGTCATCCACTCCTTCACGCCGGTGAACTCGATCTTCCCCACGCCGCCCGGCAGGTCGAAGGACGCGCCGACGGCGAGCGGCGGCGGCGCCTTCGACCCCATGACGAGGGGGGTCAGCTTCTTCATGACCTCGGGCGGGGCCAGCTCGTACACCGACTGCGGCTTGCCCGAGCGCACGCCCAGGTCGCCCGAGAACGCGCCGAGGATCTTCACCTCAGGCCTGGCGGCGCCGGGGAAGGCCGAGACGTGGCTGCCGTCGCCCAGCTGCACGCTGGTCGGCAGGAAGGTGAGCAGGAAGCCGAGCTGGGTGGGCTGCGCGTCGGGCACCTTGATCACGCAGCCGGAGGTCAGCGTCGCCTTCTGCTCGATGAGGCACGGCACCGGCCCCTCGAAGGCCACCTGCCCCTTGCCGTCGGTCACCTTGAAGACGGGCGCGTAGCCGTGGCCGATCAGGTAGGTGAGCGTGCCGTTGACGTCGAGCGGCTCGTTGACCTTGAGGTCGTAGTCGCGCGCGGGCGCGGCCGGCGAGTCCTGCACCGACAGCCTGGCGGTGTAGTCGAGCTCCTGCCCGCGCTTGGCGCCGGCGACCTGGTAGGAGGCCTGGAAGTCCTTCAGCGTGAAGGAGAACGGCTCCAGCGACTCGGCCGAGACGCGGTTGCCCGGCATGTAGCGGTCGTAGGCGGCCACGGTGTTGGCGAACCCGTCGCCTTCGACGACCAGGACGTTGCCGCGGTAGCCGTACAGGGAGCCGATGCCCACGGCGACCAGCAGCCCGAGCAGGGCCACGTGGAAGAGCAGGTTGCCGGTCTCGCGCAGGTAGCCCTTCTCCGCCGACACCCAGCCGGGGCCCGTGGCCACCCTGAAACGCAGCTTGCGCAGCCTCCGGGCCGCCTCCTCGACCTCGAGCGAGCCCTCGACCACGGCGTGGTGCGGCAGGCGCGACAGGTTCTTCGGGGCCGTCGGCGGCTTGCGGCGCAGCTCCTTCAGGTAGGTCGTGGTGCGCGGGATGACGCAGCCGATCAGCGAGGCGAACAGCAGCAGGTAGATGGCCGCGAACCAGGGGGCGGTGAAGACGTCGAACAGGTGGAGGCGGTCGTACCACTCGGCGAGGGCCGGGTCGTTCTGGTAGATCAGCGCGACCTTGTCGGGCTCGACCGAGCGCTGCGGCACCAGCGAGCCGGGGATGGAGGCCAACGCGAACAGGAAGAGCAGGATCAGCGCGGTCTTCATCGAGGTGAGCGTGCGCCAGAACCAGCGCAGCCAGCCGACCGGGCCGAGCTTGGCCGGTCGGGGCGCCTGCGTCCGCAGTTCGTCGATCGCCATCAGATCACCGGCTCGAATCCGCCGATCCACGTCTGCATGCCCGCGATGATCTGCCCCCACAGCCCGGTGACGAGCAGGAGGCCGACCGTGACGAGCATGCCGCCGCCGATCCTGGTGATGAGGCGCGAGTGCTTGCGGATGGCGCTGAAGGTGCGCAGCGCCCTGCTGTAGGCCAGGGCGGCGACCACGAACGGCAGGCCGAGCCCGAGCGCGTACGCCACGGCGAGGAAGGCGCCCCGCGCGGCGCTGCCCTCGGTGTAGCCGAGGGAGAGGACGACGGCGAGCGTGGGGCCGATGCACGGCGTCCAGCCGAGGCCGAACACCACGCCGAGCAGCGGCGCGCCCGCGAGCCCCGCGCTGGGCACCCGGTGGATGCGCACGTCGCGCATGAGCCCGGGGATGACGCCGAGGAAGGCCAGACCGAGCACGATCGTCAGCACGCCGACGACGCGCGTGATGACGTCGGCGCTGCCGTACAGGGCCGAGCCGAGGCCGCCGAACAGCGCGCCGCCCGCGACGAACACCGCCGCGAAGCCGGCCACGAACAGCGCCGTGCCGAGCACCAGCCGGCCGCGCCTGGGGTCGGCGCTCATGCCCGTCACGTACGACAGGTAGCCCGGCACCAGCGGAAGCACGCACGGCGACAGGAACGACACCAGCCCGGCCAGCACCGCGATCGGTATGGCGAGCAGCAGCGAGCCCGAGGCGACGACGTCACTCATCGCGCACCTGGGTCACGGCCTTGAGCAGGTCGTTGTACTTGACCGCGCCGAGCGCCCTGGCCGCCACCCTGCCCTGCTCGTCGATGACGAGCGTGGAGGGGATCGCGGCGGGCGGCACGGTGCCCTGGAACGACAGCGCCACCTTGCCGGGCTGGTCGAAGATGCTGGGGTAGCCGGGCTGCTCGGTGCGCTCGAAGGCCAGCGCGTCGGCCTGGCGGTCCTTGAAGTCGATGCCGACGAACTCCACGCCACCGGCCTTGGTCTTGGCGTAGATGTCCTTGAGCACCGGCGCCTCGGCCCGGCACGGGCCGCACCACGATGCCCAGAAGTTGAGCACCACGACCTTGCCCTTGTGGGCCGCGAGCGAGACCTTGCCGCCGTCGAGGGTCGTGCCCTCGACGGCGGGCGCCTGCTTGCGGTCGGCCGCGGGGAACACGGTCACCTTGCCGTCGCCCGCGACGAACCTGGTGTCGCCCGCCTGCGGCTGGCCGCCCGGACTCCCCGCGCAGCCGGCGACGGCGAGCAGGGCCAGGAAGGCGAGGGCGTGGGGTTTCGCGCGCACGGGAGAGTGATCTCCTTGTACTACAGCCGGTAGAGCTTGCCACTCTACCGGCGCGGTCAGGCGCCCGGGACGCTGGGGCCGCTCTTGACGAGCGCGGCGGCGGGCTCGCTGTAGCCGACGCTGACGAGCCTGCCTCCCTCGAAGGTGAAGGTCGTGAGGCTGGCCAGGGCGCACTGGCGGCGGCGCGGGTCGTGCCACAGCCGGCGGCCCTCGGCCGCCGTCCTGATCATCCAGATCGGCAGCTGGTGGCTGACCAGCACCGCCTCGTGACCGCGCGCCTCGGCGCGCGCGCTTTCGACCATGCCGCGCATCCGTGCCACGACCTCGACGTACGGCTCGCCCCACGAGGGCCGGCCGGGATGCCAGAAGTGGCGGTAGTTGCCAGGGCTCCTCATCAGGCGGGCGATCTTCCGGCCTTCGAGCACGTTGCCGGCCTCGATCAGCCGGTCGTCGACGGTGACCTCGATCCCCAGCTTCTCGGCCAGCGGGGCGGCGGTCTCGCGCGCCCGCTGGAGCGGGGAGCTGTAGATGCGGACGATGTCGCGGTCGGCCACGGCCTTGGCGACCGTCTCGGCCATCAGGCGGCCGGTCTCCGAGAGGCGGTAGCCGGGCAGCCTGCCGTACAGGATGCCTTCGGGGTTGTGCACCTCGCCATGTCGCAGCAGGTGAACGACGGTCGTCTCAGCCATGGTGGCCCCACCCTATCCGTTCCCGTCGATCCGCCTGCGACAGTGGAGGTGTGAACCCCCTCGCACTCGCCCTTGTCCTGGTCGCCGCCGTCTCCCACGCCGGATGGAACCTGTTGAGCAAGCAGGCGGCCAAGGCCGACTCCGTGGTCTTCCTGTGGCTGGTCGCCGCCGCCTCGACCGTGGTGTGGACGCCCGCCGCCCTGGTCTCCGGCGCCGTGCCGTCGTGGCGGGTGGTGCCGCTGATCTGTGTCAGCACGGCGCTGCACCTGGCCTACTTCGTGCTGCTCCAGCGCGGCTACCGGCACGGCGACCTGTCGGTGGTCTACCCGGTGGCCAGGGGCACGGGGCCGATGCTGGCAAGCGCCGTGGCGGTGGTGTTCCTCGGCGAGCACCCGACCCATCTCGGCATCGCGGGCATCCTGCTGGTGGGCGTGGGGGTGTTCCTGCTCAGCGGGGGCGGCGCGGGCGACGTCAAGGGGCTGCTGTTCGGGCTGATGACGGGCACGTTCATCGCCGCCTACACGGTGTGGGACGCCCAGATGGTCAAGGAGTTCGCGGTCGTCCCGATGGTGCTGATCTATCTCGGCGAGATGTTCAGGATGCTGGCGATCACGCCGCTCGTCGTCGTCGGCGGCCGGTGGCGGCTGGTCGCGCAGGTGTGGCGGCAGCACTGGCCGAAGGTGCTGGGGGCGGCCGCGCTGGTGCCGCTGTCGTACCTGCTGGCGTTGTTCGCCTTCCAGCTGGCGCCGGTCAGCGTGGTCGCGCCGATGCGGGAGGTGAGCGTGCTGATCGCGGTGGTCATGGGCGGGCGGCTGCTGGCCGAGGGGGACCTCGGCCGCAGGCTGGTCGCCGCGGGCGTCATCCTCGGCGGGATGGTCGCGATCGCGATCAGCTGATCCAGCCGGTCTCCAGCTCCCTGCTGGCGTGCATGAGCGCGTCGACGGCGGCGCGGATGGCGGGCCGCCGGGCCGCGTCGGTGCGCCACAGCGCGTAGATGCGGCGGGTCTGCCTGGGCCTGATGGGCACCATCCGCACTCCCGCGGGGATGTGGACCCTGCCGAGCCTGGGCACGATCGCGCAGCCGAGGCCCGCCTCGACCAGCGCGAGCTGGGTCGGGTACTCGTCGGCCATGCAGGTGATCTCCGGCTCCAGCTCGGCGCTGCGCAGCGTGAACACCAGCCAGTCGTGGCAGATCGTGCCGGGCGCGGTGCTGATCCACCGCTCTCCGCACAGCTGGGCCAGCTCCACCTCCTTGCCGGCGGCCAGCGGGTGGGCGGCGGGCATGGCGACGTCGGCGATGTCGTCGAGCAGCGTCGCCCGCGACAGCCCGTCGGGGATGGCCAGCGGCCGGTTCATCCAGTCCTGCGCGACCACGAGGTCGAGCTCGCCCCTGGCGACCTCCCTGATCTGCCGCTCGGGCTCGCGCTCGGTCAGGTACACCGCCAGGTCGGGATGGCGCTGCTTGAGCAGGGACAGCGCGCGCGGCATCAGCCCTCTGGCCGCTGTCGGGAAGGCGCTCACGGCCAGCTTGCCGACGACCGCGCCGCGCAGCGCCTCGAAGTCGGCCTCGGCGGTCTCGACCAAGGCCAGGATGCGCTCGGCGTGCTCGGCCAGCAGGCCCGCGGCGTCGGTGAGCTTCACCCCTCTGCCGTTGCGTTCGAGCAGGGTCGCGCCCGTCTCCCGCTCCAGCTTGGCCAGCTGCTGCGAGACGGCGGACGGCGTCACCATCAGGGCGTCGGCGGCGGCGCCCACCGACCCGTAGACGTGGACGGCGTGCAGCGCCTTCAGCCGGTTGAGGTCGAGCATGTAGCCATTCTAAACCTTTCACCGTAGAAGATGTCGCTTGTGCTCAAGAGTCGTCCCTTGTGAGCATGGGTGCATGCGTTTGCGGCATGTATTGCTCGCTGTCGGCCTCGCCGCCGTGTGGGGGTTCAACTTCGTCGTCATGGAGGTCGGTCTGCGGCACTTCCCGCCCCTGCTCTACGCGGCGCTCCGGTTCACCCTCGCGGCCTTTCCGGCGATGCTGCTGGTGGGCCGGCCCACCGTGGGCTGGCGGTGGATCGCCGGCGTGGCGGCCTCGGTCGGCGTCGGGCAGTTCGGCCTGCTGCTCGTCGGCATGCGGGCGGGGATGCCACCGGGACTGTCCTCGCTGGTGCTGCAGACACAGGCGCTGTTCGTCGTGGTCTTCGCGGCGGTCCTGCTCGGCGAGCGGCCCGGCACGCGCCGGATCACGGGTCTCGCCGTCGCCTTCGCCGGGCTGGCCGTCGTGGCCGTCGACTTCGGCTCCGGCGGGCCGGTCGGCGCGTTCCTGATGTGCGTGGGAGCCGCGGCCGCCTGGGGCCTGGGCACCGTCATCCAGCGCAAGGCCGCGCCGCCGGACCCGCTGCGCTTCATGGTGTGGGTCAGCGCGCTGTCGGCGCCGCCGCTGCTGCTGCTGTCACTGGCCGTGGACGGCGTGCCGCGGCTGACCTTCGCGTGGGAGGGCGTGGCGTCGCTGGCCTACGTGGCCTTCATCTCGACCCTCGGCGGGTTCGGGCTGTGGGGCTGGCTGCTGCGGCGCTACGACGCCTCGACGGTCGCGCCGTACACGCTGCTCGTCCCCGTCTTCGGGCTGTCGTCGGCGGCGCTGGTGACGGGGGAGAGCATCTCGTGGCTCAAGCTGGCGGCCGGGGTGCTCATCGTGTCCGGCGCGCTCTACGCGGGCACCCGGCCGCGCGCGGCGCGCCGGCCGGACCGGTCCCTCCCCGAACCCGTCACCGCGGGCCGCCCCTGAGGGCGGCGGTCAGCCCGCCTGGGCCGCCGCCTGCGCCGCCGCGGGCAGCGCCTCGACGATCAGCCCCAGCGCCTCCTCGTCGTGCGCCGCCGACAGGAACCACGCCTCGTACGCCGACGGCGGCAGGTAGACGCCCTGGTCGAGCATCGAGTGGAAGAACGCCGTGTACGCCTTGGTGTTCTGCGTCTGGGCCGCGGCGAAGTCCGTCACCTCCCGATCGGTGAAGAAGATCGAGAAGAGGCTGCCCGCGCTCTGCAGCCGGTGCGGGACGCCCGCCGCCTCCAGCGCCTTCGTCGCCGCGAGCGAGACCGCCGCGGCGGCGGCGTCCACCCTGGCGTAGGCGTCGTCGTCGAGGCCGCGCAGCGTGGCCAGGCCGGCCGCGCACGCCAGCGGGTTGCCCGACAGCGTGCCCGCCTGGTAGACGGGGCCCTCGGGCGCCAGGTTGGCCATGACGTCCGCCCGGCCGCCGAACGCCGCCGCAGGCAGGCCGCCACCCATGACCTTGCCGAACGTCATGAGATCGGCGTCGACGGGGTCGAGACCGTACCAGCCGGCCCTGGACACCCTGAAGCCCGTCAGCACCTCGTCGAGGATGAGCAGGGCGCCGTTGGCCGCGCACAGCTCCTTGAGCCGCCGGTTGAAACCGGGCAGCGGCGGCACCACGCCCATGTTGGCCGGGCACGCCTCGGTGATCACGCAGGCGATCTCGCCCGTGCGGAAGGCCTCCTCGACCGCCGCCAGGTCGTTGTACGGCAGGACGATCGTGTCGGCCGCCGCCGCGCCCGTGACACCAGGGGTGTCGGGCAGGCCGAAGGTGACCACGCCCGAACCGGCCGAGGCGAGCAGCGCGTCGACGTGGCCGTGGTAGCAGCCGGCGAACTTGACGACCTTGGAACGCCCGGTGAAGCCGCGGGCCAGCCGTACGGCGCTCATGGTCGCCTCGGTGCCCGAGCTGACCAGGCGCACCTTCTCCACGGGAGCGACCCTGGAGACGATCTCCTCGGCCAGCTCGACCTCGCCGGGGGTGGCGGTGCCGTACGACAGGCCGTGCTGGAGCGCGCCGGAGACGGCCTCGACGACGGCGGGGTGGCGGTGGCCGAGGATCATCGGGCCCCACGAGCAGACCAGGTCGACGTAGCGGTTGCCGTCGACGTCGGTGATGTAGGGGCCCTGGCCCGAGGCCATGAAACGGGGCGTGCCGCCGACGGCGCCGAACGCTCTCACCGGGGAGTTGACGCCCCCGGGCACGATGGCGCGGGCTCGCTCGAAGAGGTCCTCTGAGTTCTGTGTACGGCTCACGCGTCCCAGCCTACGGTCAGGGGCCCTCCCCCCTTGCGTGGCCCTCACCTGGTGGCACGGACACGGAGTCAAGTCCGCTTTATGGGCATTTGGGGGAAGGCGCAAAGGATGCGGGGTATCTCAGGTACGCACGGGGAGTGACGGAGTGGTGATGAGCGTGCGCCGGAGCCGGGAGGGGCCGGCTCTCCGGCCATGCCGACCGGACGGCCAGCGACGCTACGACGGAAGACGCCCATGAACCTGCAAATCCTGCCCCTGGCCGTCACCATGATGGCGGGTCCGCAGATCATGACGGCGATCGTCCTGGTCATGCACCGGTACGCGGTGCGGGTCTCCCTCGCCTACCTGGTCGGCATCGCGCTCGCCGCGACCGTCGGAGTGATGCTGACCCGCTGGCTCGCCGCCCTGCTCGACGGCGCGATCCCGCTGGGCGACCCCCATGACAAGGGGTCGCTGGGCTGGATCATCCAGATCGTCCTGGTCGCCCTCCTGGTCGCCATCGCGCTCAAGAGCTACCTGGGACGGGCGACCTCCAAGCCGCCCAAATGGCTCGACAAGCTGCTGGAGACCGGTCCGCGCAAGGCGTTCACCACCGCGCTGCTGCTCGTGCTGTTGATGCCGACCGACATCGTGGCGATGCTCACCGTCGGCGTGAACCTGCAGCAGAACCACGCCCCGCTGCGCGCGGCGGTGCCGTTCCTGCTGGTGACGCTCCTGATCGCGGCGCTGCCGCTGCTGGCCTACCTGCTGTTCCGGCACCGGGCCACGGCCGTCATGCCCAAGGTGCGGAGCTGGATGGACACCCACGGCTGGCTGATCAACATCATCGTCTGCGGCATCTTCGTCCTCCTCATCGTGTGAGACCCCCGGAGGACGGCTTCGGGCGGGCGGCCCGGGATCAGACGAGCCAGTCGAGCACGCGGAGCGGGTCGGGAAGGGGACGCCCGTCGGGAGGCCGCAGCCAGGACACGGGCTGGCCGCCGGCCATGGTGGAGGGCGGGGCCAGGACGTAGCTGTCGCGGCAGTGCCACCGCAGGCCGGGCGTCTCGTCGATCGAGGTGGGCGCGACGTCGAGGCTGCACGTCCACCACTCGTCCTCGTCCTCGGGATTGCCGCGGGTGGCCACATAAAAGAGCACCCGGTCGCCGTGAGAGGCGACCGGGCCGGAGTGGAAGTCGGCGGTGTCCATGCGGGACAGCGCGGTGAGGCCCGCCGTGAGCGGTACGTCGAAGACGTCGAACACGCGGCCGGTGGGCAGGATCACGTTGGCCTCGGGCTCGCGCTGCCACCAGCGGGTCAGCTGCGTCGTGTCCGTCGTGGCCTGCAGGGACCAGGCGGGCGAGAGCGGATGGGCGCCGGGATCCGGACAGCCGATCCGGTCGCACGAACAGGCGCGGGCCCCCCGGCGCAGCGGATGGGCGCCCGGTACGCTCGCCCAGCCGAGGGCCGCGTACTGCAGGACCGATTCGACCCGGGTCGGGCGCGTCCGCTTTTTGGTACGCCGAGCGAGTGGTACCCCCACCATGGTGTCTCCCCGTTCGAGTCCGTGCCTGAGAGAGGTCCCCGGGCACTCGAGACGGCTTCACAAGGGACACACCAGCACTTGTCCTCGCACTCTAACGCATAGGTCCCATGACCCGACGGGAAACCCCTCTGCTCAGATGCGTCGCGCCACTTCCGTCGCCCAGTACGTGAGGATCAGGTCGGCCCCGGCGCGTCGGATCGCGACCAGCGACTCCATGATCGCGCGGTCGCGGTCGATCCAGCCGTTGGCCGCCGCCGCCTCCACCATCGCGTACTCGCCGCTGACCTGGTAGGCGGCCACCGGCACCTCGACCGTGTCGCGCACCTCGCGCAGGATGTCGAGGTAGGGGAGGGCGGGCTTGACCATGACGATGTCGGCGCCCTCGGCGACGTCGAGGCGGACCTCGCGCAGACCCTCCCCGACGGGCCCGGCCGGGTCCTGCTGGTAGGCCTTGCGGTCGCCGAAGTTCTTCGGCATCTCGACGGCCTCGCGGAAGGGCCCGTAGAAGGCGGAGGCGTACTTGGCCGAGTAGGCCATGATCGGCACCTGGGCGAAGCCCGCCGCGTCGAGCCCGGACCTGATCGCGCCGACCTGGCCGTCCATCATGCCGCTCGGCGAGATCATCTGGGAGCCGGCGCGGGCCTGGGCGACGGCCATGGAGACGTAGCGGTCGAGCGTGGCGTCGTTGTCGACCTCGCCCTCGGGCGTCAGGATGCCGCAGTGGCCGTGGTCGGTGACCTCGTCGAGGCAGGTGTCGGCCATGACCACCAGCGCGTCGCCCACCTCGGACACCACGTCACGCAGCGCCTGCTGGGTGATGCCGTCGGGGTCGTCGGCGGCCGTGCCGTAGGAGTCCTTGACCGCGGGGACCCCGAACAGCATCACCCCGCCGAGGCCCACCTCGGCCGCCTCGTGGACGGCCTTGCGCAGCGACTCGCGGGTGTGCTGGACCACGCCCGGCATCGAGCCGACGGGCTGCGGCTCGGTGATGCCCTCCTTGACGAACAGCGGAAGGATCAGATCGGCCGGATGCAGCCGCGTGCCGGACACCATCCTCCGCAGCGCGGGGGTACGGCGCAGCCGCCGCGGTCGGGCGGCGGGGAACTCGGCGGTCATGACTCTCCTCACACGTGCCCCCGGGGACGGGGGTTACTTGGCGCGCCTGCGCGCTCCCCTGCGGTTCTGCGACGGCCTGCGCGGGACGTCGCCCGCCTCCAGCGCCGCCTGCCTCTGCTTACGCCCGTACTCGGCCAGCGCGGCGGCCAGGGCCGAAGCCGACGGCTTGTCGGCCATCACGTCGACGCGCAGCCCGAACTCCTCGGCCGTCTTGGCGGTCTGCGGGCCGATGACCGCGATCACCGTGACGTTGTGCGGCTTGCCGGCGATGCCGACCAGGTTGCGCACCGTCGAGGACGAGGTGAACAGGACGGCGTCGAACCCGCCGCCCTTGATCGCCTCGCGGATCGGCGCGGGCGGCGGCGCGGCGCGGACGGTGCGGTAGGCCGTGACGTCATCGCACTCCCAGCCCAGCTCCGTCAGCCCGGCCACCAGCGTGTCGGTGGAGATGTCGGCGCGCGGGAGCAGGACCCTGTTGATCGGGTCGAGCATCGAGTCGTACGGCGGCCACTCGGCGACCAGACCCTCGGAGGACTGCTCGCCCGAGGGCAGCAGGTCGGGCTTGACGCCGAAGTCGACCAGGGCCCGCGAGGTGGCCTCGCCCACGGCGGCGACCTTGAGCCCGGCGAAGGCGCGGGCGTCCAGGCCGTACTCCTCGAACTTCTCCCGCACCGCCTTGACGGCGTTGGCGCTGGTGAAGGCGACCCACTCGTAGCGGCCCGTGACCAGGCCCTTGATCGCGCGGTCCATCTGCTGCGGGGTGCGCGGCGGCTCGACCGAGATGGTCGGCACCTCCTCCGGCACCGCGCCGTAGGAACGCAGCTGCTCCGACAGGCCCGCGGCCTGCTCCTTGGTGCGCGGCACCAGCACGCGCCAGCCGAACAGCGGCTTGGTCTCGAACCACGACAGCCTGTCGCGCAGGCCGACCGCCTCGCCGACCACGATGAGCGCGGGCTCGGTGAACCCGGCGTGCTTGAGGTCGGGCTGCAGCCGGCCCAGCGTGGTGGCGACGGTGAACTGCTCGGTCGTGGTGCCGGCGCTGCTCACCGCGACCGGCGTGGAGTCGGGCTTGCCGTTGGCGATCAGCGCCTTGCCGATCGCGACGGCCTGCTCGATCCCGTTGTAGATGACCAGCGTGCCCGCGCACGCGGCGTGGGCGGCCCAGTCCTGCTCCTGCGCGGCGTCGACGATCCTGAACTCGGGGACGTCGGAGGCGGGCGGGATGCCCGCGTAGGCGAGCACGGCCGTGGCGGGCGGGACACCGGGCACGATCTCGAAGTCCACCTCGGCCGCGGCGCACGCCGCGACCTCCTCGGTGATCGAGGAGAACAGCATCGGATCGCCCTCGCACAGCCGTACGACGAGCTGCCCTGCCTTGGCGCGCTTGACGAAGTCGTCCTGGACGACCTCGACGCCTTCCTTGCAGTGCTTGAGAAGAGGGCCGAAGGCCTCCTGGTCGAGGACGACGGCGTCGGCCTTGCCCAGGAGTTCGGCGCCACGGAGCGTGAGCAGGCCTGCGTCGCCTGGACCCGCGCCCACGAAGGCGACGAAAGCAGCGGTCGGACTATCGGGGCTCAATGGGACTGCTCCCCCATCAATCTGTCGGCCCCCTCAGCGATCATGGTGGCCGCGAGATCGCGGCCCAGCTCCATGGCCTCCGAAGGAGAACCGGCGGCGGACTTGCGCACCGCTTCCCGGCCGTCGAGGGCGACGACCGTCGCGGTCAAATTCAGCGTGTGCCCGTCGTCGAGGGCGAACGCGCCGACCGGGGCCGAGCATCCCGCCTCGAGAGCGGACAGCACCGCGCGCTCGGCCGTCACCGCGGACCTGGTCCGCGGGTCGTCGAGCACGCTGAGGAAGTCGACCAGGTCAGACCTGGTCGAGAGGCACTCTACGGCCAAAGCGCCCTGACCGGGAGCAGGCAGCATCTCCTCGACCTCGAAGATCTGGGAGATCTCGGACACCCTGCCGATGCGGGTCAGGCCCGCGGCGGCCAGAACGACCGCGTCGAGCTCGCCCGAGGTGACCTTGCCGATGCGCGTGTCGGCGTTGCCGCGGATCGGCACGTAGTCGAGGTCGTCGCGCAGGGCGCGCAGCATCGCGATGCGCCGGGGCGACCCGGTGCCGACCTTGGCGCCGGGCGCCAGGTCGGCGAACTTCGTCCGGCCCACCAGCGCGTCGCGGACGTCGTGGCGCGCCGGCAGCGCCGCGACCACGAAGCGGGGGTCCTGCTTGGTCGGCAGGTCCTTGAGCGAGTGGACGGCGAAGTCGACCTCACCCGTGACGAGCTTGTCACGCAGGGCGCTGACGAACACGCCGGTGCCGCCGAGCTGCGACAGCTGGGCCTTGGACACGTCGCCGAACGTCGTGATGCCGACCAGCTCGATGGCCTGGCCGGTCTTCTCCGTGTAGAGGTCGGCGACCATCTGCGACTGGGTCGTCGCCATCAGGCTGCGACGGGTGCCGAGCTTCACAGGTCCACCCCTCTCACGGCTTCGGGCACCGTGGGATCGAGATCGAACAGCTCGCGCAGAGCCTCGGCATAATGATCGCCCGCGGGCGAGGCCGCGAGCTGCTTGACACGCACGGTCGGCTCGTGGAGCAGCTTGTCCACCACGCGCCTGACGGTCTGCGCCACCTCGTCGCGGGCCCGGCCGTCCAGGTGGGGCAGGCGCATCATCAGCCTGCCGAGTTCGGCCTCGACGACGTCGGCCGCCTTGCTGCGCAGCGCCACCACCGTCGGGGTGACGCGGGCGGCGCGCTCGGCCGACAGGAACGCCTCGAGTTCCTGGGCGACCAGCCGCCGGACCGCCTCGACCGCGTCGCGCTCGCCGGCGCCGACACCGGACCGCTGGATCGTCTCCAGGTCGACCAGGGTGACGCCGTCGACGGCGCGGACGGCGGGGTCGATGTCGTGCGGCATCGCGAGGTCCAGCAGGAAGGCCGGGCCCTCGAGCATGTCGGGCGTGATGACGTGGTGTCCCGCGCCCGTGCAGGAGATGACGAGGTCGGCGTCGCCGATCTCGCGGGAGACCTCGGACAGCTGCACGGCCCTGCCGCCGACCGACTCGGCCAGCCGTACGGCCTTGTCGTAGGTGCGGTTGGCGACCACGACGTCGGTGATGCCGACCCGCGCCAGCGTGGCGACGGCCAGGCCGCTCATCGCGCCGGCGCCGACGACCAGGGCGCGCCTGCCGGTCAGGTCACCCGCGAAGGACAGGCCCGCGGTGACGAGCGAGGCGCCCGCGCGGTCGATGCCCGTCTCGGCGTGGGCCCGCTTGCCGACGCGCAGCGCCTGCTGGGCCAGCTCGTTCAGGGTCGCGCCGACGGTGCCCTGCTCCTGGGCGAGCCGCAGTGCCTGGCGGGTCTGGCCGAGGATCTGGCCCTCGCCGACGACCATGGAGTCGAGGCCGGCGGCGACGGTGAACAGGTGCTCGACCGCGCGGTCCTCGTAGTGCACGTAGAGGTGCGGGGTCAGCTCGTCCACGGGGACGCCCGAGTGCGTGGACAGGAGGGTGGTGACGGCGGTCACGGCCGCGTGGAACCTGTCCACCGCGGTGTAGATCTCGACCCTGTTGCAGGTCGACATCACCATGACCTCGGCGACGTTCACCTCCCTGTGAACGTCCTGCATCAGCTTGACCAGCGCGTCGCCGGACACCGACACGCGCTCGAGCAGCGACACCGGAGCGGTCCGGTGACTCAGTCCGATCGCAAGAACGCTCACTGGCTGTCCACGGCCATCAACGGCCCCCCACTCATCCGATCCGCTTTGCGTTGCTCATGGAACGCGAGGATCTGCAGCTCGATCGACAGGTCGACCTTACGGACATCGACAGTGTCAGGCACAGAGAGCACGACAGGGGCGAAGTTCAGGATGCTGGTCACCCCCGCCGCGACCACGCGGTCGCACAACTCCTGCGCCGCGGCCGCCGGGGTGGCCAGCACGACGATCGACACCCCACGCCTCTTGATGACGGCTTCCAGCTCGTCGATGTGCTCAACATTCAACCCCGCTATGTCGTCGCCCACGATTTCGGGGTCGGCGTCGAGCAGCGCGGCGACGCGGAAACCCCTGGAGACGAAGCCCCCGTAGTTGGCGAGCGCCCGGCCGAGGTTACCGACTCCGACGATCGCGACGGCCCAGTCCTGGGTGAGACCGAGCTCCCTCGAGATCTGGTAGACGAGATACTCCACGTCGTAGCCTACGCCGCGGGTGCCGTAGGAGCCGAGGTGTGACAGGTCCTTGCGCAGCTTGGCCGAGTTGACGCCCGCCGCGGCCGCCAGGTCCTCCGAGCTCACCGTCGCGATGCCGCGCTCGGCCATCCCGTTGAGGGCGCGCAGGTACAAGGGGAGTCTGGCCACCGTCGCCTCGGGGATGCCGCGGTCACGCGGTTGGGACTGACGCATCACGTGCCGAGGCTCCTTGGGCTGCGGTATCAGTAATCGGGCCGCCTTTCAGATTAATCCCTTTGTGAACCGACGCACAAAGTCGTGGCTAGGCTGAGGGGATGCACCGCATCACATTGCTGGGCAAGCCAGGCTGCCACCTGTGCGACGACGCCCGCGCGATCATCGCCAGGGTGGCGGCGGACACGGGCGTCCCGTGGGAGGAGGTCGACATCAACTCCTCGCCCGAACTGACCGAGAAGTACTGGGAGATGATTCCCGTCACTCTCGTCGACGGGGTGCAGCACGACTTCTGGCGGGTCTCCGAGGAGCGTCTGCGCGCGGCCCTTTCCGCCTGACCTGTCCGGCTGACCTGCGCGGCTGACTCGTGCGGCTGACCCGTGCGGACGGCCCGCCTCAGACCTGGAAGGCGGTCGGCAACGGCACGACCTTGGCCGCGTTGACGCTGAGCTCGATGACGTTGGTGGCCAGCACCATCGACTGGCGATCGGTGAGGAAGCGCTCCATGTGGGGCTGGCGCTGGTGGTCGGCGTAGGCGACCTCGTCGCGGTACAGCTCGTAGACGATGCGCTGCAGCGGGGCCGACTTGACCGCGTGGCAGGCGTAGACCAGCGTGTCGGGCTCGCTGCGCCGGACGGCCTCCACGGTCTGCTCGGCCAGCCGGTCGAAGGCCTCGCCGGAGCCGTCCATGATCGTGAACACGGTCAGCAGGCCGTAGATGCTCGGCGAGGGCCGCGAGCCGCCACCGGCGGGAACCGTGGTGGAGCCGGTCGAGAAGCCGGGGATCTCGGCGCCGGGGTAGACGGCGCCGGTGGCGGGCATGCTGTACTCGGGCTCGCGGGCGTGCCCGCCGTAGCCGGGTGATGCCGCCGCCAGGCCCTCGGGCACGCCGAACATGCCGGTCTCCGGCGGATGGCCGCCCGGCATGGAGTGCGGGCCGGTGTGCGGGCTCGCGTGGCCGCCCGGCATGGAGTGCGGGCCGGTGTGCGAGCTCGTCGCGTGGGCGCCGGCCGGGGTGGCCGCGTGGTGACCGCCCTGGGGGCCGCTGGGCGGGAGCTGGCCGTAGCGGCCGTCGGCGCCGTTGGACATGAACGTGCCGGTGGCAGGACCCGAGGCGAAGGGATCCATGCGGGCGGCGTAGTCGACCTCCTGCTCGCCGGCGCGGTACTCAGCGACCAGATCGCCGAGACCCGACCTGCGGGGCTGCGCCGGTTGCTGGACGGCCGGCTGCTGGACCGCCGGCTGCTGGACGGCCGGCGGCGGCACGGCGGGCTCCCTCGCGGCCCTGCGGCCGGCGGGACGGGACTCCCACTGCTCCTCGGCGATCTCGCCCTCCTCCTCGTCCTCGTACGGCGCCAGCGGGCGCAGCACGGAGTACCAGACACCGGCCGCGGCCACGACGAGCAGCGCGACGGTGAAGACCGCCGGCACGCTGAACCGCACGGCGCCGACCAGCGCGATGGCGCTGGGCCCGACGACCAGGCTGGCGTGCAGGTTGTCGGTGTCGTACTCGTCGCCCTTGCGCCAGCGCAGGCCCGCCATCACCAGGCAGCCGAGCATCACCAGGACGACGAGCGCGTGGACGCCCGTCAGGACCGATCCGGCGACCAGACCCCAGTGCAGGCTGCCGGACGGCAGGACCGTGTTCTTGAGCTTGGCCTCCTCGATCACGGGGTCGAGGATCAGGATGTAGCCGGAGACGATGGTGACGGCGATGCCCAGCAGCCAGGTGGCGAAGCTGGCCCTGCCCTTCTCCGCCAGCAGCTGGACGAGGCCGATGGCCAGCCACAGCGGCGCCAGCAGCGCCCCGAACAGCTGGTAGAGCCGGAAGGTGAGCGGCCCGAAGGTCTGCAGCGTGCCGAGCCCGACGGCGGCGAGCGAGAGGCACAGGGCGATCGCGGCCACGGTCCAGGCGATCAGCCAGCCATCACGGTCTTCCTGAAAACGGCGTACCAGGGCGAACGCGGCGATCCCGGCGAGCAGGGCACCGGCGAACGCGATCACTGCGACGAGGAGTTCCATGGTGCCCCCAATGCTGCCGGACATTACCTCCCAACCGGTAGCCGAAGAGGGAAGCGGGTCGGTCCACACGGTATCCGCCGGTTACTGGTAGCCATGACGCACCCTGTGCGGATTGTGGAATTTCCAGTTGATTTCTAGAGTGTTCGAGCACGCCGCACCCCTTACCCCTAGGGATACCGGATGCCTGACTCGTGGTCGTTCGCCGGGCTACTTCCCCCCTCCGCACTCGGAGGAGCCCGGACGGGCGAGCTTGCTGTACGTGAAGACGTGCCGGACACCGATCACAATGAGCTGCGCGCACTGGTCTTACGGGCCAAAGCCGGCGACAACGACGCTTTCGGAACGCTCTACGACCGCTATCTCGACCTCGTCTACCGGTACATCTACTTCAGAGTCGGCTCCCATCCCCTCGCCGAGGATCTCACCAGCGAGACCTTCCTGCGCGCGCTTCGCCGAATCACCGACTTCACCTGGCAGGGTCGTGACTTCGGCGCCTGGCTCGTGACCATCGCCCGGAACCTGGTCACCGATCATTTCAAGTCCGGTCGCTACCGCCTCGAGGTCACCACGGCGGAGGTGCTCGACGTCCCCGTCGACGGCGAGCACATCCCTGAGAACGCCGTCGTCACGGCGATCATCAACGACCGCGTGCTGCGCGCCGTCCGGGAGCTCAATCCCGAGCAGCAGGAATGCGTGGTCCTGAGGTTCCTGCACGGCCTGTCACTGGCGGAGACCGCACTGATCATGGGGAAGAAGAGTGGAGCGATCAAAGCGCTGCAGTTCCGAGCGATCCGATCGCTGGCCAGGGCTCTCAAGCCGGATCTGGCGTAACCTCACCCCGCGGCAGGTCGTTAGGCAGGTATCACCAGTGGATCGACATGCGGGGGCGGCAGGGAGCGTTCATGGGTAGGTCGCCATTCCATCGCCGGCTGTCCGATCATGACGCTGATGCCCTCCTCGGACAGCTGACCGACCTCGGCGCGAACCTCCCCCTGGGAGGCGGGCCCGACCCCGCGTTCAGAGCCAGGCTGCGCGAGACGCTGCTGTCCGAGACCCTGGCGGCGCCCGGACCGGCCACCGCGGCGCCTCCCGCGCGCCGTCGTGGACCGCTGCGCTGGCTCTCCCCGGTGCTGGCGGCCGGCCTCGCGACGGCGATGACGCTGTCGACGATCGTGACCTACCGCGCGGTGCCGGGCGACATGCTCTATCCGCTCAAACGGGCCGCGGAGGGCGCGGTGATGGAGCTGAACCCCGACAAGGCGGGCGGCGCCCTCGACGCCGCGAGCGAGCGGGCCGAGGAGCTGGCGGCGCTGCTCGACGCGGGCGGCGGCGGCCCGCACGTCGGCGCCACGCTCCAGGAGATGGAGGAGAGCACCCGCTCGGCGATCGAGCGGATGGACCGGGCGGTGCCCCGCGACCAGTCGAAGATCGACGACTTCGTGGCCGAGCAGCACGAGAAGGTCGACCCGATGCTGGAGCAGCTCAACGACGTCGACCAGCAGCAGGCCAACGATTACCTCGACTACATCGACGGGCTGCGGCTGCCTAACGGCTAGTCAATACTTCCCGGTTAAGCTGAGGGGCTATGAGGCGGCTACTACGACGGCATCGGGCGGCTGAGGCGGAGATTGCCGGCGAGGTGGCGGCAGCCGCCGCGGTGGCCACCGTTCCCCCCGAGCCCGACATGCAGGCCGCGGCCTTCTTCGACGTCGACAACACGATGATGCGCGGAGCCTCGATCTACCACTTCGCCCGCGGCCTCGCCACGCGCGGCATGTTCACCACGTCCGACCTGCTGAAGTTCGCGGTCGGCCAGGCGGTCTTCCGGCTGCGCGGCAACGAGAACCCCGAGCACATCGCGGTGGCTCGCGAGACCGCGCTGGCCTTCGTCGCGGGCAGCAAGGTCGACGACGTCGTACGGCTCGGCGAGGAGATCTACGACGAGACGATGTCGGACCGGATCTGGGCGGGCACCCGGGCGCTGGCCCAGTCGCACCTCGACGCCGGGCAGCGCGTCTGGCTGGTCACCGCCACCCCTGTCGAGCTGGCCAGGGTCATCGCCCAGCGGCTGGGCCTGACCGGCGCCCTCGGCACGGTGGCCGAGTCGCAGGACGGCGTCTACACCGGCCGCCTGGTCGGCGACCTGCTGCACGGCCCCGCCAAGGCCGAGGCGGTGCGGGCGCTGGCCCGCCGCGAGGGCCTCGACCTGACCCGCTGCACCGCCTACAGCGACTCGGCCAACGACCTGCCGATGCTGTCGCTGGTCGGCCGGGCCGTGGCCATCAACCCCGACTCGGAGCTGCGCGAGCACGCCAAGAAGCACAACTGGCCGATCCGCGACTTCCGCACGGGGCGCAAGGCCACGCTGACCGCCCTGCCGATCGCCGCCGGGGTGGGCGCCGTCGCGGGCGGCATCGCCGCGGGCATCGCGCTGCGCCGCCAGCACCGCTCCGGCTGACCCGCCGCCCCCACGCGGGAGGCTCACAGGGCGGCGGCACCCGCGCCTTCGGGTGGCCGGGGAACCGGCGGTCGCGCGGCGCAGCGCTCCAGCAGGGCGGCCAGCTCCCGGCTGACCGCCGTGGGGTTCTCCAGCCCGACCATGTGCCCCGCTCCCGGCACCACCACCAGCCTGGCCGACGGCAGCGCCGCGGCGATCCTGCGGCTGTGCTCCGGCGGTGTGAGCCGGTCGAGCGCGCCGACCAGCACCAGCGTCTCCACCGAGGCCAGCGCTTGCAGCGCCGCCAGCTTGTCGTGGGCGAGCATGCCGTGGAAGAAGCCCGCCATCACCGCCGCCGGCGTACCGGCGATCATGCGGTTGACGAAGCGCAGGTGCTCCCTGCGCGGGCCGAAGGCGAGAAAGCGGGTGACGGGCAGCGTCGTCATCGGGTTGATCATGGAGTCCCGCAGCCCGTTCATGACGAGGGGGGTCACCCGCGGCGCCAGCCTGCCCAGCGGGCCGCGCAGGCCGAACGTGCTCTCGCCCAGCCGGCCGGACGACGTGCTGACCAGCGCCGCGCCGACGATGCGGGAGCCGAACAGCGCGGGACGGGAAGCGGCCAGGCCCATCACCGTCATCCCGCCCATCGAGTGGCCGACCACCACCACGGGCAGCTCCGGGGGCACGACGGCCTCGATGACGGCGTGCAGGTCCTCGCCGAGCTGCTCGATCGTGCGGCGGTCGGCGGGCCCCGCGCCGGAGTCGCCGTGTCCCCGCTGGTCGTAGCCGACGAGCATCGCGCGTCCGGCCAGCGCCTCCCGCTGGAAGTGCCACGAGTGCCTGGTGAGCACCCAGCCGTGGGCGAACACGACGGCGTACGCCGGAGCGTCGGGCTCGTCGACCTCCACGGCCAGCCGTACGCCGTCAGGGGTGGTGACGGTGAGGGCCCGTCCTCGCGCCGTCACCAGGTGAGGGGCGCGCCGCCCGCGGGCCGCGACCGCCCCGATGGCCACACCTGCCAGCACCCCTGCCGCGATCGTCCACGCTCTCATGCGCCGACGATAACCTTTACTGGACTTTTGGTCCAATAGGCTGGTCGTCGGCGATGGCCTGGAACAGCCGGCCAGCCTCGGGCTGCTTCCACTGCAGCCGGTGGCGGTCCTGCGGATGCGGTTCGACCGGGACGGTGGAGAAGTGCAGTTTCGCGCCCGACACGCCGCGCGCGATGTCGGCCATCTGGCTCACACCGAGCCCGTCGTCGGTCGTCACCACCTCGCTCGCGGCCCGGATGAGCGCGGCGAGCTTGGCCGGGTCGCTCCGCACCTCCGCCGCCATCGCGGCCAGGAAACCGTGCTGGCGCTTGATGCGCGACAGGTCGCTGCCGTCGGCGTAGTAGCGGAGCCTGACGTAGCCCAGTGCCTGCTCCCCGTTGAGCTCGTGCTCGCCCGCGGGCAACTTCAGCTTCGACTTCCTGTCGTCGATCGGGGTGTCCACCTTCACGCGCACCGTCCCGACGGCGTCGACCATCGTCTTGAAACCGGCGAAGTCCACCTCCACCGCGTGGTCGATCCTGACCTTCGTCAGCTTCTCGACGCTCTCCCACACGCACCGCAGGCCACCGGCGTCGAGCGCGGCGTTGAGCATCCGCTGCCCGCCCGGCGCGCCGGCACAGGAGGGCAGCTCCGCCATCGAGTCGCGGGGCAGGTTGACCGCGTCCGCGCTCCTCCCGTCGGCCGACAGGTGCAGCAGGATGATCGTGTCCGCTCGGGCGCCCGCCCCGGTCCTGGACTGGATCGGGCCGTACTTCGCGTTGGCCTCGCCCTCGCGGGTGTCGGAGCCGACGAGCAGCACGTTGATCGCTTGGCCGGACTTGGCCGGGCGCGCGCCCGCGGGCGGGGCCACCGTACCGGCCGTGAGCTGGTCGCCACCCTTGAGCACCACCATCGGGACGGCGACGGCCGCCGCGGTCGCGACGGCGGCCAGGCCCAGCATCGGCCAGCCGCCCAGCCTGAACCCTCGGCGGGGGCGGCGCTCCATGAAGCTCCGGCGCCGGCCGGCCAGCGTGGCGGGCGGCTCGTGCTCCAGCTCGTCGCCGAAGTCGCGGAGCATCCGCAGGTCGTCCATGGTCACGCCTCCTCCAGCATCGGGTTGGTGTCGCCGAGCGCGGCGCGGACCTTCCTGCGCGCTCGGTTGAGGCGGGAGCGCACGGTGCCGACCGGGATGGACAGCGCCTGCGCCACCTCCTCGTAGGCCAGGTCGCCCCAGGCGATCAGCAGCAGGACGTCCCTGTCCCTCGCGGGCAGCGCGGCGAGCGCGCCGGCCAGCAGCGGCCGCGCCGCCTGCGCCGTCACGCCCGTCAGCACCCGCTCCACGGGCGACTCCGTCACCTCGTCCGTCGGCACCCGCAGCAGCGCCCGGTACCTGGTGGCCTCCCTGCGGTGGTGGCGTGCGAGCAACTTGGTGACGATGCCGAACAGCCACGGCCGCGCGTCCGTGTAGGACATGTCGTATTTCTTGCGCTTGGCGAAGGCGATCAGGAAGGTTTCGCCGACCAGGTCCTCGGCGGGTTCGGGCCCCAGGCGCCGGGAGACGTAGCGGTACAGCATTCCCGCATAGCGGTCGAACAGCTCGGCGAACTGCTCAGGGTCGGCCAGGGAGCCACGGATCAGCTCGTCGTCCCTGAACCCGACAGGAGTTGGCGCGGTCAACAGGCCGGCCCCCTTCGTGGAATCGACGCGGTCCCCGGTATCTCTCCCTCAGGGGCGATCCGGGTTCACGCGCCCTCCGCGAGGGGTGCGGCGTGCCGTACCGGGGGGCTCAGAAGAAGGCGTGACCGCGGCGCAGGCGCAGGGCCGTGAGCAGCTGCTGGACGACCTCGCGGACGTGGTCGGTGAGCTCGAAGACCAGCATGGGGTCGTCGGCGGCGGCCGGCTCGAAGGTGTCGGTCCTGATCGGCTCGCCGAACTCGATCATCCACTTCGACGGCAGCGGGATCAGGCCGAACAGGCCGAACCACGGGAACAGCGGCGTGATCGGCAGGTACGGCAGGCCGAGCAGGCGCGCGAGGAAGCGCAGGTCGCCGATCTTGGGATAGATCTCCTCCGCCCCGACGATCGCCGTGGGCACGATCGGCACGCCGGCGCGGATGGCGGACGCGACGAAGCCGCCCCTGCCGAAGCGCTGCAGCTGGTATCGCTCGGAGAACGGCTTGCCGACGCCCTTGAAGCCCTCGGGGAACACGCCGACGAGCTCGCCCTTGCGCAGCAGGCGGTCGGCGTCCTCGGGGCAGGCCAGGGTGTGGCCGGTCTTGCGGGACAGGTGGCCGAGCACCGGAAGCTGGTAGACCAGGTCGGCGCCGAGCAGTCGCAGCGCCCGCCCGCCCTCGTCGTGGACGGCCACCTGCATCATCAGGGCGTCGACGGGGAGCGTGCCCGAGTGGTTGGCGACCATCAGCGCGCCGCTGTCGGCCGGGATGTTGTCCAGGCCGACGGTCTCGACCCGGAACCACCGGTGGTAGAGCGGCCTGATCAGCTCCAGCAGGACTTTGTCGGTGAGCTCGGAGTCGTAGCCGAACTCGTCCACTTCGTACTCGCCGGCGATCCGGCGGCGCAGGAAGGCCAGCAGGCGGGCGATCGCGTCGTCGTGGTCCTCTCCCGCGTAGGAGGGCGCATCGGTGATGGGAATCACCCGGCGTTCTTCGGGCGAAGCGCTCAACTCCGGACACCTCTCCTCGACCGCAGGAAGTCGTCGAAAGCCGCCGCGGTGGTGAACTTGGGCTTCCAGCCGAGCTCGGCCGCGAGCTTGGTGCCGTCGACGACCCTGCCGTGACACAGCAGCCGCAGTTGCTCCGGCGAGAAGTCGACCAGGCCCGCGCCGCGAGCGGCCTCGCCCAGCAGGCGGAAGGCGGGCGAGAGGAGCGGGAGGGTGATGGCGCCCGCCCGGCGCGCGCACTGCGACAGCAGAAGCACGCCTTCCCCGGTCACGTTGTACGTGCCGGGGTGGTCGTCCAGCGCCATCCGCCGCAACACCTCGACCGCGTCGTCTTCGTGGACGAACTGCAGCCGGGGGTCGAACCCGAACACGGACGGCAGGACGGACTGGCTGAAATAACGCGTCAGCGGCGAGTCGACGCCGGGACCCATGAAGTTCGCGAAACGCAGCGTCGACACCGTGACATCGGGACGGCGGCGCGCGAAGCCCCGGACATAGCCTTCGACCTCGGCCGCGTCCTTGGCATAGCCATGAGACGGGCTGTCGTGAGGTACGACGTCCTCGGTGAACACCGCCGGATCCTTGGGCGACGAGCCGTAGACCGCGGTGGTGGAACGCACCACCACGCGGCGCACGGTCGACGACCGCTGACAGGCACCGAGCAACTGCATGGTGCCGATCACGTTGTGCTCTTTCATGGAGGCTCGGCCCGCGCTGCCCGAGGGAGCGCTGACCAGGCTCATGTGCACAACGATGTCGATGTCCGCCGCCGCGATCACCTGAGCGATGTCGGGGCTGCGAAGATCCACCCGGACGAACTCCGTCCGGCCGAGGGAGATGCCGCCATCTCGGGTGAGCGAGGGCGGCGGCACGGTGTCCACTCCGATGACGCGACTGATGCCCGGGTCCGCCGCGAGAACGCTCGCCACTCGGGCGCCGACGTGGCGCGAGACCCCGGTGACAAGCACGGTGTGGGTCATCGGCGCCTCACAGACTGCGGCTACTTCTTGTTACGACGCTGGATGCGCGTCTTCTTCAGCAGCTTGCGGTGCTTCTTCTTGGCCATCCGCTTGCGGCGCTTTTTGATCACAGAGCCCACGGGACCCCCAGGTAACTGATAGCAAGGCTGAATCGGTGTGCGAGCGCACACCGGTCAACAGACTACCGGCGATCCACGGTAGATCGCCCCCTGGGGGTGACCGTGTGGCAACACTCGCGATGTGACCACCGATCACACCGCTACCTCTCGGGCTTACCCAGCCTCGATGTACGCCTCCCTGAGGTAGTCGTGGACCGCCTGCTCAGGAACTCGGAACGAGCGCCCGACCCTGATGGCCGGCAGCTCGCCAGAGTGCACCAACCGGTACACCGTCATCTTGGACACCCGCATGACCGTGGCCACCTCGGCAACGGTCAGGAACTTCACCTCGCTGAGAGGTCTTTCGCCTGCACCCATCGGACGCCTCTTCCGCACGTGTTTCCGGGTTATCCCCACTGGTGCCATTGCTCACGCACGTGTACTGCCGTCAGCGTAAGTCGGGACTCCGAGTGCGCAAACCCCCTACTTTCTCAGTCATCGGAGCCGCCTGTCAGCGAAACCAGCGAAATTGCTGGCCAGCAGCCGGGCCGTGCCCCTCGCCTGGACGTGCCACCTGTCTATGTTCGTACACATAAGAGTCGCCCAGCGCCCCTCAAAAGTTGGCAAAGGGACGACGAGCCTCTTGGAATGCAGGCGCGAAAAGACGGTATAGGGAGGGCCGAATTCGACTCAAAGGGCTCGTGAGACTCGTGTGACGAGCCGATCGGTCAACGGCGCGTAATAGCGCGGTAGCACATTGTCATCGAGTGGGACGACCACGTCGATCTTGCCCTCGGCCTCGCCCAGGAAGAGCGCGGGGTCGTTGCTGTCGGCGAACCCGACGGTCGGGATGCCCGCCTCTCCGGCCGCTCCCGCCCAGCCGTGATCGGCGATCACCAGATCGGGACGCGCGTCGCCGAGCTCGGCCAGCATCGCCTCCATGGGCGCCGAGTCGTGCGTGTGCACGAAACCGCCCCGGTCGTCGAGCATCGCCACGTCGCCCAGGTAGCGGATCTTGCGCTTCCTGCCGAAGCCGGCGCCCCAGTAGGTCCAGCCCTCGGCGGGGCTCAGCAGCGTCGCGCCCCTGGCCGCCACGGCCGCGGCCAGCGGCAGGTGGATGGCGAGCAGACCGGTCGGATGCCCCGTGGCGAACAGCACGCGCGGCGCCGGCCTGGCCAGCACGCCGACGATGCGGTCGGCCATGAGGTCGAGCGCGTCGATCGTGCGCTCGGGATCGATGGTGTCCTGGCCCTCGCGGTGCCCGGGATCGGCGACGACACCCGCCGACTTGGCCATCTGGGCGAGGACGTCGCGGTAGGACCAGTTCTCGAGACTGGTCAGGCCGAAGAGGAAGTAAGGGTCTCGGTTCGCGACGGACCGGTAGTGGTCGAGATTGTTCTCCCTGCTGGTGGCCACATCTCCGGCGATGCGCGTCCTGATCAGGTGCTCGCGGAGTTCGTCACGGGTCAGCAATGGACTCTCCTTCCCACCTGTCGGAGCCTAACGGCCCACGAATGGTCTGAACCACCGCACAGGCTGCGAAATTCCGACGACTCGGGCACCCGGGCGCGTCGCGGACACGCACACATCGAACGCCCGGGCGCGTCGCGGACACGCACACATCGAACGCCCGGGCGCGTCGCGGACACGCACACATCGACCGCCCGGGCGCGTCGCGGACACGCACACATCGACCGCCCGGGCGCGTCGCGGACACGCACACATCGACCGCCCGGGCGCGTCATAGGCACGCTCACGTCGGGCGCCCGGGCGCGTCGTAGGCACGCTCACGAACGTGCTGGGCCCGCGGCGTCAGGGCATCGGGTCGAGGCCGTGGTAGGGGAAGACGGCCTGCCGCGTCGCCATGATCGCGCGGTCGACGGCGTCGCCCGGGTCGTAGCCGCCCGACAGGTCCTTGAACGCCGGGGTGCGCCCGTCGGTCATGGTGAGCGGCGGCGTCTCCCTCGTCCGCTCGCGCACCAGGGCCTGCCAGGCCGCGCCCGTCCTCGTCGAGGGGTCGACGGGATGGCCCGACACCTCGGCGATGAGGTGCGTCCACGCCCGCGGCACCACCTGGACCAGCTCGTAACCGCCGCCTCCGGTGACGATCCAGCGCCCGCCGGCCGTCTCGTGGGCCAGGCGGTGCAGCGCGGCATAGGCGGCGCGCTGGCCGTCGACGCTCAGCATCAGGTGGGCCAGCGGGTCGAGCGCGTGGCTGTCGCAGCCGTGCTGGGTCACCAGGATCTCGGGCGCGAACTCCCTCAGCAGCGGCGGCACGACCGCGTGGAAGGCGCGCAGCCAGCCCTCGTCGCCGCACCCCGCGGGCAGCGCCACGTTGACCGCGGTGCCCTCCGCGCCGGTCTCCTCCGGCCATCCCGTGCCGGGGAAGAGCGTGCGGGGGCTCTCGTGCAGGCTGATGGTCAGCACGCGGGGGTCGTCGTAGAAGAGCGCCTGGACGCCGTCGCCGTGGTGGACGTCGACGTCGACGTAGGCGACCTTCGAGGCGCCCTGCGCCAGCAGCCAGGCGATCGCCACTGCGGGGTCGTTGTAGACGCAGAAGCCGCTGGCCACGTTGGCCATGGCGTGGTGCAGGCCGCCGGCGATGTTGACGGCGTGCTCGGCCGTACCCTCCCAGACCGTGCGGGCGGCGGCCAGCGAGGCGCCCGCGATGAGCGCGGAGGCCTCGTGGACGCCCGCGAAGGACGGGTTGTCCGGCGTGCCGAGGCCCGCGGCCAGGTCAGGGCGGCCGTCCGCCGAGACGCGCTTGACCGCCTCGATGTAGTCACGCTTGTGGACGAGGGCCAGCTCGTCGTCGGTGGCCGGTACGCAGCCGACGACCTCGGTCCGGTCGAGAACGCCGAGCTCGCGGGCCAGCGCCATGGTCAGCTCGACCCTGATGGGAGCGAGGGGGTGACCCGGGCCGAAATCATAGGCAGTGAGGGCGTCGTCCCAGACGACTCGCACCGACTCGCTCATGCGCCGACGTTACCGCAGTGCCGGCGACCCGGGCGAAACCCGCACCACATGATCCACTCTCCTGCCCCGCCGCCCGGAGACCCGCGCCGACCGCGGCGACTGGTTAGGGTTCAGGCCATGCGCGTAGGGCGGGCGATATGGCGGTTCTTCGGCCGTCCCGAGGTGTTCGACGCGACGCTGGTCATCGTGCTCGGCACCATCGCCGTGGTCGGCCTCGTCGCCGGACTCGTCGGCGATCCGCCCCTCGTCGCCGGCGGCGCCATGCTCCTGGCCTCCGCCCTCCCTCTTCTCGCCCGGCGCCGCCACCCGATCCCCGTCGCCGTCGCCGTCGCCGGGCTCGACGTCGTCGGCACCCTCACCGGCACCAACTCGGTGGCCACCACCGCGCTGATCGCCCTCTACAGCCTCGGCCGCTACACCGAGGGCAGGAGGACGCTGGTCACCGCTGTCGCGCTCGCCACCGCCTACGGCATCGCCCTCGCGGTGAGGACGCCCACGGAGAGCCTGGCCATCGCCTCCTACCTGGTGGCCGTGGGCGTGGGGCAGCTCGTCAGGGCACGTGTCGAGCTGCGCGAGCGTTCGGCCAGGGAGCGCGCCGACGAGGCGGTCCGCGCGGAGCGCCGCCGTATCGCCCGCGAGCTGCACGACGTCGTCGCCCACCACCTCAGCGTGATCAACGCGCTGGTCGGCGGGGCGCGCGCGGTCATGCCCCCGGATCCGCCGGAGGCCCGCGAGGCGCTGCTGTGGGCCGAGCAGACCGCCAGGCAGGCGCTGACGGAGATGCGGCACCTGCTCGACGTGCTGCGGGCCGACGGCCCCGGCGGCGGCGAGGCGACCGGGGCGGGCGCGGCCGGGCTGCCCGCGCTGGTCGAGCAGGCCGGCGCGGCGGGGCTGCCGGCGAGCCTGGCGGTGGACGGCACGCCCGTGCCGCTGCCCGCGGCGATCGACCTGGCCGTCTACCGGATCGTGCAGGAGGCGCTCACCAACACCCGCAAGCACACGCGCGGGGCGCGGGCCACCGTGCGGATCAGCTACGAGGAGCGGGCGGTCGAGGTCGAGGTGCTGGACGACGGTACGGCCGGGCCCTCGTCCTCCCCCGGCGGCTTCGGGCTGGCGGGCATGGCCGAGCGGGTGGCGCTCTGCGGCGGGCAGCTGTTCACCGGGCCCCGCGAGGTCGGCGGCTTCGAGGTCCGTGCGAGGCTTCCGCTGTGATCACCGTGCTGCTCGTGGACGACCACGCCCTCGTCAGGACCGGATACCGGCTCATGCTGAACGCCCAGCCCGACATCTCCGTGGTCGGCGAGGCGGGCGACGGCGCCGCCGCCGTGGCGCGCTGCCGCGAGCTGCGCCCCGACGTGGTCATCATGGACCTGCACATGCCCGGCGTGGACGGCATCGAGGCGACGTCGGCCATCGTCGCCGAGTTCGCGCTGACCAAGATCCTCATGCTGAGCACCTTCGACCTGGACGAGAACGTCGTGACGGCGCTCAGGGCCGGAGCCGACGGCTTCCTGCCGAAGGACGTCTCGCCCGAGGAACTGGTCGAGGCCGTCAGGGTGGTCCACGGCGGCGCGGCGGCCGTCGCGCCGCGCCTGCTGACCGGGCTGATCCGCACCTACGTCCGCGGGGGCCGGCCGCGCGCGGAGATCGACGGGCTCACCGCGCGGGAGCAGGAGGTGCTCGTGCTCATCGCGAAAGGCCTGTCCAACGCCGAGATCGCCGAACGGCTCGCCGTCTCGCCGAGCACCGTGAAGAACCACGTGACCGCGGTGTTCGCCAAGATCGACGTCAGGGACAGGGCACAGGCGGTGATCGTCGCCTACGAGCGGGGGCTGGTCACCCCCGGCGGCTGAGGAAGCGCGACCCCTGACCGGCCATCGACCCTCGGATCTCGCGCGGGTCATTCGGCGCGCGGGGCGATGACCGGGCCTCGCGCGCGTTACTCGGCGCGCAGAGCGATGACCGGGTCGAGGCGGCCCGCCCGGCGTGCAGGGGCGACCCCGAAGAAGACGCCCACCGCGGCCGACACCCCGAACGCCAGCGCGATCGACCACCAAGTGATGGCGGCGGGCACCGGCGTGAGCGACTGGATGGCCAGCGCGCCGCCCACACCCAACAGGATGCCGACCAGGCCGCCGATGGTCGTCAGCAGCACGGCCTCGATGAGGAACTGGGCGAGGATGTCGCGCTGGCGCGCCCCGAGCGCCTTGCGCAGGCCGATCTCCCGGGTGCGTTCGCGGACGCTGACGAGCATGATGTTGGACACGCCGACCCCGCCCACCAGCAGCGAGATGCCCGCGATGGCGGCGAGCACGCCGGTGAGCATGCCGAGGACGCTGCCGATGGTGCCGAGCAGCTGGGTCTGGGTGACGGCGGAGAAGCGCTCGCCCGGATACCGCTCGCCCAGGGCGGCGACGACCTTCCGCTGGAGCGGCTCGATCTCGTCGGGGCCCGAGGCGCCGACCGCGATCCCGTTGATCCTGCTGGCGCCGATCAGCCGCTGCGCGGTGGTGACGGGGACGTGCACCTCCTTGTCGCGGGCCACCCCGAAGGTCGCGCCGACCGTCGTGTAGACGCCGACCACGCGGAAGCGGGCGCCCGAGACGGTGATCTGGCGGCCCACGGGGTCGACGTCGCCGAACATCTCGTCGGCCACCTCCGCACCCAGCACCGCGACCCTCCGCCGGGTGTCGACGTCGGTCTCGGTCAGGTAGCGGCCACGGTCGAGGGGACGCTGGAAGATGTTGGGCAGGTTCTCGTCCGTGCCGACGATCGTGACGAAGGCATCCTTCCTGCCGACGCGCACGGTCTCGCCGGACTGGACGGAGACGGTCACCTTGCCGGGGTCGCCGACGACGCGGCGGACGTAGGCGGCGTCCGACAGGTTCATCCTGCTCTGGGTCGGGACGGCGCCGACGCTGAGCTGGCCGGGGACGACAAGGATGATGTTGCTGCCCAGGCCGGAGATCTCGCGCTCGATGGCGTTCTTGGCGCCGGAGCCGATGGCGACGAGGACGACGACGGCGAGGACGCCGATGATGACGCCGAGCATGGTGAGCGTGCTGCGCAGCCGGTTGACCCTGAGGGCCTCCAGCGCCATGAAGAACGCCTCCGCGCCCCTCACGCGTCTGCCTCCTCGCCGGTCGCGGCGGGCCGGTGCGCGGTGTCCAGCTCCACCCGGCCGTCGCGCACGTGGATCTGGCGGCGCGCGTGGGCCGCGATGTCCGGCTCGTGGGTGACCAGCACGATGGCCACCCCGCTGTCGGCGTTCAGCCGGTCGAGGATCGCCATCACCTCGTCCCCGTTGCGGGTGTCCAGGTTCCCGGTCGGCTCGTCGGCCAGCAGCACCGACGGCTCGCCGACCAGCGCCCGCGCGATCGCCACCCGCTGCTGCTCACCGCCCGACATCTGCGAGGGCCGGTGGTCGAGCCGGTGCCCCAGCCCCACCGCCTCCAGCGCCCGCCGCGCCCGCGTCCGCCGTTCCGCCTTCCCCACCCCGCGGTACACCAGCGGCAGCGCCACGTTGTCCACCGCCGACGTCCGGCCGAGCAGGTGGAACGACTGGAAGACGAACCCGATCGTCCTGTTGCGCAGCTCGGCGAGCGCGGTGTCGGACAGGGTGGACATCTCGGTGCCGTTCAACCGCAGCGCGCCCGACGTGGGCCGGTCGAGGCAGCCGAGCAGGTGCATCAGCGTCGACTTGCCCGACCCGGACGGCCCGACGATCGCCACGAACTCGCCCTGGTCGATCCGCAGGCTCACCCCGCGAAGGGCGTCCACGGAGACGCCTTCGAGCTGGTAGGAGCGTGTGAGGTCGACGGCCTCCAGTGCGGGGGTCATGACAGCGGCTGGCCCTGCCGTACCGCGTCGGCGCCCTTGACCACCACGCGCTCGCCCACGGTCAGGCCGCTCACGACCTCGACCATCGCGTCGCCCTGGGCGCCGAGCTTGACCACGCGCCGCTGGGCCGTACCGGCGGACGAGATCCAGACGACGCTCTCCCGCCCGCTCGAGACGATCGCCGAGGCCGGCACGGCGACGGCCGAAGGCGCCTCGCGGACGGTCAGCCTGGCGACCGCGCTCATGCCGGGTTTGGGGGTGGGCGCCGCGGACCCGTCGTCGAAGGCGCCGGAGCCGAGGGACAGCTGCACGGGGTAGCTGACCCCGCCGGTGGTGGCCTCCATGGGCTGGATGCCGACGCCCGTCACCGTGGCGGTGTAGGTCGCGCCGGGCACCGCGTCCAGCTCGATCTCCGCGCGGGTCTCGGGCTTGACCAGCAGCACGTCGGTCTCGTCGATGTCGGCGGAGAGCGTCAGCTTGGACACGTCGGTCACCGTCACGATCGGGTCGCCCGCCGACACCGGCACGCCGACCGCGACCGGCGCGCCGCCGCCCGACGACCCACCCGCCGGTACGGCGGGCAGCTGCGGCGCCGCCCCGCCGGGGATCTGCCCGAGCAGCCCGCTCAACGCGCTGGAGCCGCCACCGCCCGAAGGACGTCCGAGCGTGACGACGCCGCCGAACGGCGCCTTGATGGTGAGCGCCTTCACCGTGGACTCGGCGGCCTTGACCGCCGCCCTGGCCTGCGTGCGCGAGGCCGCCTGCAGCGACGACATCGAGGCGGTCAGCCCGCTGGTGAAGCCGCTGACGGTACGGCTGAGCGAGGCGGTGATCTGCGACAGCGCCTGCTTGTTGGCCTTGTGCTGCGTCTCGGCCATGTCGATGGCGGACAGCAGCTGCCTGCGCGCGGCCGCGTCGTCCACCTTGCGGGCCTCCGCCCTGGCCTTGGCGAAGTGCCTGGCCACCTTGCGGTCGAAGGCGCTGGTGTCGATGCTCGCCAGGCGCGGCGTCGAGGGGGCGGGCACGGGACGCGCCGCTCTGCGCGCCTGGGCGAGCTGGTCGGTGGCCTGCGGGGACCGGATCCTGGCCAGGATCTGCCCCTTGGCGACCTTCTCGCCGTCACGCACGTACAGCTTGGTCACCGTGCCCTGGGCGGGCGCGCGCAGCGTGGCCGTGGCCCTGGCACCGATCGTGGCGGGCGCCTCGACGACCTCCGTGACCGGGGCGCGCTGCACCTGCGCGAGCTGGAAGGCAGGCGGCTCCTCGGCGGTGCAACCGGTAAGCGCTAACAGGACGAGCAGCGGGGGGATACCGCGACGAACCGTCACGCCGCCTAGCGTAGAGGGCGCATCAGGCGACCGCCTGCCGTACCCCTCTCACCGCCGGTACGGCCAGCAGCACCGCGGCCGAAAGTCGCGGGTCCAGACGGTCATGGTGCGCCATGACGCCGTATTAAGGAAGGCTTCCTAACAGCGGGCCCGACCGCAGGACGGGCGTGAGGTCGGGAGCCTGCGGTCAGCCGGAGGCGAGCTGGCGGCCGCGGTCGCGGGCCGCCTCGATGGCGGCCAAGAAGGCCGCGCGCACGCTGTGCCGTTCGAGCTCGGCGATCGCCGCGATGGTCGTGCCGCCGGGCGAGGTCACCGCCTCGCGCAGGATCACCGGGTGCTCCCCCGAGTCGCGCAGCATGATCGCCGCTCCCACGATCGACTGCGTGACCATGTCCAGCGCCGCGGCGCGCGGCATGCCGAGCAGGATGCCCGCGTCCACCATCGCCTCGACCAGGTAGAAGAAGTACGCGGGACCGCTTCCCGACAGCGCCGTCGCCGCGTCCTGCTGCGACTCGGGGATCCGCAGCACCTTGCCCACCGGCTTGAGCAGGTTCTCGGTGCGCTGCAGGTGCTCTTCACCCGCGTACGCGCCGGCCGAGATCACGCTCATCGCCTCGTCGAACTTGATCGGCGTGTTCGACATGACCCTGACCACCGGCACGTCCACCCCGAGCCGCTGCTCGACGAACGCGGTCGTGATGCCCGCCGCCGCCGAGATGACGAGCCTGTCGGCGGGCACGTAGGGGGCGATCTCGGCCAGCAGAGCGGCCATGTCCTGTGGCTTGACGGCGAGGATCAGCGTGTCGGCGGCCTTGGCGGCCTCGGTGTTCGACACGGTCCGCACGCCGTACGTCTCCCGAAGCGCCTGGGCCCGCTCCTCCCTGCGCGCGGTCGCCAGGACGTCGCCCGGCTTGAACCCGGCCCGCAGCAGCCCCGACAGCAGGGCCTCGCCCATCTTGCCGGTTCCCAGAATCGCAATCATGCGGGCAGCCTACCTAGTCCGACGTGGCGGCATCGCGCCGGAAAAGGCGGCGGCCGGTACGGCATCGTGGTTGGGCCTGGCGAGGTCACGCCGGATCGGCACACTCGACCACGACCACCTCGCCGACCTTGGGATCCCCGACCGGCCTGCCCCGGGATACCGACCGGGCTCAGCCGCGAGAGGAGCGACCGGCTTCCGCCCGGAGGAGGACCGACCGGCCTCCGCCCCAGGGGGAAGCGACCGGCCTCTCCGAGGAGAAGGAGCGGGCGGTCTCGGCCCCACCCGTGAGAGGCGCGAGCAGTCTCGGCCCCGGAGAGAGTGCCACCCGACCCCGACTCCCGGAGGGAAGCGAGCGGCCTCGATCCCGGAGAGCGTGACGGTCGCGACGCTGGGAGCCTCAGTCCCGGGAGAGGAGCGAGCGGGCGAAGAAGGTCAGGTTGGCCGGGCGCTCGGCCAGGCGGCGCATGAGGTAGGCGTACCAGTCGTCGCCGTACGGCACGTACACCCTGACCTGCGAGCCGACCCCCGCCAGCCGCCGCTGCTCGGCGGGCCGCACGCCGTACAGCATCTGGAACTCGAAGCCCGCGGTGTCGCGCCCGTGGAGGACGGCCAGCGCGGCGGAGATCTCGATCAGGCGCGGGTCGTGGGTGGCGACCATCGGGTAGCCGGTGCCCGCCATGAGTGTCTTGAGGCAGCGGACGTAGCTGCGGTCGATGTCCCTCGGCGAGGTGTACGACAGCGCTTCGGGCGCCACGTACGCGCCCTTGCACAGCCGTACCCTGGCGCTGTCGAGCTTCGCGCAGCGCTCAGGCGCGGCGCGCAGGTAGGACTGGACGACCACGCCGACGTCGGGATGCTCCTTGCGGAGGGTCGAGTGGATCGACAGCTGGGCCTCGATGGTGTCGTGTTCCTCGGCGTCGAGGGTGACCGTCACGCCCCTGGCCGCGGCGGCCTCGCAGACCGACGCGGCGTTGTCGAGGGCGAACTGCTCCGACAGGCGCAGGCCGAGGGCGGTGAGCTTGACGGAGACGTCGGCTCCCGAGGGGAGACCTTCGAGGAGGGTGAGGTAGGCGCGGACCTCGCGCTCGGCCTGTGTCCTGTCGGTGACGTCCTCGCCGAGGTGGTCGACGGTGACGAGCAGCCCCTGGTGTGACAGGTCGTGGACGACGGCGCCCACGTCGTCGGCCACGTAGCGGCTGACCACTCCCCTGGTCAGCGGGGACGAGGCGATGAGACGCTCGGCGCGCTCGCTTCGCGAGGCGGCCAGGAGAACGTGACGCAGCACATCACCAGCGTAGACCCCGCATCGCCGGTGGATCACCGCCTCGATCTCTCCCGCGACCCTCGGTACGGCCCGCCGGGAGCACCCCGAGGCGGCCACCCCGGGAGGCCGGCGCCGACACCCCGAGACCGTCCCCCGAGGTCCGCGGCGAGGACCGGCCGATCCCGAGACGACCCTTCGACACCCGGAGGGAGGCTCCTTCGACACCCGGAGGGAGGACCGCCGGGCTTCGCGACCGTCACTCGGACGTCAACCGGAAGGACCGACGGACCCGAGACGGTCCCGACGTCCGAGAAGGACCCGAGACGGCCATCCCGATGTCCACGGGAAGGGCCCGAGACGGTCACCCGACGCCTGCGGGCAGGACCGGCCGCGACCCCGCGACGGTCGGAGGGGCGATTCGCTCGGAATGCGGGCGCGGGCCGGCGCGAAGGATGGGCGGCGGGAGGGTGAACCGGGGCGTCGCGGGATCCGTCATACGGGTATGCGGACTACAGCCCTCGTGGCCGGGTGTCTGATGCTGACCCTGAGCTGCGGCGCGGCCGCCACTGACACGGCAGCCCGCCCGAACCCCCACCAGCCCGTCGCCGCCCAGCCGGCGATCAGCACACCCTCCACCTCCCCCACCCCGTCGCCGAAGAAGGTCAGACCGGTCGGCGACACCGTCAACACCCGTAAGGTCCGGTTCGAGAGCGCCAAGGCCAAGGACCGCCTGGTCAAGCTGGTCTGGTGGTCGGGTGTCGAGCCGTGCGCGGTGCTCGACAGGGTGGCGGTGAAGGAGACGGCCAAGCAGGTGACCGTCACCCTCTACGAGGGCACGGCGGCCAAGGCCCAGAACGTCTCCTGCATCGAGATCGCCATCCAGAAGACCACGACGGTCAAGCTGAAGGCGCCGATCGGGAAACGCAAGATCGTCGACGGCGCCGGGCGGCGCTAGAGAAGACGCGAGAGAAGACGCCAGAGAAGCGCCGGCACAGGCGCTGGAGAAGCCGAACCCACACGACGGCCGTCCCCGAGGGGCGGCCGTCGCCGTGTGCGTCCGCACCAGGTTGGAACCGCGGGCGTGGCGCCTGTCGTTCAGGATCGTGAGTCACTCGGAAAATCCCCCTCGCCGGGAATGTCGGTGCGCACCCAGAGGTTGAGTCGCATAGGCTCAACTCGTTTGACAAACTACTCGTCGGTCCATAGGTTGAGCCCAACAAGCTCAACTTTGACTACAAGGACGTACTCATGGCACGTGCGGTAGGTATCGACCTGGGGACGACCAACTCCGTCGTCTCGATCCTCGAGGGCGGTGAGCCCACCGTCATCGCCAACGCGCAGGGCTCGCGGACCACGCCGTCCGTGGTCGCCTTCGCGAAGAACGGCGAGGTCCTCGTCGGTGAGGTGGCCAAGCGTCAGGCCGTCACCAACGTGGACCGGACGATTCGCTCGGTCAAGCGCGAGATGGGCACCAACTGGTCCACGGAGATCGACGGGAAGAAGTTCTCCCCGCAGCAGATCAGCGCTTTCGTCCTGCAGAAGCTCAAGCAGGACGCCGAGGCCTACCTGGGCGAGAAGATCACCGACGCCGTGATCACCGTCCCGGCCTACTTCAACGACGCCCAGCGCCAGGCCACCAAGGAAGCCGGCACGATCGCGGGCCTCAACGTGCTTCGCATCATCAACGAGCCGACGGCCGCGGCCCTCGCCTACGGCCTCGACAAGGACAAGGACCAGACCATCCTGGTCTTCGACCTCGGCGGCGGCACCTTCGACGTGTCCCTGCTCGACGTCGGTCAGGAGGACGGCCACGGCTTCGTCGAGGTGAAGGCCACCTCCGGCGACAACCACCTCGGTGGCGACGACTGGGACCAGCGCGTCGTCGACGAGCTGGTCAAGCGCTTCCAGAACGCCCACGGCGTCGACCTGGCCAAGGACAAGATGGCCCTCCAGCGCCTGCGCGAGGCGGCGGAGAAGGCCAAGATCGAGCTGTCCAGCCAGGCCGAGACCAACATCAACCTGCCCTACATCACGGCCTCCTCCGAGGGCCCGCTGCACCTCGACGAGAAGCTGACCCGCTCGGAGTTCCAGCGCCTGACCGCCGACCTGCTCGAGCGGACCAAGGGCCCGTTCCACCAGGTCATCAAGGACGCCGGCATCAAGGTCTCCGACATCGCCCACGTGGTGCTCGTCGGCGGCTCGACCCGTATGCCCGCCGTCTCCGAGCTGGTCAAGGAGCTCACCGGCGGCAAGGAGCCGAACAAGGGCGTCAACCCCGACGAGGTCGTGGCGATCGGCGCCGCGCTCCAGGCGGGCGTGCTCAAGGGTGAGGTCAAGGACGTCCTGCTGCTCGACGTGACCCCGCTGTCCCTCGGCATCGAGACCAAGGGCGGCATCTTCACGAAGATCATCGAGCGCAACACGACGATCCCGACCAAGCGCTCGGAGGTCTTCACCACGGCCGAGGACAACCAGCCGTCGGTGCAGATCCAGGTCTACCAGGGCGAGCGTGAGATCGCTTCCTACAACAAGAAGCTGGCCACCTTCGAGCTGACCGGCATCGCCCCGGCCCCGCGCGGCATCCCGCAGATCGAGGTCACCTTCGACATCGACGCCAACGGCATCGTCAACGTCTCCGCCAAGGACCTTGGCACCGGCAAGGAGCAGACGATGACGATCACCGGCGGCTCGGCGCTGCCGAAGGACGACATCGAGCGCATGATGCGCGAGGCCGAGTCCTACGCCGAGGAGGACAAGAAGCGTCGTGAGGAGGCCGAGGTCCGCAACAACGCCGACGGCCTCGCCTACCAGACGGAGAAGTTCCTCCGCGAGAACGACGACAAGGTCCCCGGTGAGATCAAGACCGAGGTGAACGACGCGCTCGCCGAGCTGAAGAAGGCTCTCGAGGGCACCGACACCGACACGATCCGCACCTCGGCGGAGAAGCTGGCCACGGTCAGCCAGAAGATGGGTTCGGCGATCTACGCTCAGAGCCAGCAGCAGGCCGGCCCCACGCCCGAGGGCGAGACCGGCCAGGCCAAGGCCGGCGGCGACGACGACGTCGTCGAGGCGGAGATCGTGGACGACGACCAGCCCAAGAAGGACCAGTGACGATGTCTGAGCCGCGCGATAACGGGCCCGAGTCAGAGCCGGTGATCCGCGACAACCGCAAGATCGACCCCCAGACGGGTCAGGCGAGGACCGCCAAGGAGGAGCCGGCCCCGGCCGCTCCTCCGGCGGACGCCGCGCCTGTCGCGGGGGGCGACGCCGGCCTCCTGGCCGAGCGCACCGCGGACCTGCAGCGGCTGCAGGCGGAGTACACCAACTACCGCAGGCGGGTCGAGCGCGACCGGGTCGCGGTCCGCGAGCAGGCGGTCGCCGGAGCGCTCACCGAGCTGCTGCCGGTCCTCGACGACATCGGCAGGGCTCGCGACCACGGCGAACTGACCGGCGGTTTCGCCAAGGTCGCCGAGTCGCTGGAGGCGGTCGTCACCAAGCTGGGGCTGACCCCGTTCGGCCAGAAGGGCGAGCCCTTCGACCCGACGGTCCACGAGGCGCTGATGCACAGCTACTCCTCGGAGGTGACCGAGCCGACCGCCATCGAGGTGCTGCAGCTCGGCTACCGCATCGGTGATCGGGTGCTGCGCCCGGCAAGGGTCGCGGTCGCCGAACCCGAGGACGCCCCGGCCGCGTCCGACGACAACTGAGAACCCCCCGAAAGGACGCCATAGATGAGCACCAAGGACTACCTGGAGAAGGATTACTACGCCGTCCTTGGTGTGCCGAAAACCGCCACCGCCGAAGAGATCAAGAAGGCCTACCGGAAGCTGGCCAGGCAGTACCACCCGGACGCCAACCAGGGTGACTCCGCCAAGGAGGCCAGGTTCAAGGAGATCTCCGAGGCCAACGACGTGCTCTCGGACAGCAAGCGCCGCAAGGAGTACGACGAGGCGCGCACCCTGTTCGGGTCGGGCATGGGCGCGCCGCGGCCCGGCGGCGGTGGCGGCGGTTTCCCGTTCGACTTCGGCGACCTGTTCGGCGGCACCGGCCAGCACAGCGGAAGCACGAGCGAGCGCATCGGCGACCTGTTCGGCGGGCTGTTCAACAGGGGTGGCGGGAGCACCCGTACCACGGGCACGACGACCAGGCCGCGCCGCGGCCAGGACATCGAGTCCGAGGTCACGCTCTCCTTCACCGAGGCGGTCGAGGGTCACACCGTCTCGCTGAGGCTGACCACGTCGTCGGCGTGCAAGGCCTGTAGCGGCACGGGAGCCAAGGCGGGCACGACCCCGCGGGTCTGCCCGACCTGTGAGGGCACCGGTGCGGCCAGCCGTAACCTGGGCAACTTCGCCTTCTCCGAGCCCTGCCGCGACTGCAAGGGCCGCGGGCTGCTCGTCGACGACCCGTGCCAGGTCTGCGACGGCAGCGGGCGGGCCAAGAGCACCCGCACCATCCAGGCGCGCATCCCGGCCGGGGTGGCCGACGGGCAGCGGGTCAAGCTCAAGGGCAAGGGCGCGCCCGGCGAGAACGGCGGGCCGGCCGGCGACCTCTACATCCAGACTCACGTCAAGCCGCACGCGGTGTTCGGGCGGTCGGGCGACAACCTGACCATCACCGTTCCCGTCACCTTCACCGAGGCGGCGCTCGGCGCGGAGATCAAGGTGCCCGTCCTCAAGGGCCTGCCTGTCACTCTGCGCATTCCGGCGGGTACGCCCAACGGCCGCACGTTCAGGGTCCGCGGCAGGGGGGCCACCCGTAAGGACGGCACCAAGGGCGACCTGCTCGCCTCGGTGGAGGTGCTCGTGCCGCAGGAGCTCGACGACAAGTCGCGCGAGCTGCTGAACGAGTTCCGCACCGCCACCGCGAACGAGGACCCTCGGGCCGACCTCATCCAACGTGCCAGGAGTGAGTAGGCCGATGGACGCCAACTACTTCAACCTGTCGGACGAGACACCCGTCTATGTCATCTCGGTGGCCGCCCAGCTGTCCGGCCTGCATCCGCAGACCCTGCGGCAGTACGACCGCCTCGGGCTGGTCTGCCCGGGCCGTACGGCGGGCCGCGGCCGCCTCTACTCCATGCGAGACATCATCCAGCTGCGCGAGGTGCAGCGCCTGTCCCAGGAGGAGGGCATCAACCTCGCCGGCATCAAGCGGATTCTTGAGCTGGAGAACGAAGCGCTGAGGCTGCGTGAGGAGGTTCACCGCCTCAGAGCCGAAGTGTCCATGGTCAAGGCGCTGATCCGCTACGAGTTGCCACCGGGGGCCTGAATACATGGACTACAAGCTCACGCAGAAGAGCCAGGAAGCGCTGTCGGTCGCCATGCGGCGGGCGGCCACCGAAGGAAATCCCGAGATCGCGCCGGCCCATCTGCTGGCCGCCCTCCTCTCCCAGACGGGCGGCACCGCCGTACCTCTGCTCGAAGCGGTCGGCGCCGACTGGAAAGCGTTGCGCGCCAAGGTGGAGGCCGCGCTGGCGGCCCTGCCGAAGGCGCAGGGCGCCACGGTGAGCGCGCCCTCCAGCTCGCGTCAGGTGCTGACGGTGATCAACACCGCCGCGCAGCGGGCCAAGCGCCTGGAGGACGAGTACGTCTCGACCGAGCACCTGCTGGTCGGTCTCGCGACCGACGGCGGCGAGATGGCCACGCTGCTGAAGAACTCGGGGGCCACGCCGCAGGCGCTGCTCGACGCGTTCGAGAAGGTGCGCGGGCACGCCAGGGTCACCAGCGAGACGCCGGAGGACACCTACCAGGCGCTGGAGAAGTACGGCGTCGACCTGACCGAGCGGGCCAGGAGCGGCAAGCTCGACCCGGTGATCGGGCGCGACTCCGAGATCAGGCGCGTGGTGCAGGTGCTGTCGCGCCGTACCAAGAACAACCCGGTGCTGATCGGCGAGCCGGGCGTCGGCAAGACCGCCGTCGTCGAGGGGCTGGCGCAGCGGATCGTCGCCGGTGACGTCCCCGAGTCGCTGCGCAACAAGAAGCTCGTCTCGCTCGACCTCGGCGCGATGGTGGCGGGCGCGAAGTACCGCGGCGAGTTCGAGGAGCGGCTCAAGGCCGTGCTCTCCGAGATCAAGGAGAGCAACGGGCAGATCGTCACCTTCATCGACGAACTGCACACCGTGGTCGGCGCGGGCGCCGCCGAGGGCGCCATGGACGCGGGCAACATGCTCAAGCCGATGCTGGCGCGCGGCGAGCTGCGCATGATCGGCGCCACCACCCTCGACGAGTACCGCGAGCGGATCGAGAAGGACCCGGCGCTCGAGCGGCGCTTCCAGCAGGTGTTCGTCGGCGAGCCGTCCGTCGAGGACACCATCGCCATCCTGCGCGGGCTGAAGGGCCGTTACGAGGCCCACCACCAGGTGCAGATCGCCGACAGCGCCCTCGTGGCCGCCGCGGCGCTGTCCGACCGCTACATCACCAACCGCTTCCTCCCCGACAAGGCCATCGACCTGGTCGACGAGGCCGCCTCGCGGCTGCGCATGGAGATCGACTCGCGTCCCGTCGAGATCGACCAGCTCCAGCGCAACGTCGACCGGATGAAGATGGAGGAGCTGGCCCTGGCCAAGGAGACCGACGAGGCCTCCCTGCAGCGCCTCGAACGGCTGCGCGCCGAGCTGGCCGACCGCCAGGAGGAGCTCAACGCCCTCGTGGCCAGGTGGCAGCGCGAGAAGGACGGGCTCAACCGCGTCGGTGACCTGAAGAAGCAGCTCGACGAGGCGCGCGGCGCCGCCGAACGTTTCCAGCGCGACGGCAACTACGCCGACGCCTCCAGGCTCCTGTACGACGAGGTTCCCCGCCTGGAGAAGGAGCTGCTGGCCGCCGCCCAGGAGACGCCCGAGCAGCAGATGGTCAAGGAGGAGGTCGGCTCCGACGACATCGCGGAGGTCATCTCCTCGTGGACCGGCATCCCCGCCGGGCGGCTGCTCGAGGCCGAGACCGCCAAGCTGCTTCGGATGGAGGAGGAGCTCGGCAGGCGCCTCATCGGGCAGCGCGAAGCCGTCCAGGCCGTCTCCGACGCCGTACGGCGCAGCCGCGCCGGCATCGCCGACCCCGACCGGCCGACGGGCTCGTTCCTGTTCCTCGGCCCGACCGGCGTCGGCAAGACCGAGCTGGCCAAGGCGCTGGCGGAGTTCCTGTTCGACGACGAGCGGGCGATGACCCGCATCGACATGTCCGAGTACTCCGAGAAGCACAGCGTCGCCCGCCTGGTCGGCGCGCCTCCCGGCTACGTCGGCTACGAGGAGGGCGGCCAGCTCACCGAGACCGTACGGCGGCGCCCCTACACCGTCGTCCTGCTGGACGAGGTCGAGAAGGCGCACCCCGAGGTCTTCGACATCCTGCTGCAGGTGCTCGACGACGGCCGGCTGACCGACGGGCAGGGCCGCACGGTCGACTTCCGCAACACGATCCTCATCCTGACCTCCAACATCGGCTCGCAGTACCTCGTCGATCCGAAACTGGAGAACGGCGCCAAGCGCGACGCTGTGATGGGCGCGGTGCGGGCGTCGTTCAAGCCGGAGTTCCTCAACCGGCTCGACGACGTCATCCTGTTCGACGCGCTCGGCACAGAGGAGCTGACGAAGATCGTCGACCTGCAGGTGGACCGGCTCGCCCAGCGGCTGGCCGACCGGCGGCTCGCGCTCGACGTCACCCCGGCGGCGCGCGACTGGCTGGCGATCACCGGCTACGACCCGATGTACGGCGCGCGGCCGCTGCGGCGGCTGGTGCAGTCGGCGATCGGCGACAAGCTGGCCAAGGCGGTGCTGTCCGGCGAGGTGGTCGACGGCGACACGGTCCTGGTCGACCTGGGCGACGACGAGCTGACCATCGGCCGCGCCTGACCCTGACCCCTGAACCACAAGGCCTCGGGCGGATTCCCGTCCGGGGCCTTGTCACGTCCGCGTGGCCCCGTCCCGCGCTCCGTCCACGAGGTGCGTCCCGCACACGGCGAGAGTCCCCGGGGAGCGCGTCCACACACGGGGAGAGTCCCTGAGGGGCTCGTACCGCACACGGGGAGAGTCCCGAGGGGCGCTTCATGCTCAGGGGGACAGTCCTCGAGGGGCGCGTCCCGCTCGCGAGAGAGCTGTGGAGTGGGGCCGGTCGGGGCCTGTGGTCAGGGGGTGTCGGCGCGGGCCAGGGAGAGAACCTCCTCGGCGGTGGGCGGGGCGGCCGGGTGGTGGCTCAGGCACATCGGCACGCTGATCTGGTGGAACCCCGCCCCCTCCGCCGCCACGTAGAACCGCCCGGCCCGCAACCGCCCGATCTCCGTCGCCGCTCCCCCCTTGGACCTGGCCATCTCCTCCGCGGCCTGCCGCTGGATCGGCGCGTTCAGGAAGCCGAAGAACTGCGTGGCGGCGTTGCCGGGGATGTGGTTGTGCAGCCCCTTCGGCGCCTGGGTGGCGAACACCAGGCCCAGGCCGTACTTGCGGGCCTGGGAGGCGAGCATGAGGGTGCTGCCCGTGGCGGGCGTGGTCTTCGCCTGCGGCGCGAACGTCTGCGCCTCGTCCATGACCAGCAGCCCGCCCAGCGGCCGGCCGCCCGCCGGATGCCGTCTGAACCACGCGAACAGCCCGAGCTGGAGCCGGTTGACGAAGCCCTGCCGCTGCTCGTCCTCCTGGAGCCCGGCCATGTTGATCACCGATACCCGGGCCCGCCGTCCGCGCTCCGGGGTCAGCAGCACGCCGGGGTCGACCGGGGTGCCGCGACCGCCGAACAGGGGGTCGTTGATGACCGCCGCCCGCAGGTTCTGTCCCACCTCGGCGGCCAGCTTCGCGGCGCCGTCCAGGTCGCTGACCTCGTCGGGCAGGTCGGACAGCAGCTCGATCAACCCCTCCAGCCCGTGCGCCCGGAGCTTCGCGTGGTGGGCGACCGCCTCCCTCAGCACGGCCTGGGAGCGCTGCGCCTTGGCCGTCGCCCCGTCGATCCTGGCCTTGGGGGCGAGGGCGGCCACCGCGGCGTCGATCGCCAGGCGGAACTCGTCGGGGTCGTCGGCCAGGCCGCTCAGGTCGGGCAGCGGCTGGAAGGTGAGCGGGCGGCCGGTCTGCCTGCCGGGGGTCCAGACGACCACGTCGGTGTCGCGGAGGTAGTCGGCGGCCTTCTGCCGGTCGCCGTCCTCCCAGGCGGGTGGGGGCTCGGGCCATGGCGTACCGAGGCGGGACAGGTCGTTGTTCGGATCGAGCACGACGGCGGAGACGCCCTGCAGCGCGCACTCCTCGACGAGCCTGCGGATCAGCACGGTCTTGCCGGAGCCCGAGCCGGCGAAGATGACCGTGTGCTTCCTGAGGGCCGCCAGCTCGATCCGCACCGGTGTGCCCGCGCCCGTGTCCGTGCCGACGACCACCGAGTCCGGGCGCGCGCCGGCTGCCCCGGATCCGGAACGGCCCGCGCCGGTGGTGAGGGAGCCCCCGCCGGACGGCGCGGCCCTCACGGGTGCGGCGGGCTGGGCGACGGGCCCGGGCGGCGCGGCCCTCACGGGTTCGGCGGGCCCGGGTGGCGCGGCAGCGGCTTCCACGGCGGGCAGGGCAGCACGGCCGGGTGGTGCGGCGGCGGGCCCTTCCACGGCGGGCAGGGCAGCGGGGCCGGGCGCGGTGGGAGCTGGGGGGAGGGCGGTGGCGGGGTGGCTGAGAGCCTCGACCAGCAGCTTCACGTCGTCGGCCGGCCGCCGGGCGGACAGCCACTCCCGCAGGTGCGCGGGCTCCTCGTCGAGCAGCGCCCGCAGCGCCGCCAGCGTGCGCAGGTCCGCCTCGTCCACGTGCAGCACCCGCCCGCCCGCCGCCTCGAACGCCGCCACCGCATCCTTCGTCTTCGGCCCGCCCGACCAGGGCTCGTTGCGCAGCACGAACAGCTGCCGTCTCGGCACCCCCGCCTGCAGCCCCGCCGAGACGCACGCCGCCCTCAGCCGGTGCAGCGCCGCGACGGGGTGGGTGCTGGCGATGCCCCTGAAGCACCAGTGCACCTCGTCCTCCGTCGCCTCGTCGAGCGTCAGGCGCAGGCGGGCGTGCAGGGGCGGTTTGGTGCTCGGCGGCGGATCCTGGGCGTACACGTGCGCCGCGGCGCCACGACCCACCGTCCACGCCGCCAGCCCGGCCGACAGGAGTCCGGGCAGGACGGCGTCCTCGGTTCTGGGGTCCAGCGCGGGCTCGATCTCGGCGCTCTCCCTCAGCCGGGCGAAGTGGGCGTCGAGCGCGGCCAGCCCGGAGGGACCGGCGCCGGACGGCGTGCCGCCACCTCCGCCGCCCCCGTCTCCCGGGTCGTCGAGCCGGTCGAGCTCCCTGATCTCGCCCTCGGCGAGGCAGCTCTGGACATGCTTGTCGATCTTGACGAGGATCTGCCGCGGCGTCAGCCCGACTGCGCTGTCGAAGGCGTCCTCCAACACCGGCCAGGTCGGGTACGGCGGAACGAACCCCACCTTGCCGAACCCTGTCGCGAAACGCCGTTCGACGATGGCCCGCGCGGTCTGCGCGTCCTTCAGCACCCTGAGCGTGGCCGGTTCCCTGAACCTGTCGCGGACGGTGTCCGTCGCCTGCTCCCTGATCAGCATCCAGGTGTGCGGCAGGCAGGAGAGCACGGTCAGCGTCCGCCGGGTGACGTCACGCAGCGCCATCAGGCCGCCGGCCACCTGCTCGACGACCGCGCCCTGCCCCTCGTCGACCAGGCGGGCGCCGGACTGCGCCACCAGCGCGTCGACCTGGTCGACCGCGATCACCGACGGACCCGTCAGCGCCAGCAGCCGTGACAGGTCACGCACCACCTCCTGCGGCGAGCGGTAGACCCTGGTCAGCCCCCATTCCCTGCCCAGCCCCTCGTCGGGGAGCGACGACAGGTAGGCCTGCCCCACGTCCTGCGCCGTCAGGTCGTCGGAGGCCAGCAGCACCAGGGCCCGCGCCGTGTCGTGCGCGTCCCTGAGCACGGTGCCGCCCTTGCGGCGCAGCGCCTCCACGAACAGGTCGAGCGCCTTCCTGTCGAGGTGGCCCCTTCCGTCGACGGCCCGCCGTACCATCCTGGGCACGTCGGCCAGCTGCGCCAGCCGGTTCAGCAGCAGGCGCAGCTGGGAGTGGCCGTCCTCGGCCGGCCGCCAGAGGCTGTCCAGCATCGCGATCACGATGCTCTCCCAGAAGCTCCTGGCGTCGAGCAGGCCGATCAGGAAGAAGTACCCGCCCTCCCGCTGAGCGTGCTCGCGCGCCCAGCCCAACAGGTGGGTCTTGCCGGTGCCGCGCTGCCCCTGGATCACCACGCCGATCGGGCTGGCGTCAGCGCTCTCCTTCGCCTCGGTCACCCCGCGGCGCAGGTCGAGCGCGGCCATCGGGTGCAGGCTCTCCACGTGGTACGGCGAGGGCCGCCAGACGTCGTCAGGGGCGTGGACCGCGTTGAGCCGCAGCGCGCTCAGCGCCTCCCATTCCGCCGTCATCGGGCGCCGATCGACAGGTAGTGCTTGTCCTGGTCGCCGACGGCCAGCGCGGAGCTGCGGTCCTGCGGCCTGAGCGCCTTCTGGTTGTCCTCGGGCACCATGACGACGTCGGGCTGCCTGTTGAGGCCGCGCAGGGCGGCGTCCATCACGTCCTTGGGCACGTCGGCCAGCCGAAGGCGGACGTCGGTCAGGCTGACCCAGCCGCCCGGCTCGCGGGCCAGCTCGGCGTAGACGGCCCGCACCCGCCCTTCGACGTCCTCGGGTGTGGTCTCGCGGGAGTCCGCCTCCTGGGCGGGCTGGAAGACGTCGCCCAGACGCTGGTCGGTACGGGCCAGGAAGCGCACCAGTCCGGCCAGCACCGCCCTGAGCGCGGCCCCGTTCGAGCCGGAGGTGACCTTCACGCCCGCACGGATCTCCTCGGCCAGGCGCGCCCAGCCGTCGTCGGTCAGCACGTGCGCGAACGACCTGCCCCGTTTGCAGCTCTCCACCAGCTTGAGGTCGTTCAGGCGACGGCGGTCCTCGCCGTCGAGGGTGAGCCCGTACCGCTTCTTCAGCTCCGGGTTGGTCACCTCATCGGCCTCGGCCATGAGGACGATCATCACCGAGACCTGCGGAACCGACAGTGCCATTTCCTACCCTTTCGTTGACGAACACCGCGATCTCGCGGGCCACGGCCTGCGCGTCCGTCAGAACGTCGCCGCTGGTGAAGCGCAGCACCGTGTAGCCGTCCCGGTGCAGGCGCACGTCACGCCGGCGGTCCGACTCGAACTTCTCCTGCCTCAGGTGGCTGTCGTCGTCGATCTCGACGATCAGCCACGCCTCCCGCCAGAGGAGGTCGACCCTGATCGGGTTGGCGAGCGGGTGGGCGCCGTAGACCTGGTTCCACTCCCTGCCGGCCGCCCATTCGCACCACCTGAGCACGCTCTCCATGCGCTGCTCGGCGGGGCTCGCGTGATGCGGACGCCCCTTCCTGGGCGGCCACGGCCCCCGCCCGCCGGGACCATCCGCAGGCTGCCAGGGAAGCCCGGACGGCGCGGGCGTGGGCGCGGGCGTGGGCGCGGGCGCGGGCGTGGGCACGGGCGCTGGCGCTGGCGCGGGCGTGGGCACGGGCGCTGGCGCTGGCGCGGGCGTGGGCGCGGGCGCTGGCGCTGGCGCGGGCGTGGGCGTGGGCTCCCCAGAAGCCCCGGATCGCCCGCGCGTGGGCTGACCGGGAACGCGGGGAGAGGCGGGCGCCGGGGGCTCCGCCGGCGGGCGCGACGACTTCACGACGCGCAGGCCCGTCCATCGTTCGAGCCACTGGCAGCCCGCGACCACCGCGTCAGCCTCGCCCTCGCTCAGGTCACCGGGGGTCTCGACCGCGATCGTCGCACCGGTGCCGAGCACCCGGCCGAGCCCCGCCGCGCGCACCTCCGCGGGGTGGCGTGCCGTACCGGGGTGGCCGCTGAGCGCCGCCTCGGCCAGGTCGGCCAGGAACGGCCCGAAGTGCCGGTCCCCCGCCGCCAGCCGTACGGCGAGCAACCGGACGGCCCTGACACCGGCGCCGCCCGGCCCCGGGATGTCCTCGGCGCCGGGTAACCACTGGGGAAAGCGGCGCACGGCGAGGTCCTCCATGTCGCGCAGCACCGCCGCCACCAGCTCGCTCGCCCGATGCGGGGCGGTCATGGCGTGCGTGAGGACGACCGGCGACACTGCGCAATCCCCTCGTTCGCGGACCATCCACTCTTTGCTGAAGCTATACGTAATCGCCCTTGCCGCGCATGAGTGTTACGAGATGTTCGCGCCGCGCGTCTCGATCATTAAGAGCTTCACCACTGTTGCCCCAAGCCACGGTGGCCGCCGTGCCGCCGTGGCTAGCTTCGTGATTCGTCGGATCACCGAACACCATCAGGGGGAACGTGCATGTCGAACGCATCACGGAGTATTCGGAGCGTCCTTGCGGTGGCCGTGCTGGCGACGAGCGTGAGCTTGGCGGCCGGGCCCGCGTCGGCGGAGGAGTGCGAGCGGCGGATCGCCCTCAACGAGGGATCGTCGGTGGCCGCGCTCTGCGATGACGCGGCGGAGGTCAGGGCGCAGGTCACGCACACGTCGATGGCCGTCCCCTCGAACTCGGAGACGGCGAAGGCGGTCGAGAAGCTCGCCAGGCAGCTCGGCATGCCGGGCATGTCACGCTCGACGGCGGTGTTCAGCATCGCCGACATGGGTGGCGTCGCGGCCGGCGCCGGTCATCCCTCGCTCCCGGTGGCGCTGCCCGAGGAGTCCGGCCTGCCGGCGGTGGCGCACCAGTCCACCGCGCCCGACCCGGTGGGGCTGCCGTCGCTGCCCAACGCCGACAGGGTCTCCGCCCTCCCGTGGCTGCCCGACCTGCCGTCGCAGGCCCTGCCCGCGCTGCCGGACGTGGTCGAGGGGGAGAAGGCGCCGCTCAAGCTGGCGGCCCCGGTCAAGGACGCGGTCGGGAAGGCGGGTCAGACCGTCAACGAGGAGACGAAGAAGGCGCTCGAGCTGGACGGGGTCAAGCGGGTCACCGACGCCGTGGGCAAGGCGGGACTGGGGCTGGACCCCCTGCAGAACTGAGGACGCGGTTTCGCTCCCGCACCCCATACCAGGGCCGTGCCCCCTTTCCCGGGCACGGCCCTTCCCCGGGTGGAACCGGGGGTCCACACCCGGTGGCCGCGGGTCCTGGAGACAGAGCGCGTGTCAGGAGACGAGGGAGTCGAGTTCGTCCTCCGGCAGCCCCAGGTCGAGCCTGATCCGGTAGCGGGTGCGCAGGAGGGCGACGTGCTCGGGGTCGTCCTCGGCGCAGGTGAGCGCCGCCTGGGTCGCCCACTCGAGCCCGCCCTGCAGGTCACCGTACGCCACCAGCGTCTCGGCGATGTTGTGCGCCGTGGCGGGCGTGAGCGCGCCCTCCGCCCTGAGCGTCTCGATGATCTCTCGTGCCTCGCCGGGCCGGTCGAGCTCGAAGAGCGTGTCGGCGATGCCGGCCCGGGGGTCGATCATCGACTCGCCGCCGTCGTCCACCGCCCGCTGGAAGCATTCGAGCGCCCGGGCCGGCTGCCCCGCCTGCTTCCATTCCTCGGCGGCCAGCACGAAGATGGCCGCGCGGGAGATGTCGCCCGAGGAGTAGGTGAGGGCGAGCTCGCTCAGCTGCCGGGCCAGCGAACTGTGGTCGTCGGCCAGCAGTGCCTGCTCCAGCATTCGATCAAGGTGCTCACGGGTCACATGCGCCACACCGCGAGACTACCGAGCTGGTCCCGGTTTTGCCTGGACAATGCAACATCACCGCCTCTGCACAGCTTCGGCAACGATTCGTGCAAACCCCACTACACACCGCGTGTCTCTCCAGGACCAAGGGCATATATGGCACACGTCATCAGGGGCGGAAGGGGCTGGGCATGGCCAAGCATGTGACCTTCATGATCGCCTGTGCCGCGGTGCTGTCGACGGTGATCCCGGGTACCGCCGGTTATTTCTCCGCCCGGATGGAGGCCGTGGAGGCGGCCGAGTTCAGGGTGGCGATGATGCAGGCGCGGCTGGCGAACAAGATCCAGATGGTCTCGCTGCCCCGTCCCTGTTCCCCCGTTCCCGCGAACCGGCTGAAAGCGAGACCCACCGCGCCGCGCGCGCTCCCGCCCGCGGAGCAGCCGGTGGTGCCGGCGCCCGAGTACGGGCCGATCACGCCTGGCGTGACCGGCGCGGACTGAGCCTGCGTGACAGGAACGACCTGATGAGCTGCTTGGCGGCCTCGATGATGTCGGGCGCGCCCGCAGGGTCGCGGCGGAAGGCCAGCTTGAGTACGGCGTCGCCCGCCTCGACGGCCACCAGGACGGCCACGTCGAGCTCCTCGCTGTCGGCCAGGCCGTACTCCTGGAGCAGCAGGCCGCGCAGCCGTCCCGCGATCACCATGTTGTTCTCGGAGTCTGAGTCGAGCAGGTTGAGGTCGACGACGTCGCCGAAGTGGAGGCTCTTGAAACCGGGGACGGTCCTGTGCATGGCGACGTACTCGTCGATGATCGCGTCGACGGCGTCCCACCATCCCCGGTAGTCCTCGTCGAGGAAGCGGGCGCCGACCCTGGAGACGAACAGCTCGACGTTGCGCCTGGTCAGCTCCTGGGTGATGGCCCGCTTGTCAGGGAAGAACTGGTAGACCGAGCCGATCGCGACTCCGGCACGCTCGGCGATGCGGGTGGTCGAGAGGGCTTCGTAGCCGACGTCGTCGAGCAGGTGGGCGCAGGCGTCGAGCATCCGCTCGACCCTGCGCGCGCTACGGCGCTGCGTGGGCTGACGGCGGAGCGTCGCTAGCTCGGTGCCGTCTTCGTCATCCGGCAGAGAGGACACGGACTTCATCTTGCCTCCAATACGCCGGGCGCCGCCGGGAAAACCGCGATTGTAGAACGACGTGCAATGCGGGTCACGACGCGTTCCAGCGGTCGGCGAACGCGGCGACCAGCTTGGCGACGGCTTCAGGCCGCGTGCGCTGCGGCCAGTGGTCGGCGACGAGCCTCTCGTGCGTGAACGCCGGCGCCCACTGCCCGAGCGAGGCGAGCAGCCACGGGGAGACGAACGGGTCGCGGGTGCACCGGATGAGCTGCACGGGCGTGCGCACGCGGGGGTCGCCGGGGCGGCGCAGCCGGGTGAGCATGTTCGCGCGGTAGAGGTTGAGCCCGTTGCGGGCGTCGGCGGCGTTGGCCCCGAGCGGACGGGCGAGCCGCGTCACGACCAGCTCGGGCAGCACGGGGAGCTGGAACCCGGCGATGTACCACGACCGCAGCAGCTGGCCGAGCACCCTGCTCGGGCGGGCCTGGCGGAAGAAGGCGGCGGCCTGGTCGAGGCCGGGGCCGCCGATCGTGGTGAAGGAGGCGAACCTGTCGCTCCTGCCGAGGAAGTACCACCCCTGGATGGAGCCCCAGTCATGGCCGACGAGGTGGATCTTGGGCTTGCCGACGGCGTCGAGCACCGCGTCCATGTCGGCGGCCAGCCGGTCGAGCAGGTAGCCGCCGGGCGAGCGCGGCGCCGTGGAGGCGCCGGCGCCTCGCACGTCGTACCGGACGATGTGATAGCCGCCGAGCAGCGGGACGACCCGGTCCCACACGTGGTGGTCGTCGGGATAACCGTGCAGGAACACGATCGTCGGTTTCGCAGGGTCGCCCTGCTCGTGGACGGCTAATCGAACCTCACCGGAATCTATTAGACGCACGGTCCAGAGGCTAGCTGTCGGCTGGGCTCCCGGCCAGACCCGTGCACGAACGCAGGTCCTTCCACTGGGAGACCGCCTGGGTCCTGGCCGCCCCGGTCAGCGGGACCGGCACACCGCCCTGGATGGTGGCGGGCGTCCACTTGTCCTTGAGCACCTTGCGCCCGTCGATGGTGAGCGTGAGGACGCCGGTCCTGCCGGTCTCGGGCCCCCAGTTGTAGAAGACGAAGTTGCCCAGGCCGTAGTTGACATAGGCGTTGCCGACGAACCCGCTGCCGAGCAGGATGTGCGCGTGGCCGCCGACGATGACGTCCGCGCCCGCCTTGACCAGCTTGGGGGCGAGAGCGCGCTGCGCCGGGTTGGGGCACTTCTGCATCTCGGTGCCCCAGTGGAGGTGCACGATCACCGTGTCGGCGCTCTTGCGGGCCTGCCGTACCGCTCTGATGAGGCGGTCCTCGTTCTTGGCCGAGGCCAGCCCGCCCTTGTCGCCCGCCGCGGTCCACGCCTGGATGAACTCCGAGTCGAGCACCTGGGTGGCACCGATGATCGCGACGCGGTTGCCGTTCACCGTGACGCGGTAGGGCTTGTAGGCCTCGGTCTCGTTCCTGCCGATGCCCACGACGGGGAACCGGGACTTCCTGATCGAGGCGAGCGAGTCGGCCAGGCCACTGTCCATGTAGTCCATGCCGTGGTTGTTGGCCATCGAGGCCACGTCCACGCCGGCCGCCTTGAGCGCGGTTAACGCCGAGGCCGGCGCGCGGAAGGTGTACTGCTTGCCCGGCGCCGGCGTGCCGCCCGTCGTGATGGCCGTCTCCAGGTTGACCATCGCCAGGTCCGACGACCTCAGCACCTTGGCGATCGGACCGAGCGCGGTGCGCGGGTTGGCGAGCCTGCCTCTCAGCACGCCCTCGAAGTGCACGTCACCCCCGAAGGAGATCGTGTACGGCGTGCGCTCGGGCTCCTTCGGCAGGCTGGGCGAGATCGTCGGCCGTTCGGCCGCCTCAGGGGTCGGCTCGGACTCCGCCGCCGCACAGGCGGTCATCGCGATCACGACACCCACAACGGCCACAGCGCGGCTCGGTCTCATCTGCCCTCCCGGTCTTCAGGCACCGAGCATGCCATGCGCGCGCTCGCTGTGCGCGGTGAGCCACACCACGGCGGAGTGCGTCGCCTCGTCGACGGGAGTGTAAACGATCATACGGGTCTCGGGCGCGGCCGTGCAGTTGAACAGCGTGCTGGTGAACCGCAGCCGTCCGACCTGGTCGTTGTCGAACGTCTTCTCCCGCGAGCGGGGATCGGCGACGTCATGGGTGGCCCACAGGGCGGCGAACTCGGGGCTGGCCGCCGACAGCCGCTTCACGAAGTCGCGCCACAAGGGGTCGTCGGCGTGGCGGGTGTAGGCGCCGCGGAAGACGGCGACGCTGCCGTGCAGCTCCTGCTCCCTGTCGACCAGCGCCGTCCGCCACTGGGCGCCGACGAAGCACTGCCACAGCGTGTTGCGCTCCTCCTCCGGGGCGCTGACCAGCTCGGGGAAGAGCGCGGCGTAGGCGGCGTTCCACGCCAGGACGTCGTGCCGGCTGGTGCTGAAGGCGGCCGGCAACGGGCTCAGCCTGTTGATGATCTCCTGCATGGCCGGCGTGACACGGGTGGAGTCGCGCACGGGCGGGGCGACGGCGTGGCCCGCCAGGAGGTAGAGCTGCTGGCGCTCGGCGACGTCGAGCATGAGCGTGCGCGCGATGGAGTCGAGGACCTGCAGGCTGACGTTGATGGGCCGGCCCTGCTCCAGCCACGTGTACCAGGTGACACCCACCCCGGCGAGATGGGCGACCTCCTCCCTGCGCAGGCCGGGGGTACGCCTGCGGGTGCCCGGCGGCAGGCCCGCCATTTCGGGCGTGACCCGCTCCCGCCGGGAGCGCAGGAAAGCGGCCAGGTCATCACGTCGCTTACTCATCCAGGTGCCACCAATACCGGGATAATCGGACTCTTTTTACTAGTATCCACGGCCCACCACATTGGTAGCATGACCCACACCCCGACTACCAGGAGCACCACCGGCCTGCTCCTGCCCATCGTGTTGCTCGGCCAGTTCCTCGCCGTCCTCAACGTCAACATCGTCAACGTCGCCACCCCGACGATCGAAGCAGACCTGCGCTCGTCGGGGGCGGGACTGCAGATGATCGTGGCGGGCTACACCATCACCTATGCCGTCCTGTTGATCACCGGAGCCCGGGTCGGGGACCTGTTCGGCTATCGCAACACCTTCCTGACCGGCCTCGCGTTGTTCACCCTGACCACGCTCGGCTGCGGGCTGGCGCCGTCGACGGGTGTACTGGTCGCCTTCCGTTTCGCGCAGGGCGCGGGAGCGGCGCTCATGATGCCGCAGGTGCTCACCCTGATCCAGCGCAACTACCAGGGAGAGGCGCGAGGCAGGGCGATCGCGCTGTGGTCGGCCGTGGTGAGCGGCGGCATCGTGGTGGGCCAGGCGCTCGGCGGCATCCTGCTCGGCCTGGGCGCGGGCTGGCGGATCGTGTTCCTGGTGCTCGTGCCGATCGGCGTGCTGTTGCTCGTGGCGGGCCTGCGGGTACTGCCCGCCGACCAGGGCGGCGGCCGTACGGGCCTGGACCCGCTCGGCCTGGTCACGCTGTCGTCGGCGGTCCTGCTCGTCATCGTGCCGCTGGTGCTGGGCCGCGAGCTCGGCTGGCCGCTGTGGGGATGGGCGTCGATGGCGGCCGGCCTGGCGGTCTTCGCGCTGTTCGTCCGCGTCGAGCGCTGGGTGACCGCGCGCGGCGGCCGACCGCTGGTCGACGCCAGGGTGCTGCGCGCTCCCGGCATGCGGCCCGGACTGGCGGTCCTGCTGTTCGGGCCCGCCACGTGGGGAGCCTTCCTCTTCACCTCGGCCCTGCACCTCCAGGGCGAGCTGCATCTGACACCGCTGATGTCCGGGCTGATGCTGGTGCCGTGCGCGCTGGCCTTCGCCGCCGTCGGGCTGGCCTGGCCCCGGCTGCCGCAGCGGCTGCAGCGGTCGCTGGTGCCCTTCGGCTACGTCGTCGCGGCGCCCGCGTACCTCGGGCTGGCGGCCGCTTCGGAGGGCGGCCTGCCGTACGCGATCGTCAGCGCGCTGATCGGCGCCGGGCTCGGCGTGCAGATCGCGGTGACCAACATGGCCACCCAGCGGGTGGACGCCGCCTACGCGGCCGACGCCAGTGGCGCGCTGCTGACGGTCATGCAGCTCGGCCAGGTGATCGGAGTGGCCACGGTCGGCACGCTGTTCATCTCGCTCATGCAGGGCCATTCGGGACAGGCCTCGCTGGGGACGGCCGTCGCATTGGCGGCGCTTGCCGTCCTGGCCGGGCTGAGCTCCATCTTCCTCATCCGCCCGAAGATCTCCCAGGCGCAGACCTCCCCGGCGTCATGACGCGGCAGGCTCGCGCTCCGCTCGGACGCGAGCCTTTCCTCTACGGGAACCCCGTGTCACGGTGAACGCATGCGCGCCGCCTTCCACCGACGGGACAGCCGTGGGGCGGCGGTTCTGGGCGGTCACGCGGGAGCACCGGCGCCGTATGGCCGACGGTCCTCGGGCGGAGTTCCACCGGATCGTCGACGGTGTCTGGAGCGGGGGAGGCGAGGCGGCGGAGCCCAGCCCTTCGCATGCCGAAGGACCTCCCGCTCGCGACGTCAGGCCGATCCAGTGGGGTATCGCCGTGCTCGTCGCGGCGGTCGTCGCGCTGGTCGTGGGAAGCAGGCGGAAACGGCGCACCCGGGAGCCTGACCGGAATGATCAACGTGCAATGATATGAAGATCTTCATGCTCGACTTCGTGCTGAGCAGACAAGAGAGGACGCCGGATCGAGGCTCCTTCCGAACGGCCCTGAGGGTTGTGCCAGCAACCTGCCAGGGCCGTTCTTTATGCGGACGCGCCCAAGGCCACGAGGTCGAACTCGCCGTCGCGAACACCCGCCGCGAAAGCGGCCCACTCGTCCGGGGTGAAGACCAGGACAGGACCGTCCTCGTGCTTGCTGTCCCTGAGGGCCACGTTGCCGTCCGCCAGCTGGGCGAACTCGACGCAAGCCGCCGCGCCGTTGCAGTACCGGCTCTTGCGCCAACCCGCCCTGCTCATATCGATGTGCATTTTCTCCCCAAATGGGCAAAGGGGCGCCATTGCCCCTATTTGTTCGGAATTGTCGTCAACGCCGCCACATCATCGCCTTGTGTTGGATGAGCACGCGTGACTCGTCCTCATCGAGCGCTTCGGATCCGATGTGGTCGAAGGCGGTTTCGTATCCAGCCACCAGTTCGAGGTCCTCGACGAAGCGCGCACCGTACAGCGACTCCAGGTAGACGACATCGTCGAACGCCGCGAACCTCAGATGGATGAAAGCTCCCGTGTTGACCGGATGACGTGATTCAAAGGTCAGGACACGGACACTGACATGCGAGAGCTGGGAGACCTCGAGGAGGTGCTCCATCTGTTCCCGCATCACCGAGGGTTCCCCGAAGCGGCGCATCAGGACCGACTCGTCCAGATTCACGCAGAGCGTGGGTGGATCCGGCCGGTGCAGGACGCGTTGCTGCCGGTCGAGGCGGGCCTCGACCCTGCTGCGAACACCGCTGTGCGTGATTCGCGCGATGCCGCGAGTGGCCAGAATGACTTCTCTGGCATAGTCCTCGGTTTGGAGGAGGCCTGGCACGATCTGGGGTTCCCAGTCTCGTTGATCGATGGCCTCCGCCTCCAGCCCGAGCAGTCTTGTGTACTCCCCGGGCAGGGCGTCTTCGTAATCTTCCCACCAGCCGCGCTGATCCGCATCATGCAACAGGCCGAGCAACTCGACGACCTTTTCGTCGCCGGCATGGTAGAGCTCCGCCATCGCCTTGATGTCCGCCTCGCTCGGCATCGTCTTCGCGGACTCGATCCTGCTCACCTTGCTCGGCGACCAGCCGAGCAGGCTCGCGGCTCGGGCGCCGGTCAGCTTCCCTCGCTCGCGCAGATAGCGCAGCTCCTGACCGAGCTTGAGCCTGCGCACCGTCGGGCTGCCCTGCTCTGATGGCACCGTCCGCTCTCCTCAACCGGGAACGAGAGTGGGGTGGAGACCGTGCAAGTTGCACGGGGACTCGCACGAAGACTTGCCATAAGGCTTCCATGGGAGGACGGTGGGGGCAAGAGAAAAGCCATGGACGAGAGCGTATGGATGCGCGTCGGGGACTTCTCGGCCGTACGTGCCGCCTGACAGGTTGCGTGCAAGTTGCATGTACTCGTGCGCCGCATCTAGCAGCGGGAATTGCGAAGAAATTTGAATTTTCTTTCGCCCCAGCTATTGCCGCAGCCAGTTCACAGAGGGACGATCAGGCCAGGAAGGCGAGATGGCGGACGCGGAGCCTTCCCCCGATGCTTCAATCGCGGCCCCTGCAGGCCGCCCTTCCGGCAACGGCGCCGTTCAGATAGAGGCGACACAGGCACTCAGCACGAAGCCGGACCGACGCTGATCCCGCACCGGCACCGTCAACGGGCTGCCACCCGGGTGACGGTCGAGCCTCAGCGCCAGGCCCGGCCAGAAGTCCACCTCAAGAATGCCGCGAAAGGGGTCTTCTATGTACTCACAAGGTACCAAGGGACTCAGCCGAATCAAGTCCCCGGCCCGGGAACTGATCGCGGGGTGGATCGCGTGGGCGGACAGGGACATCTGCATGGAGCCCGACGAGTTCGCTCACCGGCGCGGCTGGACCGTCTCCCGTACCCGGTTCGGCTCCCGCTCGTACCGCGACCCGCGGTTCGACCAGCTCAAGGTGCCGCGTCCCTCGCTCGTCCCCGAAGAGGTGTCGTGAAATGTCGCGCAAACCCGTGCCGACATCGAGGAGCCGCCCCGATACTGCGGAACTGCTCGTTCCCGCCTGAGCCATCCGGGAGAGGGCCGGGGCCTTCCGAGCGTCGAAGGCGCCGGGCACGGCCTCGGCCCTCGGGCCTTCCCAGGGCGTGCCGTACCGGACAAGATGAGTTCAGATGACGAACTCAGGAGTGGCGATGACGACCGTGCACCGCACCTGTCCCCTCTGCGAGGCCGTCTGCGGCCTGACGCTCACCCTCGACGACAGCGGCCACGTCACCAGCGTGAAGGGCGACAAGGACGACCCGTTCAGCAAGGGCTTCATCTGCCCCAAGGGCGCCAGCCTCGGCCGCCTCGACGAGGACCCCGACCGGCTCCGCGCGCCGCTGGTCCGCGACGGCGACCAGTGGCGCGAGGTGACGTGGGAGGCGGCCTTCGACACCGTCGCCCGCGCCTTCGCGGCCGTGCGGGACCGCCGATCGGTCGCCGTCTACCTCGGCAACCCGGCCGCCCACACGATGGCGGGCGCCCTGTACGGCGCGCCGCTCATCAGAGCCCTCGGCACCAGGAACGTCTACTCCGCCAGCACGGCCGACCAGATGCCCAAGCACGTGGCCAGCGGGCTGATGTTCGGGCACCCCCTGCGCATCCCGGTGCCCGACCTCGACCGCACCGGCTACCTGCTGATGCTCGGCGCCAACCCGCTGGAGTCCAACGGCTCGCTGTGCACGGCCCCCGACTTCCCCGGCCGGCTGAAGGCGATCAGGCGGCGCGGCGGCAAGGTGGTCGTGGTCGACCCGCGGCGCACCAGGACCGCCGCGCTGGCCGACGAGCACGTGTTCGTCCGGCCCGGAGCCGACGCCTACCTGCTGTTCGGCCTGGTGCACACGCTGTTCGCCGAAGGCCTGACCACGGTGTCGTGCGAGGTCAAGGGCCTGGAGGAGGTCAGGGGGGCGGCCCGGCCCTTCACCCCCGAGGTGGTCGCGCGCCGTACCGGGGTGCCGGAGGAGACGGTCGTCCGGCTGGCCCGCGAGCTGGCCGCCGCCCCGTCCGCGGCCGTCTACGCGAGGATCGGCACCTGCACCCAGGAGTTCGGGACGCTGGCCCAGTGGCTGGTCGACGTCCTCAACACGCTGACGGGCAACCTCGACCGGCCGGGCGGGGCGATGTTCCCCATGGCCGCGACCGAGGCGCCCGGCAGCCGAAGGCCGTACACGACGGGCCGGTGGAGGAGCAGGGTGCGCGGCCTGCCTGAGGCCAACGGCGAGCTGCCCGTGGCGACGCTGGCCGACGAGATCGAGACGCCGGGCGAGGGCCAGGTCCGCTTCCTGGTGACGGTGGCGGGCAACCCGGTGCTGTCGGCGCCGAACGGGGCCCGGCTGGACAGGGCGTTCGAGCGGCTCGACTTCATGGTCAGCGTCGACCCCTACCTCAACGAGACGACCAGGCACGCGAACGTGATCCTGCCGCCGCCACGGGTGCTGCAGTCGGGACACTACGACTTCGCGCTGCTGGGATTCGCGGTGCGCAACTACGCGCGCTACTCGCCGCCGATCCTGCCTCTGGGCGGCCGGCCGTCCGAGGGCGAGATCCTGGCGCGGCTCGCGATGATCGCCTCGGGTCTCGAGGGCGACCTGGACGCGTTCGTCATCGACCAGACCCTCCAGAAGGCCGGCGTGGAGCTCGAGCTGGACGGAGAGACGGGAGCGGAGCGCAGGCTCGACATGATGCTGCGGCTCGGCCCCTACGAGCTGTCCCTGGCCAAGCTGCGCGAGAACCCGCACGGTCTCGACCTGGGCCCGCTGGAGCCCCGGCTGCCGGGCATCCTCCGCACCGCCTCGGGGCGGGTGGAGCTGGCGCCTGCCCAACTGCTGGAGGACGTCGAGCGGCTGAAGGAACGGCTGGAGCAGGCCCCGCCGGAGATGGTCCTGATCGGCCGCCGCCACCTGCGCTCGAACAACAGCTGGATGCACAACGTCAGCACGCTGGTCGGCGGCAGCAACACCTGCACGCTGCAGATCAACCCGGCGGACGTGGCGCGGCTCGGGCTCGACGGGCAGGCGGTGGTCACCTCGGCCGTCGGCCGGCTCACGGTCACGCTGGAGCCGACGGAGACGATCATGCGGGGGGTGGTCAGCCTCCCGCACGGCTGGGGCCACGCGGGCAGCGCGCAGGCGGTGGCCGCCGGGCATCCGGGGGTCAGCGCGAACACGCTGACCGACGACGCGGCGATCGACGTGCCGTCCGGAAACGCCGTCTTCAACGGGGTTCCGGTCACCGTCGAGGCGCCGTGAGGTGACCCCGTCGCCGTGATCGTCGCGGTCGACGGACGCGTGGCGCATGCATAAGGTGTCGCGCGTGACTAGCGCCCCGGAAGAGGACCGACTGACCGCCCAGATCGCCTTCGCCCTGGAGATCGACAAGCTGAAGCGGGTGATCCGCCGCAACAGCCTCATGGACGGCTCGCGGCGGGAGAACGACGCCGAGCACTCCTGGTACATCGGCATGCTGGCGATGATCCTCGGCGAGCACGCGCCACCCGGCACCGACATCCAGCGCGTGGTCGCCATGCTCCTCGTCCACGACCTGGTGGAGATCGACGCGGGCGACACCTTCATCTACGACGCGGTGGCGGTGGCGGCGCAGGCTGACACCGAGCGCGCCGCCGCCGACCGCATCTTCGCGCTGCTCCCGGCCGACCAGGCGAGCGTCTTCAGGCAGCTGTGGGAGGAGTTCGAGGCGCGTGAGACGGTGGAGGCGCGCTTCGCCAAGGCGCTCGACCGCTTCGCCCCGATCCTGGCCAACCACCACACCGAGGGCGGCACGTGGCCGCTGTTCAAGGTGCGGGCCGACCAGGTGCGGGAGAAGGTGAAGATCATCGAGGAGGGGTCGGCGTCGCTCGGCGCCTACGCCTACGAACTGGTCGACCTCTCGGTCAGCCGGGGCCACCTCGCCGAGTGATCCCCTGACCGCCGGGGTAGGGGTCCGGTCGTGAAGGAGAAAGTCAGGCTGGCCGGCCCGGTCGATCTGGCCGATCGGCTCGAGAAGAGCAGGACGATGGACCGGCCGATCCACGCGCTGGCGAAATTCGTCCGCGAGAAGATCGGCCCCGGCGGGCTCCGCGACTGGCTGCACGGCGTGCCCATGGGCAAGCCGCTGCACCCGCCGCTGACCACGGTGACGATCGGCTGCTGGGTGTCGGCCGCCCTGCTCGACCTGGTGAAGGCCGACCCGCGCGCCACGCGTACCCTGATCGCCGCGGGGCTCGGCAGCGCGCTGCCGACGGCCGCCGCGGGGCTCACCGACTGGTCCTCGCTCCACCGCGAGCAGCAGCGAGTGGGCTTCGTCCACATGATGGTGAACCTGGCCGCGGTGGGGCTCTTCTCGGGGTCCCTCCTGCTGCGGCTGGCCGGACGCGAGAGCGGCGGCAAGGCGCTGTCCCTTGCGGGGCTCGGCGCGGCCACGGTCGGCGGCTACCTCGGCGGGCATCTGGCCTACCGGCAGGCGTCGGGCGCCAACCACGCCGAGCAGGTCGCGCACCTGGTGCCGCTGGGCTGGCACGACCTGTGCCGGATCGACGACCTGCCGCAGGGCAGGCCGGTCGCCCGCAGGCTGGGCTACATCCAGCTGTTCGTGCTGCGTCACGGCGGTGGCGTCACCGTGCTCGCCGACCAGTGCTCGCACCTGGCGGGCCCGCTCCACCAGGGCAGGATCGTCCTCGAGGACGGCGTGCCGTGCGTGGTGTGCCCCTGGCACGGCAGCACGTTCCGGCTGGGCGACGGCTCGGTCAAGCACGGCCCCGCCACCGCGCCCGCGCCCATCTTCGAGACCCGGGTACGGGAGGACGGCACGATTCAGGTGCGGCCGTTGACTTGAACCTTTGTTGAACTCCTAACGTCGTCGGCATGATTCTCGTCACCGGAGCGACCGGCAACGTCGGTCGCCACGCCGTTTCCCAGCTCACCGCCGCGGGCGCCCAGGTGCGGGCGCTGGTCAGGAACCCCGCCAAGGCCGCCTTCCCCGCCGGCGTCGAGGTCGTCACCGGCGATCTCACCGACCCCGCCTCACTGTCCGGCGCCCTCGACGGCGTCGACGGCGTCTTCCTCGTCTGGCCCGGGTTCGCGGCCGAGACCGCGGCCAAGGTCGTCGACCTGGTCGCCGCGCACGCCCGCCGTGTCGTCTACCTGTCGGCGAACCTGCCCGAGGACTCCACGATGTTCCACAAGGACCTCGAACGGCTCATCAGCGCCTCGCCGCTGGAGTGGACGTTCCTGCGGCCGGGCGGGTTCGCCGCCAACACGCTCGGCTGGGCCGACGCGGTCCGCGCCGGCACCGTCCGATGGGTGTACGGCCAGGCCGCCCGCTCCCTCATCCACGAGGCCGACATCGCCGCCGTCGCGGTGAAGGCGCTGCTGTCGGACGAGCTCGTCGGGCAGGCTCCCGTGCTCAGCGGGCCGGCCGCCGTCACCCAGGCCGAGCAGGTGCGGATCATCGGCGCGGCCGTGGGACGCGAGGTGCGGTGGGAGGAGATGCCGCCTGAGGAGGCCGTGACGCAGCTGGCCACGGTGTGGGGTGACCCGGTGCTGGCGCGGGAGGCCGTGGCCGCCTGGGGCGGCTTCGTCGCCGCTCCTGAGCAGGTCACCGACGCGGTGGAACGGCTGACCGGGCGCCCCGCCCGGTCATTCGCCGCATGGGCCGCCGATCACGCGGCCGACTTCCGCTGAGCCGCCGGACGCGGCGCGTCGGCGGGGTGCTCGACGAGGGCGAGGATCCTGCTGGACATGAAGCGGGCGGTGCGTACGGCCGTGCCGCTTCGTGTCACCTCGCTGACCTCGACGAGGCCGCGCCTGGTCGCGACCTCGACCCGCCGGCCGGCCTTGGTGGCGATCACTTCGTAGGTGCGCGGGGTACCCCCCGCGTCGATCACGATCTCGACCCGATCACCCTTCATGCCCTGATTTATACCCATTTACCAGGGATTTATCCGTACACCAGTTTGATGATGGCGACGATCCCCACGCACACGATGAACCCGCGCAGCACCGGCGCGGGCAGCCGGCGGCCTACCTTCGCGCCGAGGAACCCGCCCAGCGTGGCGCCGAGCGCCACCATCAGCACCGCCCACCAGTCCACCGGCGCGATGATCGTGAACAGGACCGCGGCCGTGGCGTTGACGATCAGCGACAGGACGTTCTTGGCCGCGTTGACGCGCTGCAGGCCGTCGTCCAGGAAACTGCCCAGCAGGCCGATGAGCAGCACCCCCTGGGCGGCGCCGAAGTAGCCGCCGTAGACGCCCGCGCCGAACACGCCCATCCACAGCCATGGGCCGCCGTCCGGGTGGGCGTGCTCGCGCCGGGCGGCCAGCCAGCCGTTCAGCTTCGGCTGCACCACCACCAGCACGCAGGCGATCGCGATCAGGACGGGGACGACGACCTGGAAGACGGCAGGATCGAGGACCAGCAGCAGCAGGCCGCCCACCAGGGAACCGAGCGCCGAGCCCGTGCCCAGCCTGACCAGGCGGTCACGCTGGCCCTTGAGCTCGGCGCGGTAGCCGTACGCGCCGGTGAAGGAGCCGGGGACCAGGCCGATGTTGTTGGAGACGTTGGCCGTGACAGGGTCGACCCCGACGGCCACCAGCGTGGGAAAGGTGATCAGCGATCCCGAGCCGACGACGGCGTTGATGGCCCCGGCTGCGACTCCGGCCGCACAGACCGCGACCGCTTCCCACGGAGTCACGTCCCGCCCCCTTCACGTTCCGTATGCACGTCGGCCAGAGCCTAGACGTCACACGTCAGCTGCCCGCGCCCGGGGTGGGCACTCTCCGCGCATCACGGGTCACCGCATGATCCGGTCGCCACCGCTCCAGGCGCGCGGGAACGGCGACGCCGGGGCCCGACAGCGGCGCACGGCCTACTCCGGCTTGCCCGTGGCCTACTCCGGTTTGTCCTTGGCACCGCCGAACAGGCCGCCGAGGTTCTCCAGCGCCTTGCCCATCTCCGACGGCACGATCCACAGCTTGTTCGCATCGCCCTTGGCGATCTCCGGCAACATCTGCAGGTACTGGTAGGCCAGCAGCCGCTCGTCCGGCTTGCCCTCGTGGATCGCCCTGAACACCATCCCGATCGCGTCGGCCTGCCCCTTGGCCCGCATCGCCGCCGCCTCCGCCTCGGCCTGCGCGCGCAGGACCGCCGCCTCCGCCTCGCCCCTGGCCCTCAGCACGGCCGCCTGCTTCTCCCCCTCGGCCGTCAGGATCGCCGCCTGCTTCTGACCCTCCGCCGCCAGCACCGCGGCCCGCTTGTCGCGGTCGGCCCGCATCTGCTTCTCCATCGAGTCCTGGATGGACGCCGGCGGGTCGATGGCCTTCAGCTCGACCCTGTTGACCCTGATCCCCCACTTGCCCGTCGCCTCGTCGAGCACCCCGCGCAGCTCGGTGTTGATCTCCTCGCGCGAGGTGAGCGTCCGCTCGAGGTCCATCCCGCCGACGACGTTGCGCAGCGTCGTGACGGTCAGCTGCTCGACGCCGACGAGGAAGTTCGCGATCTCGTAGGTGGCCGCCCTGGGATTGGTCACCTGGAAGTAGATGACCGTGTCGATGGAGACGACGAGGTTGTCGGACGTGATGACCGGCTGCGGGGGGAACGACACGACCTGCTCCCGCAGGTCGATCATCTCCTTGATGTTGTCGATGAACGGCACGACGAGGTTCAGCCCGGGAGTGAGCGTGCGATGGTAGCGGCCGAGCCGTTCGATGATCGCCGCCGTGGCCTGCGGGATGATGCGGATGGTCCGCACCAGCGCGAACCCCACCACGGCGACCATGACAAGCGCGACGATCAGCTGCTCGGTGCCCATGGCCACACTCCGGGAGTCGTCGGGGCCGACTCCGCAGATGATATTTGGTTCCGGCTTGCCGAAGCCGTCAACCGCACAAAAGCTACTGTGGCCTGGCGTACCAGCGACCCTCGGCGTTGCGGTCGAGGACCAGCGGCACCCCGAACGTCCGCGAGAGGTTGTCGGCGGTCAACACGTGCTCGATCGGCCCCTGGGTGACGACGGATCCGTGGCGCATGAGCAGCGCGTGGGTGAACCCGGCCGGCACCTCCTCCACGTGGTGGGTGACCAGCACCATCGTCGGGGAGCGGTGGTCGCCCGCCAGCGTCGCCAGCCGCCGCACCAGATCCTCGCGCCCGCCCAGGTCGAGCCCGGCGGCGGGCTCGTCGAGCAGCAGCAGCTCCGGGTCCGGCATGAGGGCGCGGGCGATCTGGACGCGCTTGCGCTCACCCTCCGACAAGGTGCCGAAACGCCGCCTGATCAGGTGCGCGACACCCATCATGTCGATCAGCTCGACGGCGCGGGTGACGTCGTGGGAGTCGTACTCCTCCGTCCACCGGCCGAGAATCGCGTAGGAGGCGGTCAGCACCAGGTCGATGACCTTCTCCTCGGCGGGCACCTTCTCCGCCAGCGCCGAGCTGGCCAGGCCGATGCGCGGACGCAGGTCGAACACGTCGGTCTGGCCGATCCGCTCACCCAGCACCTCGGCCACACCCTCGCTGGGGAACAGCAACGTGGCGGCGACCTGCAGCAGCGTGGTCTTGCCCGCGCCGTTCGGCCCGATGACGACCCAACGCTCGTCCTCGTTGACCGCCCAGTCGACGCCGCGTATCAGGGCCGATCCGTCGCGCCGGACGCCGACATCCTGGAGCCGCAGCACCTGACCACCCATCGCTGATCCCTCCCAGTCGAACGCTCGGGACAAACCTATTGCAGGGCGAGCGCATATCGTGGACCGGTGCGCCATCAAACGCCTATCTCACTGCCGCTCGTCGCGTGGGGCAACGCCTGGCTGACCGGACACGTGGGCCTCGACGAGGCCGCCGACCAGGTGGAGCGGCTGGCCGGACCGGTCGTGGTCGGCTCGCTGCCGCTCCGCGCGTATCTGGCCGAGCTGCGTGTCGATGGTCTCACCGAACTACGTCTCGCGCTTCCCGCTCCCGGCGACCCGCTCGGACTGTCGGGGCCGCCGGACTTCAACGCGGCCGCCGTCGAAGCGGGCGAGGCGGCGATAGCGGTGCTGAACGAGCGGGTCATCGGGCTCGTCCCGGCACCGGACCTGCGCGGATCCTCCTACGTGGGCGTGCGCCTCTCCGTGCACGAGTCGGGGCCGCCGCGAGCCGACCTGCCGTCGCTGGCCGAGGCCGAACGCGAGCTGACCGGCGCCATGCGCGAGGCCACCGAGGCGCTGGCGGGCGTGGGCGGGCCCGCGCAGGGACACCCCGGACGGCTGCACGACAGTGGCGAGCTGGCCCCCGGCTACCCGCCGCGCGCCCACCGGGTGTCGGCGCTGGCGGCCCGCCTGTCGGCGGCCCTGCGGCAGGCCGACGAGCGGGGGCTGACGTCCGCGCAGATCGCCACCCGCGCGACGGCGCTCCGCACCCTCGACGCCGCGGTCCGCCGCGCCCTCATCTCCGCCCACCACGCCGTCTTCGAACCACACCACTAGATCCACCCGGCGCCCTGGGGCCTCCACCGCCCAGCCTCGCGAGCCTCCTGACGCCCGTCCGGCGAGCCTCCTCCGGCCCGTCCTGTGAGCCTCCCGTACGGCAAGCCGCCGACAGCCCACCCCGGTCACCGGCCGCCGCCCGTCCGGGGAGACGCTCCTCCAGCGCACGTGGCCGGCCGCCGTCACGTGCCCCCATCCCCGGATTCCCCACCTGGCCACCCCAGCCCGGACCACCCGTTCAGGCCACCCAGCCCGGACGACCCGTTGGCCGATCCCACCGCCGAGCCCCAGACGACCGTTCCCTACCCCACCGCCACCTGGCCGACCCCACCGCCGGGCTCCCCGGTGCCCCTTCCGCTCGAGATTCCCCGGCTGGCCAGGTCTCGCCCCGACCGCGCGGCCGATCCCACTTCGCGAAGCTCCCCACACGGCCGACCCCGCCACGGGAACTCTCCCGCACGGCCGACCCCACACGGAGCTCCCCACACGCCCGATCCCGCCGCGAAACTCTCCCGCGCGGCCGATCCCCATCCCCGGGTGTGTCCTATGGCTGGGGCGTTGCGGTGGGTCAGGAGGTCGAGGCGAAGCGCCAGATCTTGATGCGCTTGTCCTTTCCGGCCGACACCACCGCAGGGGCGCCCTCCACCGGGGTGACCGCTACCGCGTACACCCCGCCCGAGTGGGCCTTCACCGAGCCGCCCAGCGCCTGCCGGCTCTGCGGGTCCCACAGCCGGATCGTGCCGTCCGTGCTGCCCGACGCCAGCACCGCCTTGCCGTCCACGGACCCGAACGACAGCGAGTACACGTTGTTCGAGTGGCCGGACAGGGGCTTGCCGATCGAGCGGCCGGTCTTCGGGTCCCAGAGGCGGATCTTCTCGTCCTTGCCGCCCGAGGCCACCACGGCCTTGCCGTCCACCTGTCCCACCGCGACGGAGAAGACGGCCTTGCTGTGCCCCTTGTACGTCTTGCCGTACGCCTTGCGCTTGGCCAGGTCCCACACCCGCAGCGTCTTGTCCTCGCTGGCCGAGACCACCACGGGGCGGTCACCCACGCGGCCGACGCTCAGCCAGTTGACGTCCTTGCTGTGCGCCTTGACGGAGCCGATCTGCCGGCGCTTCTTCAGGTCCCAGAACCGCAGCATGCCGTCGCCGTCGCCGGTGACCGCGATGTAGCGGCCGTCCACCTTGCTCACGGCGGCCGCGAACACGGCGATCGGATGCCTGCCGAGGACCGTGCCCTTGCGGGTCTTCAGGTTCCACAGGCGGACGGTGTGGTCGTAACCGCCCGTCACGGCCATCGGGGTGGAGCCGACGGTGACGCAGGCGACCGCGTAAATGTCGTTGTCGTGGCCGCGCAGCTTGGCGATGGTGGTGCGCTTGACCGGGTCCCAGACGCGCAGCACGCCGTCCTGCCCGCCTGACACGAACCGCTGGTCGTCCCCGACCATGATCGCGGACAGCGACTGGATCGGCTCGCTGTGCCCGGACAGCGACTTGCCGTCCTGCTTGCCGAGCGCGGGCAGGGCCTGCGGCGACTCGAGGGGCGGGACCGTCGGCGTGGGCGCCGGGGATCCGGAGACGGCCGGCGATCCGGAGACGGCCGGCGAGACCGGCACGGACGCCGAGGGGGAGACAGGAGGCGAGGGCTGGGCTGTGTTGGATCCCTGGGCCAGCGGGGTCGGCGCCGGGTTCTCCTGGCCCTCGAACGTCCGCGGCACGAACAGCAGCACGCCGGCGGCCAGCGCGAGCGCGAGGAGCAGCGCGCCGCCGACCATGACCGCCCTGCGGCGGCGCGAGCTGTCCTCGCGCTGTTCCTCGGGCCTGGTCTCCCTGAAGAAGGCATCGTTGTCGTTGTCGCGCCCGGGTTGGCCCTGCGACTCCGCGCGCGGGGGGTCGCCCGAGGGACCGCCCCTCTGCGGCGGCGCCCCGGGAGGTGTCCGCCCCTGGTGAGGCGCGCCTTGATACGGCGCGCCCTGGTGTGACGCGGCCTGATGAGGCGCGTTCTGGTACAGCGCGTCCTGATGCGGCGTGCCCTGGTGCGGCGCGTTCTGGTACGGCGCCCCGCCGGGCGGTCCCTGGGGTTGCGCGGGGACGGAGGGAGACGACCCGGGATAGGCGGACGCCTGTCCGGGCACGCCGGGGTGAGCGGACCCCTGATGAGGCGACCCGGGGTGGGCGGGACCGTTTTCGGGCGCGTCAGCGCGACCAGGCACCTGGTGATGCGGCCCGGGGTGAGTTCCGCCTTGTCCGGGCACACCGGGATGAGCAGGCGACCCACCTTGGGCGGGGCCCTGGTGAGGCGGCCCAGGGTGAACGGGGCCCGGGTGAGGTGGCCCCGAGTGACCAGGACCGGAATGAGACGCCCCAGGATGAACCGGGCCCGAGTGACCAGGACTGGAATAAGGCGCCCCGGAATGAACAGGTCCCGAGTGAGCAGGGCCGGAGTAAGCAGGACCAGGGTGAGGCGGGCCGGGGCGAGGCGGGCCCGTGGGGGCCTGGTGGTAGGGGCCCGGCTGCGGGGGCACGGAGCCCTGCGGTGGGATGTAGGCGGCGCCCGAGGGGTTGGCCCAGCCGCCGGAGTCCGACGGGCTCGCCCAGCCGCCTGGGTTCGACGGCGCGGGCGGGCCCTGGCTCCCGTCCGGGTGACCCGCGGGAGGGGCGGCCGCGGGCCGGGCGGACGCGGAGGGGTCGTCAGAGTGGCCCTCTCCGGGGTCGGCCGGGGCGGCCCAGCGGTTGACGGACGGGTCCTGCGGCTTCGACCAGCCGTCCGGGAGGGACTCGTAGAGCGCGGGGTTGGCCACCTCCTCGGCCGCCATCTGCGACCCGGTGGTCATCGCCACCTCGGCGTCCCGTTCGGCGGCGGCGCCCTGGTTCTCCAGGAGCGAGAACAGCGCCTCCGCCGCCGTGGGCCGCTCGTCGGCCCGCTTGCTCAGGCACGCCTGCACCAGCGGCCGCAGGCTGTCGGGGAACGCCGACAGATTCGGCTGGTCGTTCATCACCCGGTAGATGACGGCGGGCAGGCTGTCCTGGCCGAACGCGGGCGCGCCGGTGGCCGCGTACGTCATCGTCAGGGCCCAGCTGAACATGTCGCTGGCGGGCCCGACCCGCTCGCCGGAGATCTGCTCGGGTGACATGTACGCGGGCGTGCCGACCACCCCGCTGCTGAGCGTCATGGACGAGTCGAGCGCGCGGGCGATGCCGAAGTCGATCACGCGGGGGCCGTCGGGGCCCAGCAGCACGTTGCTCGGCTTGAAGTCGCGGTGCACGATGCCCGCGCGGTGGATGGCCGCGAGCGCGGTGACGGTGCCGACGGCGAGCCGGTAGAGGGCGCCGCCCGAGCGCGGGCCGTCCATCTGCACCACACGCTGGAGCGAGACGCCTTCGACCAGCTCGCTGACGATGTACGGCTGCTCGCCGTCCATGTTGGCGCCGAGCACCTGCGCGGTGCAGAACTGCGCCACCCGCCGGGCGGCCGCGACCTCGCGCATGAAGCGTTCGGCGTCGATGCCGGGCGCGTCGAGCCTGGTGTTGAGCAGCTTGATCGCGACCAGCTCGCCGTCCGGGCCCTCGGCCTTGTAGACGATGCCCTGCGCGCCCTTGCCCAGCCGCCCGAGCAGCCGGTACGGACCCAGCTCAGCCGGGTCTCCTGGCTGTAACGGGTGCTTGTCAGGCACCTGAGCCCTCCCCCTCGTGCGTTCCCCCAGTCGCAAGAGTGACGGGCTCGCTGCACGGTGTGCAAGCAACGTCATATCACGATAGATCATCACTCTTTGCGAAATCTTTGCCGTGGGCAATAATCCACTAGACAATGGGGGATTTCCAGTTCCGTTAGGGGGGAGCAACCCAATGCGCCGAGCAATCGGCATGTTCATAGGGCTCGGCCTGGTCGCGCCGCTGACTCCGCTGGCCGTGGCGGCGCCCGCGGCGGCGGCCGTCACGCCTCCGGCCGGACTCGCGGCGGCCGCCACGACGGCGACGGCGGCGAAGGACCCGTTCTCCAAGTTCAGCGTGAAGGTCACGTACAACAAGGCCACCAAGCGCGGCGGCAAGATCACATATCTCATCAAGGCCAAGAACCTCGGCCCCTACGACGCCGACTACTTCGGCATCGGGGGCTTCGTGCCGAAGGGTGTCGTCCCGACCCTGAAGTGGGGCGGCCCGAAGGGCACCTCGTGCGTCTGGCAGGACCAGGTCTTCCTGTGCGTGCCGAAGTACCAGGTGCCGGTGGGCGGCACGACGTGGCTCAATTTCCAGCTGACGCTGAAGAAGACCACCAAGGGCACGGCCGCCGCCAGGCTCGGCGTCGTCGCCTACGACCTGCCGACCGGCGCGGAGAACCTCGACGAGGAAGAGCTCGCCCGGATGGGCCTCAAGGGCCATCTGTTCATGAAGAGCACCACGACGAAGATCGTCTGGCCGCAGAAGAAGCGCCGCACGGGCACCGGCACCTACACGCCGCCCCCGCCGCCGCCCCCGCCGAAGTGGAACCCGCCGTCTCCCACGCGGGTGGAGCGGAACGAGAAGAAGGACACCTGACGCGTCCAGGGAACCGGTCGAGGTTCCCGGCGGCGCGGGGCCCCCGGACGAGCACGTCTGTCCGGGGGCTCAGGTCTTTCCTGGGCCAGAAACATGCCCGGGTCAACATGTCCGGGTCAGAAGGTGCCCAGGTCAGAAGGTGCCCGGGTCACAAGGTGCCCGGGTCACAAGGTGCCCGGTTCACAAGGTGCCCGGGTCACAAGGTGCCCGGGTCAGACATGTCCTGGGCCGGAACGTGCCCGGGTCAGAACCTGCCGGGGTCGGAACGTGCCGGGGTCGGGGTCGGGTGGAGGCGTCGGACGGCGGGCGTCACGCCAGGCCGTGGCGTACGGCGTAGAGCGCCGCCTGGGTCCGGTCCTGGACGCCGAGCTTCATCAGCACGTTCGACACGTGCGTCTTGACGGTCTTCTCCGCCACGGCCAGGTCCCTGGCGATCTCCTTGTTCGACCGCCCGGCCGCGATCAGCTTGAGCACCTCGCGCTCCCGTTCCGTCAGCGGCACCGGTGTGGACTCGGCGGCCATCATGGCCGACGCCGCCTCGGGGGCCAGCAGCACCTGTCCCCCGTGTACCGCCCGCACCGCCTGGACGAGCGCGTTCGGGTCGACGTCCTTGTAGAGGAACCCGGACGCCCCCGCCCGCATCGCGGGGCCCACGTCGGACCGGTCGCTCACCGAGGTCAGCACCAGGATCCTGGTCGGGGAGCCGCCGAGCCGTTGGAGGGTGCCGAGGCCGTCGAGGACCGGCATCTTGAGATCCAGCAGCAGCACGTCCGGACGCAGCCGCTCCACCAGGGACACCGCTTCCTGCCCGTCTCCCGCCTCGCCGACGACCGTGATGTCGTCCTGCAGGTCGAGAAAGGTGCGCAGGCCCTGCCGTACGACTGGATGATCGTCGGCGATCAGCACCTGGATCACACGTCCACCTCCATGCGCACCGTCGTGCCCCGGCCGGGCTCCGACGTCACGGTCACCTTCCCGCCGACCGACTCGGCGCGGTCGCTCATCGAGGCCAGCCCGAGGCCCCGCTGTCGTGCGGAGTCGTCGAACCCTTCGCCCTGGTCGCGCACCTGGAGGACCAGCTTGCCCGAGGCGTGCGAGAGCCGCACCTCGACGCGGTCGGCGCCGGCGTGGCGCAGCGCGTTGTGGAGCGCCTCCTGGGCCACGCGCAGCACCGCCACCTCGATGTCGGCGGGCACCGGCGGCAGGTCGTCGCCCTCGAAGGTCACCCGGAACGGCTGGAGCCGGTCGAGCAGCCGTACGTGCTTGCGGAGCGTCTCGGCGAGCCCGTGCCGGTCGAGCTCGGCCGGACGCAGCTCGACGATGACGGCGCGCAGCTCGGCCAGCGCCTCCCCGGCCAGGCGCTGCACCCGGTCGAGCTCGACCGCGGCGCGGTCCTGGTCGACCGGCAGGAGGGCGTGGGCGGCCTGCGCGGTCAGCCGGAGCGAGAACAGCTTCTGGGTGACCGCGTCGTGCAGTTCGCGGGCCATCCGGTTGCGTTCCTCGAGCATGGCCAGCTCGCGCCCGCGCTCGTAGAGGCGGGCGTTGGTCAGCGCGAGGGCGGCGTGCGCCGCGAACATCGTCAGCAGCTTCTCGTCGTCCTCGGTGAACCCGCCCGGCACCTTCTTGTTGGCCAGGAAGATGATGCCCAGCACCTCGCCGCCGTCGAGGATCGGCACACCGAGGAAGTCGCGCATCACCGGATGCGCCTTGGGCCAGTACTCGAACCTGGAGTCCTTCGGCAGGTCGGGGATCCGGACGGGGACCCCGTCGCGCAGCATCGCGCCGAGCATGCCATGCTGGCGAGGCAGCGGGCCGATGGCCTCCCACTGCTTGTCGGTGAGCCCTTCGGCGACGAACTCGGCGAAGGAGCCGTCCTCGTCGGGCACGCCGAGCGCCGCGTACCTGGCGTTGAGCAGTTGCTGCGCCGAGCGGACGATGACCTGCAGGACCTCCCGCACCGACAGGTGCCGGGTGACGGCCAGGACGGCTGAGCTCACCGCTCGCAGGATGTCGGATTCGGGGCTCACGGTCCTCAGCCTACGGTCCTAGGTCGAAGTGCTCACCACGACATCGGCCGCTCGCCCGATGCCGCGAACGGGCGCGCTTCCTACCGTGTCCTCATGACGAACACCGCACTCATCACCGGCGCTTCCCGCGGGCTCGGTCTCGAACTCGCCCGATCGCTGTCGGCCGCGGGCTGGCAGCTCGTCCTGACCGCCAGGAGTGCCGAGGAGCTGGAGAAGGCCGCCGCCGAGCTGGGCGCGACGGCCATCGCGGGCGACGTGGCCGATCCCGCGCACCGGGCCGCGCTGGCGGCGGCCGTGCCCGAGCTGGACCTCCTCGTCAACAACGCCGGCGGGCTCGGCGCCACCCCGCTGCCGCGCCTGGCCGACTACCCGCTCGACGTCTTCACGGCCCTGCTGTCGACCAACGTGGTCGCGCCGCTGGGGCTGCTGCAGGCCACGCTGCCGGCGCTGCGCCGCCGCCACGGGGCCGTGGTCAACGTCACCTCCGACGCCGCCACCGGCGCCTACGAGGGCTGGGGCGGGTACGGCGCGACGAAGGCGGCCCTCGACCAGCTGTCGAACGTGCTGGCCGCCGAGGAGCCCGACGTGGCGGTCTGGTGGGTGGACCCGGGCGAGATGAACACCAGGATGCTCGCCGACGCCGTGGGCGCCGAGGAGGCCGCCGGCGCGGCCGACCCCGCGACCGTCGCCGCCGCCCTGCGGGAGCTGGTCGAGCGCCGTCCCGCCAGCGGCAGGGTGGCCCTGTCATGAGTTCCGGAGCGCACCGTGACCACTGACTTCGCGCTTCCCGACGTGCCGGCCGCGCACGAGCCGCCCGAGGCACGGGGCGTGGCTCGCGACGCCGTACGGCTGCTGGTGTCCGACGAGGCGGGCGACTCCCACCACACGTTCGCGGACCTGCCGGCCCTCCTGGCGCCCGGCGACCTGGTGGTGGTGAACAACTCGGCCACCCTGCCCGCGGCCGTCCGGCTCGACCGGCTGGCCGTGCACTTCTCCACCGCGCGCGAAGACGGCACGTGGCTGGTGGAGCTGCGCCGCCTGTCGTTCGAGCCCTACGGGGGCGGCGCGGCGGGCGAGTGGCTGCCGCTGCCCGGCGGCGCGACGCTGCGGCTCCTCGCCCGGGAGACGCCCCGCCTCTGGCGGGCCGCGCTCGACCGCGACGTGGAGGAGTACCTGATGTCGTACGGCGTGCCGATCCGCTACTCCTACGTCGACAGGGACTGGCCCCTCGCCGACTACCAGACCGTGTTCGCCACGGTGCCCGGCAGCGCCGAGATGCCGAGCGCGGGCCGGCCGTTCACGTCGCCGCTGGTGACCGAGCTGGTCGCCCGCGGCGTCCGGGTCGCGCCCGTGACCCTGCACACCGGCGTCGCCTCGGTGGAGAAGGACGAGCCGCCCTACGCCGAGCGCTTCGCCGTCCCGGCCTCGACGGCGCACCTGGTGAACCTGACCCGGTCGGAGGGCGGGAAGGTCGTCGCGGCCGGCACGACGGTCGTGCGGGCGCTGGAGACAGCGGTGGGCTCCGACGGGCTGGTCGGCGCGGCTTCCGGCTGGACCGACCACCTCGTGACGCCGGAGCGGGGCGTGAGGGCGGTCACCGGGCTCATCACCGGGCTGCACGAGCCGCGCTCGACGCATCTCATGATGCTCGCCGCGATCGCGGGCGAGGAGATGTTGGCACGTTCCTATGCGGTTGCCCTGCAAGAGGGCTATTTGTGGCATGAATTCGGCGACTCGCACCTCCTCCTCTCCCCCAAATAGGTAGATCTTTCCTGGCCAAACGTGATAAAAAGCTGCGGTCTTAACGGGGGCTCATATTTCTGGGCATCCTCGTCCTCTTCCTCATCGGAGACGTGAATGCGCCGCATCGCTTCTTTCCTGGTGGCCGCCCCGGTGGCGGGCGCCCTTGTCTTCAGCGCAGCGCCGGTCTCGGCCGCCCCCACGGCGCCCGTCGCGGCCGCCGCGGTCGCGAAGTCGGCCGCCGACCCGTTCTCCACCTTCGACGTCAAGCTCACGGCGACCAAGAAGGCGAAGCGCGGCGGCAAGGTCCGTTACACGATCACGGCCGTCAACACCGGCCCGCACGAGGCGACCGCGGGCACCTGGTTCGTCGGCGGCCTCTTCCCCAAGGGTGTCGACCTGCGCAAGGTCACCTACCGGACCAGCGTCGACGACACGGCCTGCGAGCTGATCAAGCGTGACCTGTTCTGCGTCCTGCCGGCCACGGTGAAGAAGGGCGAGTCGATCGCCATGGTCTTCGACGCCCGGCTGACGAAGACCGCGTCGGGCACGCAGAAGGCCGTCCTCGGGGTGGTCTCCTACAACGTCGAGACCGGCATGGAGAACCTCAGCAAGGAGGAGCTCGACCGGCTGGGCGTTCCCGGGTTCGGCTTCGTCAAGCAGGCCAGGACCACGGTCGTCCGCTGACGCCGTCCGGAGCAGACGCCCGCTTCCGCCTGGCCGGGAGCGGGCGTTCCCATGCCCGGCCCGTCCCCTGCCGGCCCCGCGCGCCGCGGCCGGTCACGCGAGGGCCGGGGTGGACGTGTGACGGGGCAGCGGGAGGCGTCCCGTCGCGGACGCCACCGCGGCCTCGGCCAGACCCGCGAGCTCCCTCCGGTCGGCCGCGCTCACCGGCGGCAGCACGGTGACCTCGACGACGAGCCGCCGCACCGCGAGCACCCTGAGCACGGAGGCGGCCAGCGTGTCGTCCCCGACGTACGCGGGAGCGGTGGTCCTCGGCCCGTCCGCCTCCCGGTAGGCGATGGCCACCGGCGTGACGCTGACGCCCGCGTCGACGGCGGCCTGGAAGACCGCGGGTTTGAAGGTGCCGCTCCCCCTGCCGCACCACGTCGTCCCCTCGGGGAAGGCCGCGACGGTCTCGCCGGACCGCAGCGTGTCGGCGATCCTGGCCACCGCGCCGGGCAGGTCGAGCAGCGAGTCGCGGGCGATGGGCAGCGCGCCCGACCCGGCGGCCAGACCGCCGACCACCGGCCACGCCGACACCTCGCTCTTGGCCACCAGCCTGCACGGCAGCGCGGCGGCGACCACCAGGGGGTCGAGCCAGGAGATGTGGTTGGCCACGACCAGCCGCGCCTCGGGGGCATCATCTGCCTGCCGTGCCGACGTCGACCCGGGGCCGTCACCCGTCTGCCGTGCCGGCGTCGCCTCGGCGGACGGCACGGCGCCGGCGAAGAACGCGAACCCCTGGCGCACCTCCACCCTGACGCCCAGCGCCCTGAGCAGGGTGCGCGACCACGCCAGCGTCACGCGCCGCCGTGCCGTACCCCTGACCAGGCGGGCGAGCGGCACGCCCACCAGGACGACCGCGATGACCGCCAGCCCGCGCAGCACCTGGCGCGGCACACCCGCGGCCCGCATGGGCACGTCCACGCACCTGGCGGTCGTGCACGGGGACGTGGGGAACCATGGGCTCATGACGGCTCCCCGAGGAAGTGCCGCAGGTAGCGCTGGTCCACCCGGGCCATCGACAGCAGCACCAGGAAGTCGGCGCAGCCGAACGCCGGATCGTAGGCGGGCTCGCCGCAGATCCACGCGCCGAGCCGGAGGTAGCCACGCAGCAGCGGCGGCATCACGAACGCCGGCGACCCCTCGCCGAGATCCGTCCACGGCAGCAGCGGCTTGACCCGGTACTCCTCGGGAGCCAGCGGCGCCCGCCCCATGATGTTCGCGGCGTCCCGCAGCGGCACCGAGCAGCAGCCGACCAGCCAGCCGTAGCCGCCCTCGGCCATGTAGCGGGCGATGCCCGCCCACATCAGCCCGATGACCGCACCCGCGCGATGGTCGGGATGCACGCAGGAACGCCCGACCTCGACCAGGTCGTCCCGCAGGTGGGCCAGGCCCGCCAGGTCGAACTCGGTGTCCGAGTAGAGGCGGTCCTTGCGCTTCGGCGGCAGCAGCCGGTAGGTGCCGACCACGTCGTCGCCCGAGCGGACGAGCAGGTGGTCGCAGTAGGCGTCGAAGGGGTCGACGTCCAACCCCGTGACGGGCGAGTCGAGCCGCGCGCCGAGCTCCTCGGCGAACACGCGGTAACGCAGGCGCTGGGCGGCCTGGAGATCGGCGGGCGTGCGGGCCAGTCCCACGGTGTAGCGGTGCATGAACCTATGAAGGCAGCTCATGATGGCCACACGCCCAAGGTCAGCCGTCCGAATGGTGAACCTCGATGCGGAGCACGGCACGGGTGCCAGTAGCGTGGCCTGATGTGGACCAGCGCACGCTCCTGATCACGCTCACCGGCCCCGACCGGCCCGGCGTCACCTCACGACTGTTCTCGGTGCTCGCGGGCTTCCCCGTGACCGTGGCCGACATCGAGCAGGTCGTCATCCGCGGCCGCCTCACCCTCGGCGTCCTCGTCGCCTACGTGGGAGGCCCGTCGACCGGCACGGGCGGCACCATCGGCGCCCTGTGGACGGCTGTCGAGCGGGTGGCCGAGGACCTCGGCATGGAGGTCGACCTCGCCACCGGCTCCATGACCAAGGAGAAGCGCCGCCGCGGCCGCCTGTCGGTGAGCGTGCTCGGCGCCGCCCTGCCGCCGGCCGCGATCGGCGGCATCGCCGGGCGCATCGCCGCCGCCGGGGCGAACATCGACCGCATCGAGCGGCTCGCCCAGTGGCCCGTGACGTGCATCGAACTGTCGGTGTCCGGCGCCGACCCCGACGCGCTGCGGGTGGAGCTGGCCGCGGAGGCCGCCGCCCAGAAGGTGGACGTGGCCGTCCAGCGCACGGGGCTGTCCCGCAGGGCCAAGCGGCTGATCGTCATGGACGTCGACTCCACCCTCATCCAGGGCGAGGTCATCGAGCTGCTCGCGGCGCACGCGGGTTGCCTCGACGAGGTCGCGAAGGTCACCGAGGAGGCGATGCGCGGCGAGCTCGACTTCGCCGAGTCGCTGCGCCGCAGGGTCAAGCTGCTGGCCGGCCTGCCGGAGGAGACCTTCCGCAAGGTGCGCGAGGAGGTCGTGCTCACCCCCGGCGCCCGCACGCTGGTGCGGACCCTGAAGCGCCTCGACTACAGGTTCGCCATCGTCAGCGGCGGCTTCACGCAGATCACCGACGCCCTGGTGAGCGACCTCGGCATCGACTACTCCGCGGCCAACACGCTGGAGGTCGTCGGCGGCAAGCTGACCGGCAGGGTGGTCGGCGAGATCGTCGACCGTCCCGGCAAGGCCCGCGCCCTGGAGCGGTTCGCCCGCGAGGCCGGGGTGCCGATCAGCCAGACCGTCGCCATCGGCGACGGCGCCAACGACCTCGACATGATGGGCGTCGCGGGCCTCGGCATCGCCTTCAACGCCAAGCCCGTCGTACGGCAGGCCGCCGACACCGCCGTCAACACGCCCTACCTCGACTCGATCCTCTACCTGCTGGGCATCTCCCGCGACGAGATCGAGGCCGCCGACGCCGAGGACCAGATCGCCCGCTGACGCTCTTCGACGGCCACGCCGCGGCTCCCGCTGACCTTCACCGGAGGTCAGCGGCCACCGGGCGCAGCACGTCCGCCGTCACCGGCAGGCGTCCGTGGCCAGGCGCAGCGCGTCCGCCGTGAGGGTCCGCAGCGCGGGATGCGCCGTGACCGCGTGGCGCAGCTGCCGCTTCACCGCCGTGTCGTCCGTGACGGACGCCTCCTCGATGAGCGCGTCCATCCGGGTGGCCAGCTCGGCGAGATTGACGTCCAGTTCGTCCGTCTCCAGCGGCGCCGTGTCGTGCCGTACGGCGTGCGCCACCGCCTCCATCCTGTCGGCCACGGCGTCGAGCACGGCGACGGTCGCGTCCGTCCCGTCGGGCGCGCCCCTCATGACGGCCCCCAGCAGGATCACGTCGTCGCGCAGCCTGCGCGCGTCGGTCAAGGCCTGCCGCAGCCGTTCGGGCGCCTGGCCGCCCGGCTCCTTGTCGACGGTGTCCAGGGACGCCTGCAGCCGGTCGGCCGCCTGACCGGCCGCTTCCGTGTGCTCGGACAGGTCCGCCAGGTCATGGCCGGCCAGCGCCCTGACCATGCGCGCGTGCTCCCGCAGCAGGTCGACCATCCGCTCCCTGAGCCTGCCCACCTCGCCCCTCGGCCACAGCAGCCTGGCCGCCAGCAGCGCGAGCACGCCCCCGCACACGGTGAGCAGCACCCTGAGCCCGGCCGCGCCCCAGTCGAGCCGCGCCGAGAAGTCGGACAGCATGAGCGCCAGCGGCGTCGCGAAGACCGACCAGTAGGCGTAGCTGACCTCCCTCAGCGCGAACCCCACCGTCGCGAACGCCCACACGACCACCACCAGCGTCGCGTGCCCTGGCACGGCGGCCAGCAGCAGCGCGGCCATCGTGGAGCCGATCACCGTGCCGGCCACCCGCAGCGTCACCCGGTCGATGGTGTCGCCGTAGGTGGGCCGCAGCGCCAGCAGCACCGTGAACACCAGCCACCTACCGTGGCTCTCGTGCAGGCCCACCACGAGCGCCATCGAGACCGCCACCGCGATCCCCGACCTGGCCGCGTGCGCGGCGTCGTGGCCGGTCAGCGAAGGCGCCTGCCAGGTCAGGCGCGGCAGCGTGGCCGGCGCCCACACCCCCTCACGCGCATGCGCCGACAGCGACCGCACCGCCAGGCCGATACGGTCCATGCACCTGCGGACCTGACCCAGGATCGCCCGCTGGACGGGCGTCAACCTGTCGCGCACGGCCGTCACCCCTTCGGCGAAGCCGGCCACCGCCGCCAGCGCCTGCTTGCTGTCGAGCGTGACGTCGTGCCCGCCGGCCCCGCGCAGCGCCGTCGACAGCGCGACGACCGCCTCGTCCAGCTCCGGCGGCGTCGCCCCTGCCGTGACCGCCTGGGCGCGCAGCGAACGCAGGGCGACGCTCTCGTGGAAGATCCTGGTCAACGACGAGACGAAGGCGTCAGGGGAGCGGTCGCTCTCCTCGGGGCTGTGGAAGGCGGCCGAGGCCGTCTCCGCCTCCTCCAGCGCGTCCGCCGCCCGCTGCCTGAGCCTCGCCCAGTCCTCCTCCGGCTCGTCGAACCCGTCCAGCAGCCCGGCCATCGCCGTACACCCCGCGGCGAGCGCCTGCTTCAGCGGGTCGAGCCGGCGCAGCGGCCACGGCGCCAGCGTGATCGCGCAGTACAGGAGCCCGCCGAGCCCGGTCAGCAGCGCGGGGGCGAGACCCAGCGGCAGGCCGCTGTAGAAGCCGACCACCACGGCCAGCACCGGCGGCGTCCCGATCGCCTTCCATTGCGCGCCCGCCGCGGCGGCCAGCCCGACGCCGAACACCGCGGCCCACGGGTACGCGGCCAGGAAGATGCCGAACCAGAAGGCCACGACCAGCAGCGGCACCGTGCCGAACAGGCTCTTGGCACGCTCGCCGTACGGCTTGCCGTACGAGTCGCCGAAGGCGGTCAGGTAGGCGCCGAGGGCGACGACCGCGCCCTCACGCGGCCGCCCGGCCAGCGCGCCGACCGCCAGCGGGAGCGCGACGGCCACGCCGCACAGCAGGCCGTACCGCCAGGGGGGCTTGGCGGGCAGCGACAGGAACCCGTCGCGCAGCGCGGTGATCGCCCCCCGCATCCGCTCCCCCGGTTCAGTGCTCCTTGGGATCCCAGTGCGTGACCAGGCGTCCCTCCCCAGGCCAGAGGTCTACCCACGAGGACTCGACCTCGACCACGGCGAACGCGCCAGGCTTGAACGTGAAGTCGCCGCTGGTCAGCGTGAGCGCCATCTCGTGCACGGCGGGGTTGTGCCCGCACAGGACCAGCGTCTCGACGTCGGGGTCGAGGCGGCGGATCAGCTCGTAGAGGTCCTCGGAGTCGGCCTCGTAGATGTCACGCTCGAAGCTGATCTCCAGCGTGGGGAAGGCCAGCTCGGCGGTCCTGCTGGTGCGGAGGGCCGGAGAGCACAGGACCAGCTCGGGAGCCAGGCCGAGCGCCTTGATGGCCTCGCCCGCCTTGACGGAGTCACGCTCACCCCTGTCGGTGAGAGGACGCTCACGATCGGCCAGACCGGCGATGTGGGCGGCTTTGGCGTGCCGCAGCACGATCAGTGTGCGCACGTGCTCAGCCACCGTTCGACGCCCACACGGCCAGACCGGCGATGAGGGCGAGAATCGCCATCATGGCGAGCAAGATGATCACCAGCGTCTTCGCGCCGGAGTTGGCAGGCTCTCCCATGCCTCCAGTCTTCCACCTGCGGCGGCCGTCCCGGTAAGCGCACCGGGTCCCGAATCTGGCCCGACCTCGGCCACTCTCCAGCGGCTTCGACCACCGACCGGCCGCTCCCGCCGGCTTCCACCACGGCCGGTTCCACGGCTTCCCCCACCGACCACTCCCGCTACCTCCCCCGACCCGCCACCACCGGCTGTTTCCACCGCCCGGCCACCATCCGGGGCCGGCGCCACACGCCGCTCACGGCTTCGGCCGCGGTTTTCACCCGGGCACGCGTACGGCCCGCGCCGAAGCCGGACGCGGGCCGTACGAGCGGAACGGATCAGGAACTGACGGTCTGCGGCTTCTTCTCGCTGGTCTCCGCCGGCGCGATGCTCACCGAGCGGCGCTTGGAGACGACGATCGCCGCCACCACGACCACCAGCGCGACCACGGTGACACCGACGCGGACGGCGACGTTGCCGGCGTAGACCACCACGGCGGGCGCGATCAGCAGCGCCACCAGGTTCATCACCTTGATCAGCGGGTTGATCGCGGGACCGGCCGTGTCCTTGAACGGGTCGCCGACCGTGTCGCCGATGACGGTCGCGGCGTGGGCCTCGGAGCCCTTGCCGCCGTGGTGACCGTCCTCGACCAGCTTCTTGGCGTTGTCCCAGGCGCCACCGGAGTTGGCGAGGAAGACCGCCATCAGGGTGCCGCAGGCGATGGCGCCGGCCAGGTACGCGCCCAGCGGGGCGTACCCGAGCGCGAAGCCCACCGCGATCGGCGTCATGACGGCCAGCAGACCGGGCGTGGCCAGCTCGCGCAGCGAGTCGCGGGTGCAGATGTCGACCACGCGGCCGTACTCGGGCTTGACGCTGCCGTCCATGATGCCCGGGTTGTTGCGGAACTGGTCGCGCACCTCGAACACCACGCGCATCGCCGCCCTGCCGACCGCCATGATCGCCAGGCCGGAGAACAGGAACACGACCGCGGCGCCGATCACCAGGCCGACCAGGACGTTCGGCTGGTCGATGCCGAGGTTGAAGGTCTGGAACGCGCCGAGCGCGCTCTTCACCGAGTCGGTGGCGGCGGCCAGCTCCGCCTCCACCGAGGTGCGGAACGCGCCGAACAGCGCGGTCGCCGCCAGCACGGCCGTGGCGATCGCGATGCCCTTGGTGATGGCCTTGGTGGTGTTGCCGACCGCGTCGAGGCTGGTCAGGACGCGCGCGCCGTCGCCGTCGACGTCGCCGGACATCTCGGCGATGCCCTGCGCGTTGTCGGAGACGGGGCCGAAGGTGTCCATGGACACGATGACGCCGACCGTGGTCAGCAGGCCGGTGCCGGCCAGCGCGACCGCGAACAGCGCGATCGTCACGTTTCCGAAGCCCAGCAGGAACGCGCCGTAGACGGCGCCACCGATGATGAGCGCCGAGTAGACCGCCGACTCGAGGCCGACGCTGATGCCCGACAGGATGACGGTGGCGGGGCCGGTGAGCGAGCTTTCGCCGATCTCCTTCACCGGGCGCCGGTTGGTCTCGGTGAAGTAGCCGGTGAGGATCTGGATGGCGCTGGCCAGCACGAGACCGATCAGCACGGCGCCGATCGCGATGACGCGCGGGTCGGCGGTGGACTGCACCGTCGCGCCCGACAGCTCGCCGAAGCTGGCCGGCAGGTACCAGTACGCCGCGGCCGAGACCAGCACCGCCGAGATCGCGGCGGAGATGAAGAAGCTGCGGTTGATGGCCGCCATGCCGTTGCGGTCCTTGTCGCGCAGGCGGGTGACGAAGATGCCGATGATGGCGGTGACGACACCGATCATCGGCACGATGAGCGGGAAGATCAGACCCTGCTCACCGAAGGCCACCTTGCCCAGGATGAGGCTGGCCACCAGCATGACCGCGTAGGACTCGAACAGGTCGGCCGCCATGCCCGCGCAGTCGCCGACGTTGTCGCCCACGTTGTCGGCGATCGTCGCCGCGTTGCGCGGGTCGTCCTCGGGGATGCCCTGCTCGACCTTGCCGACCAGGTCGGCGCCGACGTCGGCGGCCTTGGTGAAGATGCCGCCGCCGACACGCATGAACATCGCCAGCAGCGCCGCGCCGAAGCCGAAGCCCTCCAGCACGCCCGGCGCGTCGCCCTGGTAGAGCAGCACGACGACCGCCGCGCCCAGCAGGCCGAGACCGACGGTGAACATGCCCGCCACACCGCCGGTGCGGAAGGCGATGCGCATCGCCTTCTTCTCGCCCGACGTCCGGGCCGCGGCCGCCACACGCACGTTTCCGCGTACGGCAAGCCACATGCCCATGAAACCGGTCAGCGCCGAGAATCCGGCGCCGACCACGAAGAAGATGGAACGCCCGATCTTCACGTCCGTCGTCCCTGGCAGGAACCACAACAGGATCGGGATCAGGATCACGAAGATCGCGAGCGTTCTGAACTGGCGGGTCAGATAAGCCGCCGCGCCCTCCTGCACGGCACGCGCGATGTTCTGCATGCGCTCGGTGCCCTGGTCGGCGGCCAGGACCTCGCGCACCAGGCCGCCGGCTACGGCGAGCGCGACCAGGGCCACGGCTGCGACCACGACGACGATGGTGAGATTGTTTCCGCTCAGGGACAGCGCTGAGGCTGGCTCGGCGGCCAGATAGAGCCTAGACATCCGTTCTCCTCGGCAAGACGGGTACGTCCTGCCCGGACGGCGCTGTGATATGCGGCGGGCCTGTCAGCGGCGTCCGGGTTATGGGCTGCCGCTTCCGGTTGAGTCCCGCTGATGCGCCGGATCACCTTGGCCGGTGCCGGGAGTCTACGCACGGGTTCCGCGGATATGAAGGCTCTCGGGGTCGTCAAATTTCGGTGCCTCCACTGAGTCCCTGACAGTGAGGCGGTTTGGTATTGACAGTGAAGATTTTCCGGCGGGTTACGGGCGTCACAGGAGCTATTTATGGCTGGACCGGAATAGGGGTTACCTGCTGTGGTAACTGGCCGTACCGGTGCGGGGCGGGAATCGGCGTGACCGGCCGGACCTGACCGCGTCACGGCGCCCGGCCCCGCGCGCTGGAGCGGCGTCTCCCTGGAGGGACGCCCGCCCCGCGGCCCGGGTGGGGCTGGGGCGGCTTGCCGTACGGGAGGGTCGTCTGCGCCCGCCTTGACCGCCGTCTGTGGGCGATGCGTCCCACGCCCGTCCTGGAGCCCCGGACAGTGCCGCCGCCCGGGCACCTAAGGGAAACGGCTCGCCGTCATCGGCACCTGGGGGCGTTCCTGCGGCCCCTGCCCGGCCATGGGGAGTCCTGGAGACGAGCCCCGGGCACACGGGAGGAGAGACCCTTGACGCAGCCCTCCGCCGCGTCTGGCGGTGTCCCGGCAGGCGCCTTCCAACCAGGGGAAGAAGGCGCCCGGCGGGGCGGGTCCTGACTCGGGGCGACGCCCCGGGGGGTCCCGCCCTCACGCGAGAGAGTCGCCGACGCTTCGGGGAACGCCTGCTGCCGTTCCGCTCTCCGGGGGCCGGCGCGGGGTCAGACCACGCGCGCGTTGGTGGGTGCGGGCCAGCTCATCCGGATGCGCATGCCCTTGGGGCTCGGGAACACCTCCACGTCGTCGGCCAGGCCCGCGATCACCGCGATGCCGAAGCCCGACATGAAGGAATCGGACAGCGCCCCGAGATCGACAGGCTGCTCCTGCTTGATCTCGTCGCTCGGAGCCTGGTCGCTGACCGTGACCTCGAAGCGCCCGGAGTCGTCCTTGAGCTCGATGCGGATCGGCTCCCCCGGGCAGTGGGCGCGATGCGCCTCCACGGCCCGGGAACAAGCCTCACCGACGGCGAGCCTGACCTCGTCAAGGAGCGACTCCTCCACGCCGGTCCGACGCGCGATCGCCGTGGCGACCAGCCGCGCGGTCCGCACGTGCGCGGGAAGAGCGCTGAACGTCAGCTCGACGGTTGCCATGACTACTTGTCTCGGCCGTGAGCTTCCTTGGCCTCGTCGACCGAAGCGTAGATGCCGAAGACCTTCGTCAGGCCGGTGATCCTGAAGATCTTCAGGATGCGCTCCTGCGTGCACACCAGCTCGAGGGAGCCGTCGTGCGCCCGCACCCGCTTGAGCCCGCCGACCAGGACGCCCAGACCGGTCGAGTCGAGGAAGTCGACCTTCTCCATGTTCACGAGAAGGTGGTAGCTCCCCTTGTTCACCAGGTCGATCAGGAGCTCACGCAGCCTGGGCGCGGTGTAGACATCGATCTCACCCTCGACCTCAACGATGGTGAGTCGGTCGTCCTGGTGGTGATCCAACTTCAGATCCACAGATCCTCCAGCGCCTCGCCTGCGAAAGTACCCTTGCGGGCCTGGCAGTGTGGAACTGCCCGACCCCGACGCGCGGCATTCAACCACGGTCGCTGCTTGTGTCTATACGAAATCACGATTCCCGGCCACTTTGCCCATGGATGTCAGACTGGAAACCAGTGAGTTCCTCCGCTTCCTCCCCACACCGAGTCGGTCCACTCCTCCACCACCTGCTCGGCGTTCCCGCACGCCATGAGCGAGTCACCCATGTGGAGCACGTTCCCGCACGTCAAGCCGGTAATGTTCGCTGGCCGGAGTGGGTCCATGACCTTCTGATTACGCGCTTGGCGAACCAGGGGATCTCCGGGCTCTGGACGCACCAACACGAGGCCGCCGACCTGGCGAGGCGTGGCCGAAACGTGATCATCTCCACAGGCACGGCGTCGGGCAAGTCGCTCGCCTACCTCGCTCCGGCTGTCACGGCCGCCCTCGAAGGCGGCACGATCCTCTACCTCACCCCGACCAAGGCCCTCGCCGCCGACCAGCTGCGCAGCCTCAGGGACCTGCGGATCGCCCAGCTGCGGGCGGCGACCTTCGACGGCGACACGCCGTTCGAGGAGCGCGCATGGGTGCGGCAATACGCCAACTATGTCCTGACTAATCCCGACATGCTGCACCGCGCGCTGCTCCCCCAGCACGCGCGCTGGTCATCGTTCTTCCGGCGGCTGCGGATGGTCGTGGTGGACGAATGCCACGGCTACCGCGGGGTCTTCGGCTCCCACGTGGCGCAGATCCTGCGCCGGCTGCGCAGGGTGTGTTCCAGGTACGGCGCGACGCCGGTCTTCATGCTGGCCTCCGCGACGGCCAGCGAGCCCGCGGCGTTCGGGACGCGGCTGACGGGGCTTGAGATGGACGAGGTGACCTCCGACGCCTCGCCCAAGGGTGCGACCACCTTCGCGCTGTGGGAGCCGCCCCTGACCGACCTGCGGGGCGAGGGAGGCGCGCCGGTACGGCGGACGGCCGGCGCCGAGACGGCCGACCTGCTTGCCGACCTGGTACTGGCCGAGGTACGCACGCTCGCCTTCGTCCGGTCACGGCGCGGCGCGGAGACGGTGGCGTTGACGGCTCGGGCCCGCCTGTCCGACGTCGCCTTCAGCACCCCCCGCCACTTCCCGCACACCTTCCCCACCTCTGCCTCGCCGATCGAGTCGCCCTCCCTGATCGACCCCGCCTCTCCGATCAGCCCCGCCGCGCCGATCGACCTCAGCTCTCCGACCGGCCCCGCCCCTTCGACCAGCCCCATCACTCCGATCGACCCCGCCTCCCCGATCGACCCCACCCCTCCGACCGGCCCCACGCCGTCCGCCGCCGCGACCGACGCCGATCCCGCCGGCGCCCCACCCCGCGCCGCCGGCCCGCGCTCGACGACGCATGCCGTCCCCCAACCGACGCCCGCAGGCGACCTTCACCCGCAGCACCCCGCACCCTCAGGCGACCTCCACCCGCAGCACCCCGCACCCTCAGGCGACTCCCACCCGCAGCGCCTGACGCCCGAGCCCGCACACGCCCCCAGCCGCCGGCACCCCGCACCCCCGCGTCCGGAAGACCTCGACCCCCAGCACCCCACAGCCCCGCATCCAGGCGACGGCGGCCTTCGAGACCCCGCGGCCCCGGGTGAAGCGGATCCGGCGGCCCCGCGGCGGGCGCTCGCCGACCTCCCTGACCGGGTCGCCGCCTACCGGGCCGGCTACCTGTCCGAGGACCGCAGGATCATCGAGAAGGCCCTGCGCAGCGGCGAACTCCTCGGCCTGGCCACCACCAACGCCCTCGAGCTCGGCGTCGACGTCTCCGGCCTCGACGCCGTCCTCATCGCGGGCTGGCCGGGCACCAGGGCCTCCCTCTGGCAGCAGGCGGGCCGGGCAGGACGCGCCGGCCAGGACGCGCTGGCCGTCCTCATCGCCCGCGACGACCCGCTCGACACCTACCTCGTCCACCACCCCGAGGCGCTGTTCGGCCGCCCGGTGGAGGCGATCGTGCTCGACCCCGACAACCCCTACGTGCTCGGCCCGCACCTGTGCGCCGCCGCCGCCGAGATCCCGCTCACCGACGAGGACCTGCCGCTCTTCGGCCCGACCGCCGAACGGCTGGCGGCGGACCTCGTCGAGCAGGGCCTGCTCCGCCGGCGCCCCGCCGGATATTTCTGGACCCGCCGCGAACGCGCCACCGACCTGGCCGACATCCGCGGCTCGGGCGGCGCGCCCGTCCAGGTCGTCGAGTCGTCCACGGGTCGCCTGCTCGGCACCGTCGACGAGCCTTCCGCGCACACCACCGTCCACACCGGCGCCGTCTACCTTCACCAGGGCGAGACCTTCCTCGTCGAACAGCTCGACCTTGAGGCGGGCGTCGCCCTGGTGTCGTCCGCCGAGCCCGAGTACAGCACGTTCGCCCGCGACGTCACGGACATCTCCGTCCTGTCCACCCTCCGCTCCCATGACCTCGGTACGGCATGCCTGAACTTCGGCGAGGTCGAGGTCACCCGGCAGGTCGTCTCCTACCTCAAACGGCGGCTCCAGACCGGCGAGATGCTCGGCGACGAACCGCTCGACCTGCCGCCGCGCACGCTGCGCACCCGCGCCGTCTGGTGGACGCTTCCCGCCTCCCAGGTCGCCCCACTCGCCGAGGCGGGCATCGACCTCGGCGGCGCGGCCCACGCGGCCGAACACGCCTCGATCGGACTGCTCCCCCTCTTCGCCACCTGCGACCGCTGGGACATCGGCGGCGTCTCCACCGAGCTCCACGCCGACACGGGCATGCTGACGGTGTTCGTGTACGACGGGCACGAGGGCGGCGCCGGGTTCGCCGAACGCGGCTACTCCCGCGCCGTCGACTGGCTCACCGCGACGCGCGAGGCGATCGCGTCGTGTGAGTGCGAGCGGGGGTGCCCGTCGTGCATCCAGTCACCCAAGTGCGGCAACGGCAACGAGCCTCTCGACAAGGCCGGCGCCATCCGCCTCCTCGACACCCTCCTCACCACCGACACCCCCGCCTGACCGGATACTTCTGACGGGACCGCTCGCCGAGAGAACGCTCCCTTGACAGGCGCGTTCGCCACGGGAGACGCCAGGAACCGCTCGCCCCACGCCCGCTCACCTCGAGGACCGGCGCGTTGGTCACCGCAGACGCAAGAAGGGCAGCGCAGTCGTCAGGGCTCGGCTCGTGGGCGGCCCCTCCCTGGGCGGCTCCTCTCCCTCTCGAAGGAGGAGCGGCCCCTCGTCTCTGACCGCCGCGCGACCGCTCCGCCGTGCCGACCGCGTCGATCCCGTCCGGTGCGACACAGACCCGCCCGGCGCGACGCCAACCCGCCCGACGCGACACAGACCCGCCCGACGCGACACTGACCTGTCCGGTGCGACGCTGACCTGCTCGGCGCTGACCCGCCCAGCGCGACACGGCCTGCGCCGCGAACCCGAGACGCGGGCCGTACCCCGGTGGATCAGCTGTCGCCGCCCAGGTGGCGGCGTCCGATGTAGGCGGCCTCGTCGTCGTCCGCCGCCCAGAAGTCGCCCGCGCCCGGCTGCGGACGCTCCCAGAACCCGCTGTCCTCCATGGAACGCGGCGCCGGGGGCAGGTAGTCGTCCCAGCGGTCCTCGATCCGGGCCGCGGCGGGCCGTACCGGGGAGATGTCGGATCCGGGCGTCACCGTCGTCACCGCCGAGCTGGGCAGGGCGAGCCGGATCGGCTCCGGCCGTACCGGAGGATCGGCGACCTTGGCCTCCTGCGCGCTCATGTACATCGGCAGCCGCGGCCCCGCGCCGTCCGGCCCCGGCTGCTCGGGGACGTGCGGCTGCGGCTTGCGGGTCTTGGCCACCGCGAGCACGACGGCGGGACGGCGCGGCGCGGCGGCGGTCGGCGGGATGCTGTCGCCGGGCTGGGGGCCGTCGGCCGGTGCGGGGGCCGGCGCCGCGACGGGCCCGCCGCCCGCGGAAGCGAGCGCCCGCCTGCGCGCCCACGCGCCGCCGTGTGCCGCGAGCAGCAGGAGGAGCAGCCCACCGGCCACATAGATGCCGTACTGTCCGATGTTGCCGATCGGCGACTCCGACGACTGTGCCTTGACGGTGGTGTCGACGGCCTGCGCCGCGGTGTCCTTCGCGGTCGCGGCCTCGTCGTCGGCCGGCACCAGCGGCTCGTCGTCGGACTTCTTCTTGGTCTCGGGCTTGGCCGCGGGCAGCTTGTACTCGCCCTTGGTGTCGGTCTCGGTGGCGGGCAGTGCGGGCATCCTGCTCACCGTCTTCGGCACGTTCTGCCGCGGTTTGGCCGTCGGCGTCACGCGCTTCTTCGACGGGATGGACGGGAGCGACTGTTCGGTCTTGCGCGTGTTCTTGGCCTGCTGGTTGCCGCTGGTCTGCGGCTGGGCCTGCTTGGTCTGCGCCGCCTTCGGCTGGGCCGGCGGCGGGGGCGCGGGAACCGTGACGTAGGCCGTGTTCGAGTTGCCCGAGCCGAGCATCCCGCCCTCGCCGTCGCTCCTGTAGGCCTTGACCATGAAGCCGACCTGCTGCCCGGTCGCCTTACCCGGTACGGCCAGCGTCGCCTTGCACGCGCCGCCCGAGCACGCGCTGTCGGCCGACACCTTGCCCACCGAACCCGACTGGCTGGTGAAGATCTCGTAGGACTGGAGGTCGGCCTCGGATCCCTTGCTCCACGTCACCACGATCTTGTCGTCACCCGACATCACGGCGGCCACGCCCGACGGAGGATCGGCGGGGATCGCCTGCCGCAGCGTGGCGGTGTTCTCGTCCCACTTGGAGCCGAGCAGCTTGCCCTTCTGAACCAGCCTGATCTGGTAGCTGCCGTTGGCGTGCTCGGCGGGGTTCCAGGTGTAGGTCACCCGCTGGTTACCCTTGGCGACCTCGGTGCCGTCGACGTAGAGGACGGCGTCGAAGGCCAGGTCGACGGTGCCCTGGATGGTGACCGGCGCGCTGGTCGTCACCCGCGACGGCATGTCGATATCCGCACGGGCCTGCGCCGGCGTCGCCACGCCGAACACCGCGGCACCGATCACGACCGGCATCACCACGCCTGCGGCCATCAGCCTGCGAACTGCCGTCACGACGCTTCCCCTTCATCGAGAGCCTCGCACCGCCCGACCCCTCGCCCCCGACGAGCGACCAAACGGCGACCGGAAGTGCCAGTTCCTCGAATCCGCACCCGTCAGCCTCGACGGTGTCGTGCAGCCTAGCGACAAAGGTCCGGAGGATTACAGACCTCAACACCAGACGGCATGGACCGAAGTAAGCGCGACCTTATGTGAGAATTCGCTCTCTTGGACACGCCGTCCAAGAAGTCGTGATTCGATTGCGACATTGCCTCTCTTGCCCCTTCCGCCCCTTCGCTTCACCCGAGCCGGCCTTAACCTCCAAATCCCCTGCTCGGGCACCTCTCGCGCCGATTTCCGGCACAACCCGCCCGACGTCGCCTTGCCGGCATATCGATCTTCGCGGTCGCGCCACGACAACCCGCCGGCCGCCGCCGATCGCCTCGCCGTACGCGGTCGGCCGCCCATACGGAGAAAAGTCGATGACGGCAGGATCGGCCCCATCAGCGAAAAGCGCATTGCTCCGACAAGTCCCCATAAATGATCTGTTTTTGGGGCGTGCACTGACCGCCTCATCGCCACCAACCGCGCTGTACGGCAAGCGGCTCACCCGCCGCTTCCTACTCCCACGGCACCCGGTCGGCACGGATGCGCGCGCCGTCCCAGAACAACGGCTTGAGCATGCCGCGCGACGCCTCGTGACGCCGGTTCCTGGCGGCGCTGCGACCGGAGCGGCGGCCGCGCGAGCCCATGAGGTGAGATGCGATTGTCAGGCCGACGACGGTTCCGCTGCACACCTAGGGTGGGGCAGGCAAGGGGCGAGCCAGGCCCGGGGCGAGCCAGGCCCGGGATTGGGCCGTCAGGCCCTGAGGTAGGCGAGGACGGCGAGCACCCGACGGTGCTGGGCGTCGTCAGGCGGCAGGCCGAGCTTGGTGAAGACATTGCCGATGTGCTTTTCCACCGTGCTGGCGGAGACCACCAGCCGCTCGGCGATGGCCGTGTTGGAATGCCCCTCGGCCATCAGCGCCAGGAGCTGCCGTTCACGTGCGGTCAGCGTCCCCAGGGCCTTGTCCCGGCGCTGCCCGGCCAGCAACTGCGCGACGACCTGCGGGTCGAGCACCGTCGCGCCCCCGGCGACCCGATCCAGCGCATCCAGGAACTCCTCGACCCTGGCGACCCGGTTCTTCAGCAGGTACCCGACCGCACCGGAGCCGTCCGCGAGCAGTTCGCCGGCGTAGGACGCCTCCACATACTGGCTGAGCACCAGCATGGGCGCGCCCGGCACCTGCGAGCGGGCTGTGATCGCCGCCCGCAAGCCCTCGTCCGTGTAGGTCGGTGGCATCCGCACATCGACGATCGACACGTCCGGGCGGTGTCTGAGCACCGCCTCGACCATGGCCGGGCCGTCACCGACAGCGGCCACCACCTGGTGACCGTCCTCGGCGAGCAACCGGACCAGGCCCTCGCGCAGCAGTACCGCGTCGTCGGCCAGGACGATCCGCAGCGGACGGCGGGCCGGGCGGTCCGATGATGGTTCGGGCGCCGCTTCGTGCGGGTTCAGCAGCACGGCAGCTCCCCGGTGATCGTCGTCGGCCCGCCGTAGGGACTGGTGACCCGCAGCCGGCCGCCTACCGCGTGCAGCCGGTCCTCCAGCCCGCGCAGCCCGTGTCCCTTGGCCAGCGCGGCGCCACCTACGCCGTTGTCCGTCACCCAGACCCGCAAGGTTCCCTCACTGTGGCGCAGCCCGATCGCACACCGGTCGGCGTAGCTGTGCTTGGCCACGTTGGTCAGGGCCTCGGCGATCACGAAGTACGCGGCCGTCTCGACGGCGGCCTCCAGCCGGCGGTTCAGGGGATCGGCATCGAGCTCGACCGGGACGGTCGAACGCGCGGCCAGGGCGGTGAGCGCCGCGTGCAGGCCGCGGTCGGCGAGGATCGGCGGGGCGATGCCACGCGACAGGGCCCGCAGCTCGTCCAGCGCCTCCTCGGTCTGGACGATCGCGTCGGCGAGCGCCGCGCGGACGGCCTCCGGCCTGCTGTCGAAGTGGTGCTGAGCGCGGCCCAGTTCCATCGCCAGGCGGACCAGCCGCTGCTGGGGACCGTCGTGGATGTCACGTTCGAGCCGGCGCAGCGCGGTCGCCTCGGCCGTCACCGCGGCGACGGTCTGCGCGCGGGCGGTGTCCCGCTCCTCCTCCAGTCCGCTGATCCTGCGGTGCAACGCGGACGCGTCAGTCAGCAGCGTCTGCCCCAGTCCGGCGTGGGCGGCGACGCACGCCCGGGTGACCAGCGGCAGGGTGAACAGCAGCAGCAGGCCGACCGCGGTCCCGAAGGCGAGCCGCTCGGTCGGCGACGTCAGCCCCAGGCTCAAGGCGATGTGGGACTGGGCGCTGCCCACGGTCAGGGTCATGGGCCGCATCAGCTCAACGGAGGAAGAGGGACTGCGCAGGGCGGACGTGCCGGCGCCGAGGCCGACGAACCACCACAGCACCGTCACCACCGAGGTGACCAGGGCGACAGGGAGCACCACCACCGCGTACGCCACGCCCAGCCACAGCCCAGCCGCGTCCGGACCCCGCTCACGGCCCGCACCCTCCACCTTCCCGGACCACAACCCCGCCGCGTCCGGACCTTGCTCACGGCCCGCACCCTCCACCTTCCCGGACCACAACCCCGCCGCGTCCGGACCCCGCCCACGGCCAGCACCCTCCATGTCCAGCCACAGCCCCGCCGCCGGACCGGGTCGCGGCCGGCGCGCGCCCTCCACCCCGGCGGCCAGGGAACGCACCTTGGCGATCCGCCACCGTTCCACGTCGGCGAACCACCGCACCGGCGCCAACCCGCCGGCCACGACCGGCGACCCGCCCGGCAACAGCGAACCGACCGCGCCGACACACAGACCGGCGAGCACCAGTAGCAGGCCGGTCACGGCGGTCACCGGCGCGGTGAGCAGGTACAGCGACTCCACGATCGTGCGACGCACCACATGGAAGACCAACCTGACGCCCGACCGCCACCGACGCCAGATCGCGGAGGGGAACGACCCGGTCATGGCCCAAGCCTAATCCGGAGCCTCTCTGATCATTTCGCAGGAGAACTCGGCCCTGATCGCGAGCGCACGAAGGAGGCCTCTTCCCGCACCGCTGCGGCCAGATGGCGTGGAGCGCTCTGCGGTCACCGGAACTCAGCGCGCGGGTCGGCCGTGGAGACAACCCTTCGCCCGCGCTGTTCGAGATATGGGGGCAGGCCACACCTTCAAGTGTCCGGCGAACCCCCATGACCAGGCGACCGCCGGTGCGGAATGGTGATCGGAGTGACAACAGCAACCCACCAGCGCACACGAACGACCTCGAACACGACCTGCTCACCGCCGACGCCGTAACCACCCCATGGTGTCGGCCTCATGGTGGCGGCACCTCCTGGTACGGCCGGACCACCGCGCCCTCGCCGCCGGCTCCCTCGCCCTTCCGGCGATCAGGTCCTCGAGCCCGAAGCGGGTCACGTGACTGAGCCGGTCCAGCGGCGCTGCGGCAGCACCGCGCTTCGAACAACCCGGCCACGGGACCCTGCCGCACCACCCCCCTCAACCGGCGAACCTCCAGGTCGGCGCGCCGTCCACACACTCGATCGAACCGAAGGAATCCCCTTGCGCAGTCCAACAGCCCCGTCGCGATCCACAGGTCTCTCCGGTCGCGCACTCGCCACGCTCGTCGCCCTCGCCATGGCCCTCGCCGCCGCCTTCGTCATCGCCCCGCGCACGCTGGCGGCGAGCAGCTCGGGCGGCGGCTTCGCCGATCAGCGCAGCCTCATCAAAGCCCTCCGTGAGGCGTTCGTCGACTATTGGGGTTCCGGCGACCGGGATTTCTCCCCGGCCCTGCAGAGCGTTGTCGATTACTGGTTCCGTTACCACGTGGCCAAGGCCGCGATCGCTGCGATCTTGCTGATCGTGCTGCTCGCACTCGGCGTTCGTCTCTGGAAGGCGTTCCTGAGGGCCGGCGGTCTCGGGGCGGGCAGGAGGGCCGCCCTCGCGTCGGCCGGCTCTGTCGTCACGGTGCTCGCGCTGTTCTCGCTGGTGATGGTCATGGTCAACATCCAGGGTGCAGTAGCGCCCTTCGCCTCGCTGTTGCCGATGCTGGTGGTCGGCAAAGCCGGCGGAGAGCTCGCCGACATTCTCGACCAGGTCAAGCAGCGGCTGGCTGACTCCCTGAGCGCGGGTGGCCAAACCCCGCCCACCCTTGAGGTGATGATCAGCGACTTCGGTCTGTATCACGTGGCGATGGTCGTGATTGCTGCGATCGTGGCGATCGTCCTCATCGGCATGAGCGTGGTGTCGTGGATGACGAGAACAGGGTCGTCCGACAGGCGAACGAGGCGCGTGTTGGGGTCGTTCGGTGTGCTCTCGGCGTTGTTGTCGCTGCCCATGATCGTCGTCGCTGTGGCGAACACGACCACCTCAGCGGACCCGGCGCCGGCATTCCTGGCCTTCTTCGAAGGCGGCTGGTGAGGCACGCCATGGGAGACCAGCTTCACGCACACCAGCGAGAACACCTCTGAATGCCAGTGAGCGCCAGGGGACCAGCCGGCCTCGGGCAGGAGTCCAGGCGTGGAGGCTTGCTGGTCGTGCGGGGCGCGGTCATGTCGCCCCTCCACAGGACACGAGGCGCCCCTCCACAGCATGCTGAGCAACCCTCCGCACCCTCCAGCGGGGATCTCCTGGCACTCCGCTTCGCCGCTCCCGGCGCCTCGCGTTCACCCCCTTACGCTCCTGTGCAACCCCTCCTCGCGGATGTCTCCCAGTGCTCCCGTGCACCCCTCCCGGCACCTCGCGTTCACCCCCTTGCACTCGGACACAGCCCTCCTTGCCTGAGCGCACGCCTTCCGGCGCTCGCGTCACCTCTCGTGGCGTTCCCGTGCCGTTCGGCCCGCCACCACGGGACTACGCGACGACCCGTACGCGGCTGGGAGGAACTGCACCTGACGTGACGCGAAACCCCCGGCCTACCCGACCCCGTGTCTTGCGACGCGGACCCGCCGGCCCACCCAGCCTTGCGCCCGGCGCGTACGTGGACCCATCGGGCCACCCGGCTTCGAACCGCTTCTCATGTGCTGCCTTGGATGGGCACAAAGTTGTACGCCGCGTTGGGCCCGCGGAAGGAGGCAATCCCACGTCCAAGCCGAAATGATCGAGCCATGACAGTCGCCCTCTTGCTGACCCTCGCCGCCCTGGCGATCGTCGACAGCACGAGCTTCGGCACCCTCGGCATCCCCGTGTTTCTGCTGCTGTCCTCGCAGCGGTCGCAGGTTCCCCGGCTGATGATCTATCTCGCCACCGTGGCGATCTTCTACTTCCTCGTTGGCGTCGGCCTCATGTTGGGCCTGTCGACGCTGCTGGAGTCCTTCGGGGATGTGCTGCGCAGCCGTACCGCCTACATGATCCAGCTCGCCCTCGGAGTGGGACTGTTCGCGCTGAGCTACCGGTTCGACCCCAAGCGGCGGCGGAAGCTCGGCAAGCCAGAGCACCGCTTCGAGCCGCGCATCGGCGGGCCGCGCGTGATGGTGATGCTCGGGCTGACCGCAGGGCTGCTCGAGGTGGCGACCATGGTGCCGTATCTCGCGGCCATCGGAATCATGACGACGTCGAAGCTGCCAGTGGCGCAGTGGGTGCCGCTGCTCGCGGTGTACGTCCTCATCATGATCATGCCGCCGCTGGTGCTCATCGCGGTCCGCAGCGTTGCGAAGGGGTGGCTGGAGCCCAAGCTGGAGCGGCTGCGCGCCTGGATGGCCAAGCACGCGGCCTCGGCGGTCAGTTGGAGCCTCGCCATCGTCGGTTTCCTCCTGGCTCGTGATGCGGCGGCGTTCTTGTTCTTCCGCTGATCTCCGGACACGCCTCGTGGCCGGATGGAGGGCTTGCTCCCACGTATCCGCAGCACCGTTCCGCAGCACTGTCCGGCCGCAATCCCCCGGCGACGCGCGCACGCGATTGCCTCCCGTGTCCGGGAGCGCCCGATGGCGTATCAAGAAAGGCGCTGTGGCGCTGTGCCCGCAGGTCCCAAGGCCGTGCGGGCGGACAGGCCGGGCCTCTCGGCAGCCAGCCCGGTTCTGGAGCCACTGGGCGAGTGCGAGCCTGCTTCGCGGACCGTGGAGGGTCAGGATCCTGGCGCTACGGCGGCCGGCATGGTGGCCATGGCGGGTGATTACGGGATCGAGCCTGGCTTTGGCTGAGGAACTTACGAGATCGAGCGTCACTGTGGCTGAGGAACTTACGAGATCGAGCGTCACTGGGGGCTGAAGACTTACGGGATGAGCGTGGCTGCAGCTGAAGGTTACGGGTTGGAGCGTGGGGGCTACCGGGGATGTGCGGGGTCGAGCGTGGTGGATGCCGGGCCGGCGCGGGCACGAGCGTGAACGGTGCGTTCGCCGACTCCCGGGAGGGAGAGTTCGACCGAGACCGTCACGTCGGCCGTGGTCTCGGTGAGCGCGCAGCGGACGAGCCCGGCGCCGTTCTGCGCCGCCAGCCGGGACGCGCGTTCACAAGCCTTCTCAGGTGAGGCGAACGCCCATCTGGCGGCCGCGAGAGCGCTCAGGTCCGCGGCGCTCTGGGCGCGGTGATGGGCGACTCGCACTGTCCCCACCAGGACAAAGGTCATCGCGACCGTGAACAGCAGAGCCGACAGGGCCACACACCACAGCGTGGCTGATCCTCTCTCGCGTGAGGCGCTGGATCGCCGTGTGCGACTGGGTGTCGGCTGTTCGAGAGCAGGAGGCGACGCCGCGCGTCGTGGGCCGGTCATGGTGGCTCCTGAAGTGGTGGGGATGCGGTGTGGCTCATGGCTGGAGACAGCCGTGGCGCGTCGTCGAGGCCGAGCGCCGCCTTTGTTCCGTGTTGGGGCGTCGTCAGAACTGGGTGGGAGCTGGTTCTCGTCTTGAGGGGTGGACAGGGGCGCGTGGCGCCGGTTTCACGGGACACCGTCATGGCCAGGTGGTGCCCGGGGTTCGGTCATCGGGCATGGTCGGTCAAGGCCGGCGCCGGCGCCGGCAGGGCTGGGTGCGCCGGAGTTCCGCCATGAGACGAGTGCAGGGCTGCATCGCGCGGAGTTCCGCCATGAGACGAGTGCAGGGCTGCATCGCGCGGAGTTCCGCCATGAGACGAGTGCAGGGTTGCATCGCGCGGAGTCCGCTATGAGATGTGATCAGGGGCCGTGGCGCCGGATTCCGCAGGCGTGGTCAGGACTGCCTGGGTGAAGGTTCGTCGCGAGGGGTCATCCAGGCTGCGTGGCGCCGGAGTCGGTCATGCGAGGTGGTCAGGGTTGGGCGGCGCCGGGCTCCATGTCTGAGATGGCTGAGGCCGTTACCTCTACGGCCGGCAGAGCCGAGGCCCATGGAGGGTGGGCGCGGGCCGTGATGTCGACGCGGATGGTCTCGGGTCCTCTGGCGATGTCGATCTGGGCGCCCCGGGGAGCGAGGGCCTTGGTTCGTTCGCGCACCTGGGCGAGGGGTTCGCCGCGGGCGGCGGCTCGGGCGCCCGCACGCGCGGCGTCGACGCAGCGCAGGTGGGTGTTCACCACGGTGATGGCCCATAGAGCCGCGGCCAGGACGACCATGAGGGCAGGCAGTACGGCAGCGGTCTCCGCCGTCACGGAGCCTCGAGAACGCTCCGTTGGTCGGTTGCGCCTGGTGCGCTGGTGGACGATCGGCAACGAGTGCATCGGCGAGCTCCCCTCTGGTGTGCGGGCAGTTCGGGGCGGGGATGGAACCGTGGTCCCAAGGCGGACGGGGCTGGTTGATGTGTCAGGCAGAGGTGGCCGCGGTGGAGCCGCGCCCATGCAGGAGCTGGCATCTCAGTGGAGGTGCTGGCTGAAACCCCGGGGGCGACATCGCAGTCGTTCGCCCCCGAAGCTGGTCTGTCAGATGGCCGAGATGGCTGGTGTGTCAGATGCCTGAGATTCCTGGTGTGTCAGACGCTCGAGATGGCGGTTGTGTCAGGTATCTGAGATGGCTGGTGTGTCAGACCTCGAGATGGCTGGTGTGTCAGATGAAGCTGTCTGCAAAACGGGGCCAGGGGGGCAAGGCAGTCGTTCTGCCCGAGGTGGCTAACGCTGGTCTGATGTGTCAGGCGGAGGTGGCGGCGGTTGGAGCGGCGGCCCGGGATGGGCGGTGTGAGCTAGCCGGCGGTGTTGAGTGCGCGGTTGACCAGGGCGCTGAGCATCTCCTGGACTTCGGTGCTGGTGACGACCTTGAAGAGCAGGGCGGCGAAGCCGCATGCGGCGATGGTGCCGACGGCGTACTCGGCGGTCGACATGCCGCGGTCGCGGCCGAGGCGGGTGGCCTGGGCGAGACGGGTGGTCCACAGCCTGTGGACGGCGGCGCGCAGGCGCTGGCTGATCGGGTCGATGGAGAAGGAGAAGGGGTGTCGCATCGTTGCCTCCCAGGGGTGGGGCCGGGCGGTGTCCGGCGCTTGGGGTCAAGGTTCGCTGGGTGGAGGGGGGTTGGGAGGGGCCGAGCGCGGTTCTGTGGATGAAGGGGGATCGCGCGTGGGGGGTTGTGGATGACGGATCCTCAGGGGAGCAGCACGCCGCCGGCGAGCCCCGCGACGACGGGGATGATGCCGAGGAGGACGAAGGCGGGCAGGAAGCACAGCCCCAGAGGGGCGACGGCCTGGACGCCGACCTTCCGCGCGGCGGCCAGTGAAGCGGTGCGGGAGGCTTGACGGGCGTCGTCGGCCAGGCGGGTGAGTACGTCGGCGACGGGCGCGCCGCTCTGTGCCGCGCGGGACATGGTGCGGGCGAGCGGCCCCATGGAGGGCTCGCGGGCCAGTGCCATCCAGGCGGGTTCGGGGTCGGCGCCGAGGCGGAGCTGACCGCTCACCCAGGAGAGGCGCTGTCCGAGCGGCCCGCCGACGGCCGCGGCGGCGGTCTCGGTCGCGGCGCTGACGGGCTGCCCCGCCTGGAGGCAGGCGACCATCAGGTCCGTCGCGAACGGCAGGTCGGCCGTGATCCGCGCCCGGTCTTCGTGGGATCCGCGGGCGGCTTTCCTGTGGATGAGTACGGTGGCCGCCGGGCCGGCCACCAGGCCGGTGATGACTCCTGGGATGCCTCCGACCAGCAGCGCCATGATGACGGCGACGCCGCAGCCGGACAGGACGGCACGACGGTCGGGCCCGCGTCCCGGGGTGGTGGCACGCCCGAACAACCAGTCGGCTGGTGAAGCCCTCTCCTCGCCGTCGAGCGAACCGCCGCGGCGAGGAGATCGCTCGACCGGCGACCGCCCCTCAAGCGAACCGCCAGGCCGACGGAACCAGCCGACCGGCTCCCCACCGTCGAACGAACCGCCGGGCCGAAGAGACCGCTCGGCCGGCGAGCGCCGCTCCGCGCTCTCGATCGAACCGCCAAGGCGGGGAGCCCGACCGGCCGATGAACCCCCGTTCCCACCGTCGAGCGAACCGCCAGGGTGGAGAGGGGGCCGTCCGGCCGGCGCGTGCCGTTCCCTGAGATCGAGCGGGCCGCCGGGGCGGGCGGACCGTCCGGCCGGCGAGTGCTGCTTCCCGGTGTCGAGGGAAAGGCCGGCGTGGGGAGACCAGGCGGCCGGCGAGTGCTGCTTCCCGGTGTCGGGGGAAACGCCGGTGTGGGGGGACCAAGCGGCCGACTGGTGCCCGCCGTCGAGCGAGGCGGCATGGCGGGGGGACCAGCCGGCCGGTGAGGGCGGCTGCTCGCCGCCGTGAAGCGAGGCGGTGGATCGGAGGGCGTGGAGGCGGTCGGCGGGCGTGCGGGAGGGGAACCACAGCCAGGCCGCCAGGAACGCGCAGACCGTCGCGACGATCACGCGGACTCCGCTCGGCACGCCATCCGCTGCGTCCACCACAGCCCGCAGGCGTCAAGGGCCACCCCGACGGTCAGGCAACCGAGGCCGGGGACGCTGCCGAGCAGGAAGCCCAGCGGGTTCATGCCGAGCGCGGCGCCCATGAGCAGTCCGAGGACCGGGAGGGCGGCGAGCATCCTGGCGGTGGCTCTGGGGCCGGCGAGCTGGGCGGACACCTCACCGCGGTGTGCCTGGGCGGCGCGCAAGGAGGTGCCGACCCTGTCGACCAGTCCGGAGAGGCCCGCCCCCACGGACACGCTGACCTCCCAGCAGGCCGCCAACCGCCGGAGCCCCTCTCCGCCCTGCGTGGGGGCGACCTCGCGGAAGGCCGCCGCCACGTCCCCTCCGTCTCTGGCGGCCGCGGCGAGCGGGTTCAGCGGGTCGGGAAAGTCGACCGCGGCCAGGGCGCGGGTGAGGGCCTCTCCCGCGGTACGGCCCGCGGCCAGCTCGGCGGAGAGGGCCTGACAGAGCTCGATGGAGGCGACGTGCCACGCCTCGGCGCGGCGGGCGGCGGACGGGCGGTGGACCCTGGCCCTGAGGGACGACGGCCACGGGCTCGGCGGCCGGACGCCGAGGAGGCGGCTGAGGCGGCGATGGGCCCGGGTGGGGCCGGTCCACAGCCAGAGGGCGAGCGCTCCGCAGAGCGCGGCGGTGAGTGTCATGAAGTGCTTCCGGGGGTGGGGGTTGTGGCTGGTTCAGGGCTTGCGCGGGCTGTGCCCAGGCGGTCGGTGGCCGGGTTCTCTCGCTCGGGCGGGCAAGTCGGGGACAGCGTTGCCTCGCTCCGGCAGGCAACAGGTGCTTCCGGAGCGTGAGATGGCAGGCGGGCAGGGGCTGAGGTCTTCGGAACGGGTGAGTCGCTGATAGATCCCGGATGGTCCCAGGCACTCCGCACCACGGCTGCGAGATGGCGGGTGGTCAGGTGGGGGTTCGGGTGGTGAGGGCCGGGTACGCGGGTCCGACGTGCGCGCGTCCGTCCTCGTCGAACGTCAGCGCCGGCTCCGCCTCCACGAACCCCGACGCCCGGCGCGACATCAGGCAGATCTGCGACACCCGGCGCCTCCCGTCGGACCGCCGCCGGGACAGGTGGATCACCACGTCGAGCGCGGCGGCCAGCTGGCTGTGCACGGCCTCGCGGCTGAGCCCCGCCGCGCAGGCCAGCGCCTCGAGCCGGGGCGGTACGTCGGCCGCGGTGTTGGCGTGGAGGGTGCCGCAGCCGCCCTCGTGACCGGTGTTGAGGGCGGCCAGCAGGTCCACCACCTCCGAGCCGCGCACCTCTCCGACGACGAGCCGGTCGGGCCGCATGCGCAGCGCCTGCCGTACGAGGTCGCGCAGGCCGACGCCGCCGGCTCCCTCCAGGTTGGCGGGGCGGGTCTCGAGGCGGACCACGTGGGGGTGGAGGGGGCGCAGTTCGGCGGAGTCCTCCACGAGCAGGAGGCGCTCGCCGTGGTCGGCGAGGGAGAGCAGGGCGCTGAGGAGCGTGGTCTTGCCGGTGCCCGTGCCTCCGGTGACCAGGAACGCCAGCCTGGCCTCGACGACGGCCGACAGGACGGCGACCGCCTCGGGCGCGACGGTGCCCGCGGCGACCAGGTCGGTGAGCGTGAAGGTACGGCGGGGCGGCAGGCGCAGCGACACGCACGTGCCTTCCGCGGCGATCGGCGGCAGGATCGCGTGGAGGCGGACGCCACCGGCCAGGCGGGCGTCGACGTGCGGGGACGCGTCGTCGAGCCGGCGGCCCGCGGCGGCGGCCAGGCGCTGGGCGAGGCGGCGCACCGCGCCGTCGTCGGGGAAGGTGACGGTGGTGCGGCGCAGCCCGCGGCCGTCGTCGACCCAGACCTCGCGCGGCCCGTTGACCAGGACGTCGGTGACGTCGGGCGCGGCCAGCAGCGGTTCGAGCGGCCCGGCCCCGATGAGGTCGGCGCACAGGGCGCGGGCCACGGCCAGGATCTCGGCGTCGCCGTACACGGATTTCTCCGCGCGCAGGGCGACGGCCACCTGGGCGGCGCTCGGCTCGACGCCGGCGCGGGCGAGGCGGACCCTGACCGCCTCGACCAGTTCGCGGGAGACCTCCCCCACGGGCGGCTGACGCGTGGAAGAGCCGGCCGGCCGACGCATGGGAGAGACCGCGAGCGGCTGACGCGTGGAAGAGGCCACGGGCGGCTGACGCGTGGACGAGCCCACGGGCGGCTGACGCGTCGGAGAGGCCGCGGGGTGGCCGCTCATGCGGCCATGAGGCCGGTGAGGAGCGTGGCGCAGAAGTGGCCGAGCACCGAACGGCCGTCGAGGAGGCTCAGGTCGCCCTTGTTGAGCGCGGTCGCGAGGCGGGGCTGGTCGGCGAGGTGTCCCGCGCACGGCAGGTCGAGGGAGGTGGCCACGACCGCCTCCTCCAGGACCCCAGGCCGCAGCACCATGCCGATCTCGCGGGTGTGCCGCCTGACCTCGCCGAGGACCTGGGCGGCCGCCAGCACGCCGCGCACGTCGGCCGTGACCAGCAGGAAGGTGGCCGTGGCCCGGCTCAGCGCCTCGGCGGCGGCCGGGTCGAGGTGGCGGGGCAGGTCGACGACCACGAGGTCGAAGCCGCGCCCGCCCGCCTCCAGCACCGACCGCATCGCCTCGGCGGGGATGGCGGCGACCTCGCCCCGGTGGAAGGCGAGCACGGTGAGATCGCCGAAGGCGGGCAGCGCGGCCCGCAGCGCCGTGGAGCTCACGCGGCCCTCGCGGGAGACGAAGTCGGCCCAGCGCGCGCCCTGCGCCTCCTCCTGGCCGAGCAGGACGTCGATGCCGCCGCCGAGCGGGTCGGCGTCGACCAGCAGCGTGCGGAGCCTGCGCCGGGCGGCGGTCAGCGCGAGGGAGGCGGCCAGCAGGCTGGCGCCCGAGCCGCCGGTGCCGCCGACGACGCACGCGACGACGCCGGCCCTGGGCGCGGGTTCGAGGGCGTCGGCGAACTCCTCGACCAGCCGCAGCTCGCCTTCGGGCAGCTCGACCACCGCCTGGGCGCCGACGGCGACGCAGCGCCGCCAGCTGTCGGGCTCGCCGGGCTGCCGCGTGGCCAGGAAGACCCTGGGCCTGCGGGGTGGGCCGGTCGTGGCCACGGCGTCGGCGAGGTCGTCGCCGACCACCACGATCGGCGCGTGCGCCCAGAACGGCCGGGCGAGCGCCGGGGCGTGGGCGACGTCGAGCTGGGCGCCCGCCGCGGCGGCGACGCGCACCAGGTCGTCGAGCAGCTCGCGGTCCTCGGTCACGACGAGGGGTCGGGTCATGGCGGCCTCCAGGGCTCCGGAACGGGTGGAGGCACAGCATGGGCGAGGCGGCGGAGGGCGCGCGGAACCGAATGAGATTCTGTGGATAAAAGCGGCGACCCCCGCCGGGGGGGAGAGCGGGGGTCGCCTGACCGGTCCGGCTCCGGGGGGGTAGAGCCGGTCCCGTTTCAGAAGAAAGCTTTCAACACTTAACCAGAGCATGGCAAGAGACTTGCAAAGCAATCCCGTGCACAGTCGCTCCAGTTTCGGGAGATACCCCCGTATGCTGCCCGATCGATGTGAGTTTCGTCGAGGAGCAATCTCCAATTTCCGCTAGTTTTTTTGGGCCGTAGTTGAACGACTACAGACCGCGAGATCACTCTGCGTGATCAAGGGACCGGGGTAAAGGTCTTGGCGGAAGGGGTTCACATCGGCCCCGATTCGACGTAGAAAGGTGACACGGACGACATGTCCGGGTGCGTCAGCCGGGCACCCACGCGCGACCAGCCGCGGGAGGCGCGTCGAGACGGGCTTGACCCGCTCCGACGAATTCAGGTGCACGCTTGGTAACCCGGTGTGACGCGCCGGCAGACGGCGTCTCAGATGTTGGGACGCCGTCCGCTATGCCCGCTGCATGGCCTCACAGACGGCTGTGGTTTCCCTGACTCCCAATGTCACCGCTGCGGCACATTGCCGTACCCATACCGAGACCCCCTCGGCCGTGCCCGACAGGTAGGACCTGAGCCCTTCGGCGTAGGGCAGCTCCAGGTGGCCGACCTCGGCGGGCACCAGCGACTTGGGGTCGAGGCCGTACTCCACGAGTGTGAGCCGCTCCGCGGCGCGGGCGACGACCCCGTCGGCCACCCCGAAGGGGCGCAGGACGGCCAGCTCCGCGTGCACGATCGCGGCCAGGACCAGCGCGGGCGCCTTCGACGGGCCGCCGACGAGCGCGGCGAGGGCGGCCATCCTGGTGGCGGTCTCCTCGACGCCCGGCACGGGGCCGAGGCCGAGCGGATCGGGCGCGAAGTCGCCGGAGTCGTGGCGCGGGCGGCCCAGGTCCTCCTGCGCCGCCAGGCCCACGGCGGCGAGCGTGTGCAGCCTCGCCAGCACCTGCCTGGGGGCGCTCCGCCAGGTCGAGCCCAGCCTGCCGAGTTCGCCGGACGCCCTCAGCGCTCCCTGCACGACCGGCGAGGACACCTCTCCCCTGCGCAGCACGTCGAGGGGGACGTCGTCCCCCGACAGCGCCGCCGAGGCCCGCGCGCCGCGCAGAGCCGCCTCGGCCGACACCTCGGGGCTGCGGCGGCGCAGCACGCGGTGCCGATACAACCGGTCGACGGCCTCGCGCGCCTCTTCGACCGCTTCGGGAACTCCAGGAAGGCCGGCAATGACTGCCAATGGGTCACTCACAGGACCCGACCTTACCGGCGAGTAGTGAGCAATTCGCACGCCCCATTCCATAATTCTGAGATTTCAGGATGACAACGGTTTAATAGCAGTTGTCAGCGGTCCAGGTCAGCGAGGGACTCTTGGTACAGACCTGTCTAGACCTCTTGTGGTGGCCCTGGGTCGCCTGGTGAAGTGGGACAGCAACACTCAATCTGGCCATATGAAGGAGCATGCAGTGGCCCCGGAGACCCCTGGCACCGAGCCGCAGGCGCTGTCCAACCTGCTACAGGAGAACCGCCGGTTCGCACCACCAGCGGACCTGGCCGCGGCCGCGAACGTGACCGCCGCCGCCTACACCGAGGCGGAGGCCGACCGGCTGGCGTTCTGGGAGAAGGCCGCCGACCGGTTGACCTGGGCCAAGCGCTGGGACACCACGCTGGAGTGGAACGCACCGTTCGCCAAGTGGTTCGTCGGCGGTGAGCTCAACGTCGCCCACAACTGCGTCGACCGGCACGTCGAGGCCGGCAACGGCGACAAGGTCGCCTACTTCTGGGAGGGTGAGCCGGAGGGCGACAGCCGTACCATCACTTATGCCGACCTCCAGCGGGAGGTCAACAAGGCCGCCAACGCCCTCACCGAGCTCGGCGTGACCAAGGGCGACCGGGTGGCCATCTACATGCCCATGATCCCCGAGTTGCCGATCGCGATGCTGGCCTGCGCCCGCCTCGGGGCCATCCACTCGGTGGTGTTCGGCGGCTTCTCCGCCACCGCGTTGCAGAGCCGGATCGAGGACGCCGACGCCAAGCTGGTCATCACCGCCGACGGCGGCTACCGCCGCGGCGCGCCGTCCGCCCTGAAGCCCACCGTGGACGAGGCCGTCGCCAACACCCCCGGCGTGGAGCACGTGCTGGTGGTCCGCCGCACCGGGCAGGAGGTCGCGACGCAGGAGCGCGACGTGTGGTGGCACGACCTGGTCGAACGGCAGAGCGACCAGCACCAGGCGGAGCCGCACGACGCCGAGGACCCGCTGTACATCCTCTACACCAGCGGCACCACCGGGAAGCCGAAGGGCATCCTGCACACCACCGGCGGCTACCTCACGCAGACCGCCTGGACCCACCACGCCGTCTTCGACCTCAAGCCGGAGACCGACATCTACTGGTGCACCGCCGACATCGGCTGGGTGACCGGACACTCCTACATCGTGTACGGCCCGCTCGCCAACGGCGCGACCAGCGTCATCTACGAGGGCACGCCGGACACCCCGCACCGGGGCCGGTTCTGGGAGATCGTCCAGAAGTACAAGGTGACGATCCTCTACACCGCGCCCACGGCCATCCGCACGTTCATGAAGTGGGGTGACGACATCCCGGCCAAGTTCGACATGTCGTCCCTGCGCGTCCTGGGTTCGGTGGGCGAGCCGATCAACCCCGAGGCCTACGTCTGGTACCGCGAGCACATCGGCGGCGAGCGCTGCCCGGTCGTCGACACCTGGTGGCAGACCGAGACAGGCGCCATCATGATCAGCCCGCTGCCCGGCGTGACCTCCGCCAAGCCGGGTGCCGCGATGCGCCCGCTGCCGGGCGTCACCGCGGACGTCGTCGACGACCAGGGCAACAGCGTCCCGAACGGCGGCGGCGGCTTCCTCGTCGTGCGCGACCCGTGGCCGTCGATGCTCCGCACGATCTGGGGCGACGACCAGCGCTACATCGACACCTACTGGTCGCGGTTCGAGGGCATGTACTTCCCCGGCGACGGCGCGAAGAAGGACGACGACGGCGACCTGTGGCTGCTCGGCCGCGTCGACGACGTCATGCTCGTGTCGGGCCACAACATCTCGACGACCGAGGTGGAGTCGGCGCTGGTGTCGCACCCGAAGGTCGCCGAGGCGGCGGTCGTGGGCGCGACCGACCCGGTGACGGGCCAGGCCATCGTGTCGTTCGTCATCCTGCGCGGGAGCGCCGAGGAGAGCGAGGACATCGCGGCCGACCTGCGCAACCACGTGGCCAAGACGCTCGGCCCCATCGCCAAGCCGCGGCAGATCCTGGTGGTCCCCGAGCTGCCGAAGACGCGGTCCGGCAAGATCATGCGGCGGTTGCTGCGTGACGTCGCGGAGAACCGGAGCGTCGGGGACGTCACGACGCTGGCCGACAGCACGGTGATGAACCTGATCTCGGAGAAGCTGCCCAGCGCGAAGTCGGAGGACTGACGCGCGACCCGGGACCCCGGCCACCGTCCCGCAAGGGGCGGGGCCGGGGTCTTCCGGTTTCCGTGGGCGCTCGCCTCCGCCCACGGCGTGCGATATGGGTAAAATAGTGCCTTGGTGTGCCGGGAAGTCTGGTCGGCGAATACGACCGATCACACCCGTACGCCAAGGGGGAAGACTGTGCGCCGAGCCGCCGACGTGTGGCCGCTCCGACCGACCGTCCGCTACGCCCGCACCCTCGCCGAGGCGCTGCGCACGGAGACCCTCGGCGGCATCATCATGCTGCTGGCCACCCTCGCCGCCCTGGTCTGGGCGAACGTCGCCTACGACTCCTACGAGGCCCTGCGCACGGCCACCTTCGGCCCGGCCGCGCTCCACCTCGACATGGAGCTCTACCGGTGGGCCCAGAACGGCCTGCTGACGATCTTCTTCTTCGTCGCGGGTCTGGAGGTGAAGGAGGAGTTCGTCCACGGCGAGCTCAGCCACCTGCGCAAGGCCGCGCTGCCCATCATCGCCGCGGTGTCGGGCATGATCGTCCCCGCGCTCGTCTACCTGGCGGTGAGCTGGGGCGCGGAGGGCGCCGCCCGGGGCTGGGCGATCCCCACCGCCACCGACATCGCCTTCGCCCTCGCGGTGCTCGCCGTGACGGCCAGCGCGATGCCCGCCTCGCTGCGCGCGTTCCTGCTCACCTGCGCGGTCGTCGACGACCTCGGCGCCATCACGATCATCGCGGTCTTCTACACCGACCACCTCGACGCCGTCATGCTGCTCGCCGGCGTGGCCGCGCTCGCGGTCTACGGCGTCCTGCAGCGCAGGCGCGTCAGGAGCATCTGGGTCTACCTGCCGCTCGCCGTACTGGCCTGGTACTTCATCGAGTCCAGCGGCGTGCACGCGACGGTCGCCGGCGTCGCGCTCGGCCTGCTGACCAGGGTCACGACCGTCGGCGCCGAGGACAGCTCGCCCGCCGAGCGGGCCGACCACTACGTGCGGCCGATCTCGGCGGGTGTCGCGGTGCCGGTCTTCGCGTTCCTGTCGGCCGGTGTACGGCTGGACGCGGACACCGTGAGCATGATCTTCACTGATCGGGTAGTCCTGGGGGTGATGGCGGGACTGGTCATCGGTAAGTTCCTTGGCGTGTTCGGCGGTTCGTGGCTGTCGGTACGGCTGGGCATGGCGAGGCTGTCGGAGGAGCTGCGATGGCGGGACATGGCGGCGGTCTCGTTGCTGGGCGGCATCGGCTTCACGGTGTCGCTGCTGATCGGCGACCTCGCGTTCGGCGCGGACGAGTCACGGGCCGCGGCCGTGACGACGGGGATCCTCGCCGCCAGCCTGGCGGCCTCGGTGCTGGCGGCGACGCTTCTCCACGTCCGGGTGCGCAAGCGTCGCATTGGACTGGATGATGATTGACACGGGCACCTGGCCCCGATAGGAGACGTTCATGCCGCAGACTTCCGACGAAGAATCCCTGGGCGCGCTGGTCGCTCAGGCGACCGACCACATCTCGACGCTGGTCCGCTCGGAGATCGAGCTGGCCAAGGCCGAGCTCAGGTTCGACGCCAAGCGGGTCGGCACGGCCGCCGGTCTGTTCGCCGCTGCGGCCTTCATGGCGCACCTGTGCCTGATCCTGGCCTCGTTCGCGATCGCCTACCTGCTCGTGGAGATCGGCCTGGCGACGTGGCTGGCCTTCACCATCGTCACGGTGTTCTACCTGCTGGTGGCGGCGCTGCTGGTGTTCGTCGGCACCCGCAGGCTGAAGGGCCTGGCCGGGATGCAGCGCACCACCAGGTCGCTGCGGGAGCTGAAGGAGATCGCCACACCAGAGGGCGAGCTGGTGAAACCGGATGCCTGACGAGAGCTTCGTCCAGCTGGACGGGCCGTGGACGCACCGGGCGGTGCACGCGGGCGGCACCCGCTTCCACATCGTGGAGGCGGGCGAGGGCCCGCTCGTGCTGCTGCTGCACGGCTTCCCGCAGTTCTGGTGGACGTGGCGGCACCAGCTGCGGAGCCTGGCGGCGGCGGGCTACCGCGCCGTCGCCGTCGACCTGCGCGGCTACGGCGGCAGCGACAAGCCGCCCCGCGGCTACGACCTGCCCACGCTGGCCGGTGACGCCACCGGCCTGATCCGCGCCCTCGGCGAGACCGGCGCGATCGTGGTCGGTCACGACTGGGGCGGCCTGCTGGCGTGGACGATGGCGGTGACCGACCCCAAGTCCGTGCACCGCCTGGTCGTCGTGGGCGCCCCGCATCCCGTACGGCTGCGCGGCGCGCTGCGCACCGATCCGTTCGGCCAGCTCAAGGCCAGCGGCTACACCCTCGGCTTCCAGCTGCCCTTCCTGCCCGAGCACCGGCTGACCCGCCGTGGGGGCGAGCTCGTGGGCCGGCTGCTCGACGAGTGGTCACGGCCCGGCTGGCCGGAGCCCGAGACCGCCCGTGTCTACCGCGAGGCCTTCGGCATCCCGGCCGTCGCCCACTGCGCGCTGGAGTACCACCGCTGGTTCGGCCGCTCCCAGCTGCGCCCCGACGGCTACCGCTACGCCCGCGCCATGCGCGCCGAGATCGAGGCGCCGACGCTGCAACTGCACGGCGCGCTCGACACCTGCATCCTGCCGCGCACCGCGCATGGCTCCGGCCGTTTCGTCGCCGCGCCCTACCGCTGGCGCCTGGTCGAGGGGGCGGGGCACTTCCCGCACGAGGAGGTGCCCGAGACGTTCGACGCCGAGCTGCTGGCCTGGCTGAGCGACGGCGAGCCGGATCGATGAACGCCGGGCCGACGCGGGACCGGGATCCGCAGGGCCGTCCGCGCAACGCGCGACCCCGCGACGAGTACGGCAGGCCGCTGCCGCACGGCGCCCAGGGCGTCGCCCGGGTGCCCGACGACTACGCGCCCACCACCGGCCAGGCGCTCGCCGACGCCCGCGCCTACCTGACGGACGGCCGGCCGTTCCACGCCCACGAGGTCTTCGAGGGCCGCTGGAAGTGCGCTCCCGACGACGAACGCGACCTCTGGCAGGGGCTCGCCCAGATCTGCGTCGGGCTCACCCACCTGCAGCGCGGCAACGGGCGCGGCGCCGTCACCCTGCTGTCCAGGGGCGCGGCCCGCGTCCAGCGGTACGGCGGGCCGTACGACGAGGTGGCCAGGGTCGCGCTGACCCTGAAGGAGGGCAGCGACCCGGCGGCCGCGATCGGCGCCGTGCTGGCCGCGCTCTGATGTCGCGCGCCTGATCGCTAGGCGGGCATGACGCCGAGAATGCGGGAGAGGGTGAAGACGCGCTCGTCGTTCCGCAGGTGACACCAGGCGTGCAGGTAGGGCGGATCGAGATCGAGCCGGCTGAGCGTGCGCACCGTGCGGCTGCCCGAGGTGGCGACGTACTCGACGGTGATCGCCTGGCCGCCGTCCACCGCGTGGGCGAGCTGCCGCACGTCCGCGTGGGACAGCCGCCGCGCGTACCCGGCGATGATCTCCTCGGTGTCGCTGCCGGAAGCCCCGCCGGGCTCGCCGGCCTCCGGGGCGGCAGGCCGTACGGTGAGCAGCCGGGCGGCCAGCGTCGCGAGGTCGACGGCCTCCTCCTTCCGCGCCGTGCGTGCCCCGCCCTTCCGGGGACGGGCCCGGCCGCCGCTGCCCGGACGCGCGGCCGGGGCGGCGGCGCGGTGGCGCGGGCCCTGTTCGACGCGTACGGTGCCGTCGGCGGTCTCGGCGACGGGGGCGTAACCCTCGGCCCTGAGCGCGGCGAGGGTCGTGTCGAGCGGAGCCCGGCCGACCAGCACCGTCGGCGCCAGCCGCCGCAGGCCGAGCTCGGCGAGCTTGCGGTGGGCGGCGAGCTCGGCCAGGAGGGCGGGATCCTCGCCGTGGATCACGCAGGCGGCGGGGGCGACGCGCATCTGGCCGTGGCGGCGGGCGGTGTCGGCGATCAGGAACGACAGCGGTTGCGGCAGCGGCCCGACCGCTATGGCGGCCAGGTCGGCGGTGATGCCGTCAGGTGTCCGGCCGGCGTCGAGAGCCCGGCGGACGGTGGCCGCGCTGAACCGCCATACCGACGCCGTGCCGCCGGTCTCCCTGTCGGCGACGGAGTCCAGCAGCGCGGTGAGCCGCGCGGAGGGTGTGCCGGTGGCGACGGCGGTGAGGTCGGCACCGATCCGTGCCGTCCCCGTGGCCTCGGGCAGCAGCTCGCGGCAGGCGGCGGTCACCCCTTCGGCGTCGTCGGCCAGCAGGGCGGCGCCGATGGGCGACAGAGCGCCGCGGGCGAGCACGCCGAGCAGCTCCGCCTCGCGGATCACGGTGGCGAACGCCGTCCGGTCCTGCGGCAGCTGGTCGGCGAGCGGGCGGTACCAGGCGATCAACGGCCCCAGGTCCTCGGCGCTCTTCACCGCCGTGCCCGCCTGGAGCTGGGCCGCGGCGGTCAACAGCCCGTGCCGGGCCTGCACGCAGCCGTCGCAGCGAGGCGAGCCGGCCAGTGCGGGCAGCGCCTTGCCGTCCGCGTCGCGGGTCTGGGAGGGGGTGAGCGGCAGCGCGCGCCACGCTCGGAGAAGATCCGCGAGCCGGTCCGCGGGCTCCTGCTCCGCCCAGGCGTCGTAGGTGCCGGTCGCCGCGACGCGCTCGCCGTCCCAGACCAGCAGCCCGGCCGCGTGCGCCGTCTCCAGGACGACGCGCACCACGACCTCGTCGCACCGCGCCGCCTTGCCGAGGCGGACCAGCTCACGCGCGCCGACCCCGCCGGACTTCAACCTGGCCGCGGGCGAGGCCGCGCACGCCGACAGAACGGAGGCGGCATGGGCGGTGAACGCCGTGGCCATGGCCGCGGCCTCCCGATCCACCTCCTGCGAGGTGACGGACACCAGCGCGACGGCGGGCGGCGCGGGCACGAACGGAGCGTGCCAGCCGGGACCGCGCACGGCCAGCGCCACCTCGGCCGGCATGCGGACGGGGCCGTACCGGTGGCGGTCCTGGACCAGCAGTCCCCGCTCCAGCGCCCATCGCGCGCCCGGCTCCGGGTCGGCCTCAACGGTCCCGAACATGATGAACCCGGGCTGTCGCGCCGCGGCGCTCGCCCGGCGCTCGAGCAGTGTCCTGGTCGCCGCCGGTGCCCGCGCGAGCACATCCGCGATCCGTTCGGGGTCGCTGTGGTGCTCCACCAGGGCGGCCAGCCGCTGCGGTTTGGTGCCCGGAGGTTTGACGCCCAGCGCCACCAGGATGCCGCGCAACGCTTCCGAGGTCGCTCCGGCCAGCAGGTCCGCCACCGGCGCGTCCAGCCCCAACGGGGCGTCCCACGCCTGCCGTAGCGGCGCCGCGATACGCAGCAGCCCGTCGGCGTCCGGCCAGACCATCGCGTGATCGGCCAGCGTCTCCAGCGCCGCGTCCAGCCCCTGCGCGGCCGGCCCGCCCGTCGCGTCCAGCAGGTCCGCCAGGGCCTCGCGCGGGACGGGCCCCAGCGCCGCCAGCGCCTCGGCCACCTGCAGGTGCGGCAGCGCGAGCCGCGGCAGCGCCAACGCCACCGACCCGGGGCGCTGCAGGCGGTCCGCCAGTTCGCTCAGCGACCGTGGCTCGGGAGGGGAGGCGGCGTCCGTCCGAGCCGCGAGCACCCGCTCCAGACGCGGGGCGTCGAGACGGTGCAACCATGTGGTCAGTGTCCTGGGCACTAGTCGCAGTCCATCGTGTCGGCGGGCGTCGTGTCGTGCTCGCCCCTGACCGCGTCGGGCCTGACCTCGCCCGCGGTCAGCACGTATCCGGTCTCGGCCTGGTTGGTCGCGGCCGCGAAGATGACCCCGAACACCTTGCCGTCGACGGTCAGCAGCGGGCCGCCCGAGTTGCCCGGCAGGACCTTGCCGCGGATCGCGTAGACCTCGCGCTCGACCTCGTTGGCGCGGTAGATGTCCGGCCCCTTGGCCAGCTGTTTGATCCTGATGCGGGCCGACTCGGCGGTGAACCCCTGCCCCTTCGGGAAGCCCGCGATGATCGCGTTGTCGCCCTTCTCCGCGGTGCCCTCGAAGGCGAGCGGCTGGATGCCCAGGTTCGGGACGTGGAGGATGGCGATGTCACGCTTGGGGTTGTAGACGACGACCTCGGCGTCGCGCGACCGTCCGGCCTGGTCGGTGATCCTGAGGTCGCGGGTGACGCCGGCGACCACGTGGGCGTTGGTCATGATGCGGTCGGGGGCGTAGACGAACCCGGTGCCCTCGATGCGCTTGCTGCAGCTCGGCGCGGTGCCCTGCACCTTGACGATCGCCTTCTGCGCCTTCTGCAGCCGGGGCCCCTGCAGCTGGCTGCGCGGCGCGGGCGGCGGCACCTCGACGAGCGGCCCGTTGGCGATGGCGTCGAAGACGGGCGGGAACTCCGACCTGTCGATGAAGTCCTTGAACGGCTGCTGCCAGTTGCGCGCGGCGTCGGGCACGGCCTCGTCGACCGTGCTGAGCAGCAGGGAGTCCTTCACCTGGGTGCTGAGCACGGTGAAGGAGGTGGAGACGACGAGCGAGCCGATGAGCCAGGCGATGACCAGCACCGACAGCGCGCTGGCGAACGTGCCGCCGACCGCGTCGGCCACCCGCGCGGGCTCCCACGTCACGTGGCTGCGTACCACCGCCCCGACGGTCGAGGAGGCGAACTGGCCGATCGTCGCGGCCAGGAAGACGATCACGATCGCGAGCAGCGCCTGCTCGGTCTCGCCGTCGACCACCGCCCTGGCGATGGGCGGCGCGATGTACACGCCGAGCACGGCCCCGCCGACGAACCCCACGAAGCTCATCGCGCCGATGATGAAGCCCTGACGGTAACCCGAGATGCCGAAGGCGATCACGAGGCCGATCAGGATGAGGTCGAGCAGATCACCGCGCACGTTTCAAAGGTATCCAGCGATACGGTCAAGCGTGAACGTCTTCCGCTAGGACCCGCCGTACGGGGGCAATAGCCTGCCCATGATGCGCGATCTCATCGAGGCGGCTCTCGACGACACCGATCCCGGCGGACCGGTGCGCTGGCACGTGATCTCCACGCTGCAGGAGCGCGGGGATCTGGAGACCTTCACCGAGGCACGCCGGCTGTGCGCGGGCGAGGACGTCGCCGAACGCCTGCTGGGCATCGACATCATGGGCCAGCTGGCCGCCTTCAAGGACCGGGCGCTGCCCGTGCTGCGCTTCCTGGCCGCCAGCGAGGACGACCCCATGGTGCTCTTCTCCGTGCTGATCGCCTTCGGGCACCTGGGCGACCCGCGCTCGCTCCCTTCGGTGATCGAGCTGGCCGCCCACGCCGACGCCAGGGTCAGGTACGGCGCGGCCTACGCCCTGCCGAACGTCCTCGGCCGGCCGCCCGATCCCGGAGGGCTGGCGGCGCTGCGCCGGCTCACCCGCGACGGCGACGACGACGTGGCCGACTGGGCGACGCTCGGGATCGCGCTAGCCACGGGCGGCCAGATCGAGGACATCGGGCGGTAGGTTCTCCACCCGGCCTGTGTCCCACGGCCTTTCCAGGCCGCCCTCGCGCAGCACCGCGTCGAGGACCATCGCGGTGAACCCCCACACCAGCATCCCCCGCACCCTGAAGGCCGGGCCTGAGTGGCCACTCGGCGTGCGCAGCGTGATCCTGTTGGCCGGGTCGACCAGCTCGGCGAGCGGCACCCGCTCCACGGACTCCACCTCGTCGGGAGCCGCGGCGTAGACCGCGCACGGGGTGTGCCACCAACCGAGCACCGGCGTGACCCGGTTGTCGCTGTGCCAGACGAACAGCTCGGGCAGCGTGCACAGCACCTTCACCCCCTCGGGATCGATGCCGGTCTCCTCCGCCGCCTCCCGCAGCGCGGCGCCCACGGGCCCGTCGTCCTCGGGGTCGACGCCGCCACCGGGGAACGCCGGCTGGCCCGCGTGCCTGCGGCCATGGGAGCTGCGCTGGATGAGGAGCAGGTCGGGGCCGTTGGGGCCCTCACCGAACAGCAGCAGCACGGCGGCGGGGCGGCCGCCTTGCGCGGGCGGGTGCAGGCCGTTCGGTACGGGGGTGTGGACGGCTCGGGCGGTCAGCCTGTCCAGCCAGTCGGGGACGTCGGTCACGCATACCTCCAACGCATCACGCCGTCGCGGGCTTCCCTGTGTGTGGGGCCACCTTGGCAGGAGTCGGCGCACTCCTCCGGCGGAATCGAGCAACGGCACCACGCCGGGGCCGCGGGGGACCGGCAGAAGACTGGGCGGGGACCGGCCGGGGACCGGGCGGCCCTACGAGAACGGGCCCGGCCGGACGAGCTTGGCGGCCTCGACGGCGTCCGTGGGGCCGGTGCCGAACGACGGGCACAGCGCCGCCAGCGGGCACACGCCGCACGCCGGCCTGCGCGCGTGGCAGATCCGCCGCCCGTGCCAGATCACCCGGTGGGAGAAGACCGTCCACTCGCGCTTGGGGATCAGCTCGCCCACGATGTGCTCGATCTTCACCGGGTCGGTCTCCTCGGTCCATCCGAAGCGCCGCACCAGCCGCTGGAAGTGCGTGTCGACGGTCAGCCCCGGCACCCCGAAGGCGTTGCCGAGCACCACGTTCGCCGTCTTGCGCCCCACTCCGGGCAGCTTGACCAGGTCGGCGAGCCGGTTGGGCACCACGCCGCCGTGGTCGGCGCACACCGCCTGGGCCATCCCGATGATGCTGTTGGTCTTCGCCCTGAAGAACCCGGTGGACTTGATGATCTCTTCCATCTCGGCGCGGTCCGCCGCGGCGTAGTCCTCGACGGTGGGATATTTCGCGAACAGGGTGGGGGTGACCATGTTGACGCGCTTGTCGGTGCACTGGGCCGACAGGATCGTGGCCACGAGCAGCTCGAGCGGGTTGGTGAAGTCGAGCTCGCAGTGAGCGTCAGGGTAGGTCTCGGCCAGGATCCTGTTCATCTTCCGTGCCCGCCGTACGAGACCCAGCCGGGTCTCCGACCCCCGCTTACGGTTCGTCGCCATTCCGCAAGGGTATGGCCAGCGCGTTCGTCCCGGGAAACAATCCGTTGAGTAACGCTTTGGGGGGATCAGTCCGTAAACTCCGTGGTGGGAACGTCGTGGCGACCAGCAGGTGGCATCCCCTCAAGCCATTACCCATGGGTCACCTCTGACCTCTGCAGTGGGGTACGTCACAATGACTGCTGAGGAGGCAGAGTGAACACCGAAGACGTGCTGGGCAAGGCCCCCCTGTTCGCCGCGCTCGACCGTGAGAGCGCCGCGGCGCTGCGCACGAGCATCACCGAGGTTCAGCTGTCCAAGGGGCAGACCCTGTTCAGCGAGAACGAGACGGGTGACCGGCTCTACGTCGTTCTCGAGGGCAAGATCAAGCTGTCGCGCACCGCCCCCGACGGCCGCGAGAACCTGCTGAGCGTGCTCGGGCCGAGCGAGATGTTCGGCGAGCTGTCCCTGTTCGACCCCCGGCCGCGTACGGCCACCGCCTCCGCGCTGACCGACGTACGGCTGGCCGGCCTCGGCCACGACGACCTGCGGCCCTGGCTCACCGGCCGGCCCGAGGTCGCCCTCCACCTGCTGCGCGCGCTGGCCCAGCGGCTGCGCCGCACCAACGACGTGCTGGCCGACCTGGTCTTCACCGACGTGCCCGGCCGGGTCGCCAAGGCGCTGCTCGACCTGGCCGAACGGTTCGGCACCAAGACCGACGACGGCCTGCGCGTCCACCACGACCTCACCCAGGAGGAGCTGGCCCAGCTGGTCGGCGCCTCGCGCGAGACGGTCAACAAGGCGCTGGCCGACTTCGCCCAGCGCGGCTGGCTGCGCATCGAGGCCAAGGCCGTGGTCATCCTCGACATGGAGCGGCTGCACAACCGTTCCCGGTAGTCCTGGGAGTCCGAGGGTTACGACCGGTCCAGGTAGTCGAGCTGGGCGCGCACCGACTGCTCCGCCGCCTGCCACAGCGACCGGTCGACGTCGGTGTAGACCGCCTCCACGATCTCGCGCGGCGTGGTGGCGCCCGCGGCGCGCGCCGCCCTGATCTGGTCGAGGCGCTGCCGCCGGTGGGCGATGTAGGCGTCGAGCGCGAAGACGGGATCGCCCAGCGCGGGCCCGTGGCCCGGCAGCAGCGTCTCCGCCTCCAGTTCCTCGGCCGTGGCGCGCAGCAGGTCGAGCGAGCGCAGGTAGTCGGCCAGGTTCCCGTCGTGCGCGATGACCGTGGTGCCCCTGCCCAGGACGGTGTCGCCGGTCAGCATGGCCCGGTCGGCGGGCAGCCAGAAGCACAGGGAGTCGAAGGAGTGGCCGGGCGTGCCGTACACCCTCAGCTCCAGGCCGCCGGCCTCGACCACGTCGCCGTCGGACAGCCCCTCGTCGCCCAGGATGTGCCGGGGGTCGAGCGCCCGCACGGGCGCGCCGACCAGCTCGGCGAAGCGCCTGGCCCCGCCGCTGTGGTCGTGGTGGCCGTGGGTGAGCAGGATCGCGGCGACCCTGCGGTCGCCCACGTGCTCGGCCACCCTGCGCAGGTGCGGCTCGTCCTCCGGGCCCGGGTCGACGACGACCACCTCGGTCGTGCCGATCACCCAGGTGTTGGTCCCCTCGAGCGTCATCTCCGAGGGGTTGGGGGCCAGGATGTTCTCGGCGTGGTCGGTGCGCGTGCCGTCCGGGCCCGCCAGCGGGACGTGGAGGCCGCTCATGTCATCAGCCATATCCGGCCGTCGCGCTCGACGGCTCTCGGCATGATGGTGACGATCTTCCGCTCGGCCGCGAGGATCGCGTCGAGGTCCGGATGGCCCGCCAGCTCGGCGAGCGTCCGGTAGGTGGGCGGCATGAGAAAGATCTCCCCCTTGTGCGCCAGCTCGATCGCCTCGGCGGGCGGCTGCCAGACGACCTTGTCCGCCTCCCCGCCCACGTCGCGGGTGCGCTGCCCCTCGGGCAGCACGGCGACGAAGAAGCGGGTGTCGAACCTCTTGTGCTCCACCTCGGGCGTGATCCAGTGCGCCCACGGCTTGAGCAGGTCGGAGCGGAGCACCAGGCCCCGCCGGTCGAGGAAGTCGGCGAAGGCCAGGCTCCTGTCGATCAACGCGAGCCGGTCGGCCTCCCAGTCGTCACCGGTGGTGTCGGCCACGACGGTGTCGGGGCCGGGCCCGGCCAGCAGCACGCCCGACTCCTCGAACGTCTCCCGTACGGCGGCGCACACCAGGCCCCTCGCGGTCTTCTCCTCGGCGTCGAACACCTCGCCCCACTCCGCGGGCGACGGCCCCGCCCACGCGACGGAGTGGTCGGTGTCGCGCGGATCGACCGAGCCGCCGGGGAAGACGTAGGCACCCGCGGCGAAGGCCATCGTCGCCTTGCGCCTGAGGAGGTAGACCTGCGGCCCCTCGCGCAGGAGCACCACCGTGGCGGCGTCCCGCGCGGGGACCGGCTGGACACGTCCTGCCAGGATGTCTCGTGCGCGCTCCCCGAACTCGCCGGGGAGCGGGATCCCGTTGTCCACATGACCTCCTCTAGAACATCACTCGGTCATGATGGACCTTCTTCTACACTTCCGCTATCAGCTCGACCTCGACCGGGGCGTCCAGCGGCAGGACGGCGACGCCGACCGCGCTGCGGGCGTGCACGCCCGCGTCACCGAGGACGTCCCTGAGCAGCTCGCTGGCACCGTTGCCGACCTGCGGCTGAGCGGTGAAGTCCGGCGTGCTGGCGACGAACACGACCACCTTGACGATCCGCTTGATCGCGGACAGGTCGCCGACCTGCGACTTGAGGGCCGCCAGGGCGTTGAGCGCGCAGATCCTCGCCAGGTCCCGCCCCTCGTCGACGGTCACCTCGGCCCCGACCTTGCCGGTCCTCACCAGCTTGCCGTCGACGATCGGGAGCTGACCCGAGGTGTAGACGTGGTCGCCCGAGCGCACGGCCGGCACGTACGCCGCCAGCGGGGCGACGACCTCGGGCAGGGTCAGACCGAGCTCGGCCAGCTTCTCCTCGGGGTTCATGCCTTCTCCCTCTTGAAGTAGGCCACCAGGCCCTGACCGTCGGGACCCGGCACGATCTGGACGAGCTCCCAGCCGTCCGCGCCGAAGTTGTCGAGGATCATCTTGGTGTTGTGGATCAGCACCGGAGCGGTGAGATACTCCCATTTCTTCATGAGGGCCAGCGTAGTGAACAGCCCCCCTCCGGACCGCCGCGCGGTGGCCCGCGAGGGCGACCCAGTGTGAGAAATCTCAAAGGCGGACGGCAAGTAACCGTTCGGTAGCCTGACAAGTGTGACTGCTACCGCTAGGGACACCGATTGGGACGGCGTGCGACTCCACGTCGTGACCGGTAAGGGCGGCACCGGCAAGACGACTGTGGCCGCCTCGCTCGCCCTGGCCCTCGCCTCAGGCGGTCGCAAGGTCCTCCTCGTCGAGGTCGAGGGCAGGCAGGGCATCGCGCAGATCTTCGACCTGCCGCCGCTGCCGTACGAGGAGCGCAGGATCGCCGTCGCCCCCGGCGGCGGCGACGTCCACGCGCTGGCCATCGACCCCGAAGAGGCCATGCTCGACTACCTCGAGATGTTCTACGGCATGCGCCGCGCCGGCCGCGCGCTGACCAAGATGGGCATCGTCGACTTCGCCACCACCGTGGCTCCCGGCTTCCGCGACGTGCTGGTGACCGGCAAGACCACCGAGGCGGTACGGCGGCGCGGCAAGAACGGCAGGCGCGTCTACGACGCCGTGGTGCTCGACGCGCCGCCCACGGGCCGCATCGGCCGCTTCCTCAACGTGACCGAGGAGGTGGCTGATCTGGCCAGGGTCGGTCCGATCAAGAACCATTCGGAGCTCGTGAGCGGTGTGGTGAAATCCGCCGAGACGGCCGTCCACTTCGTGACGCTCCTGGAGGAGATGCCGGTCCAGGAAACGCTCGACGGCATTGCCGAATTGCGTTCGGCCGGTCTTGCCGTGGGTGGAATCTTCATCAACATGGTGCGTGAATCACAGCTTCCCGAGGCCGTTCTTGACTCGGCTGTCAAGGGACGATTCGACGCGGCGGAGATCGCTCTGGGGCTCAAGGCGGCCGGTCTGGCCGACGGGGCGAGCGACGCGACGGCGGTGGCCGAGGCGCTGGCCGCGGAGGTCGTCGAGCACGCCCGCCGTACCGAACTGGAGAAGACCGAGCGCGCCACGCTCCGGAAGGCCACCGTGCCGTGCTACGAGCTGCCGCTGCTGGCCGACGGCGTCGACCTGGCGGGGCTGTACGAGCTGGCCGAGACCATCTGCGCCGAGGGCGCCGCGTGACCGAGCGGCGCGACACGGTCGTGACGCCGGCGAAGGAGGCACCGTGACCCGTACTCCCCCCGTTCTCGACGTCGACGCGATCCTCGACGATCGCGGCACCCGCATCGTCGTCTGCTGCGGCTCCGGCGGCGTGGGCAAGACCACGACCGCCGCGGCGCTGGGACTGCGGGCCGCCGAGCGCGGGCGCAGGTCGGTCGTGCTGACCGTCGACCCGGCCCGCAGGCTGGCGCAGTCGATGGGCCTGACCGAGCTGGACAACACCCCGCGCCTGGTCCACACGGCGGGCGAGGGACAGCTGTTCGCCATGATGCTCGACATGAAGCGGACCTTCGACGAGATCATCGAGGCCCACGCCGACCCCGAGCGGGCCCGCCAGATCCTGACGAACCCCTTCTACCAGTCGCTCAGCTCCAGCTTCGCCGGCACCCAGGAGTACATGGCGATGGAGAAGCTGGGCCAGCTGCGCCGCTCCGACGAGTGGGACCTGATCATCGTCGACACCCCGCCCTCGCGCTCCGCGCTCGACTTCCTCGACGCGCCCGAACGGCTCGGCCGATTCCTCGACGGCCGGTTCATCAGGCTGCTGATGGCACCGGCCAAGGCCGGGGGGCGCAGCGCGTTCAAGCTGTTCAACGCCGGGTTCGGGCTGGTCGCCGGAGCGATGACCAAGCTCCTCGGCGCGCAGGTGATCAAGGATCTGCAGACCTTCGTGTCGGCGCTCGACGCGGTCTTCGGCGGGTTCAGGCAGCGCGCCGAGATGACCTACAAGCTGCTGCAGGCGCCGGGCACCGCGTTCGTGGTCGTCGCCTCCCCCGAGCGCGACGCGATGCGCGAAGCCTCCTACTTCGTCGAACGGCTCGCCGAGGAGCGCATGCCGCTGGCCGGCCTGGTGATCAACCGGGTGCACGAGTCGCCCGCGGTGGCGCTGTCGGCCACCCGCAGCGCGGCCGCCGCCGAGGAACTGGAGTCGAGGGGCGAGCACGAGCTGACCGCCGCCGTGCTCCGCCTGCACGCTGGGCGGATGCAGCTCGCCGCCCGCGAGCACCGCGAGCGCGAGCACTTCCTTTCGGCCCACCCCACCGTGCCGGTCGTCCAGGTCGCGGCCATGTCAGAGGACGTCCACGACCTGACCGGACTGCACGAGATCGGGCGGCTGCTGGCCGCCGGAACGGAAGCGACCGTCCGGCACAGCGCCTGAACCGGCCCCGAGCATGACAGTACGGCCGGCGGGAAGCCCGCCGGCCGTACTGTCATGACGTCAGCCGGCGATCAGCTCATTCGTCCGCTCGTACTCCTCCTTCGCGGACTCCAGCAGCTCGCGCCAGGAGTCCACGTCAGGCCGCCGCCGGAGCAGCGCTCGCCGTTCCCGTTCCGTCATACCGCCCCACACCCCGAACTCGATGCGGTTGTCGAGCGCATCGGCGAGGCACTCGGTACGGACCGGGCATCCTCGGCAGATCAGCTTCGCCCTGTTCTGAGCGGCACCCTGGACGAACAGCGCGTCCGGGTCCGCACCCCGACAGGCGGCACGGGAGGTCCAATCCGTGATCCACATGTTTCGACCCCACTCCCCTTCGGTGGTTGAGTCGTCGTTTGGGGCCGACGGGCGCGGGCGCCGAGCCTCCGTATTCAGTTGCCGCAGAGGAGAACGTACGCAACCATGCCTTCGGGCCGACAGACCCCGGCAGGACCAATTTCTCGCCAGTACCTTGACCGGGAATGACTAGTCACCTCGCTCAGTCAAGGCGAAATGGCCTCCGGTTACCGATTAGGCAGCGCTTTCGACGTAGTCTTGGGTCTGTGCAAGCTCAGGGCAAAGACCAGTCGAACCCCATCGTGAACGTCGTGCGGCTGCTGGCCGCCGGCACGGCCGCGGGGGTGCTGACCGCCGCCATAGCCCTGCCCGCGGTGGGCGGGGTCGGCCTGACCGCCAAGTCGACCACCGAGACGCTGGCGCTGCGGCCGGAGAACCTGGACGAGCCGCCGCTCCCTGAGCGCACCGAGATCTACGACTCCACCGGCAAGCAGATCGCGCAGTTCTACTACCAGAACCGCGAGTCGGTGAAGATCAACCAGATCGCGCCCGTCATGCTGGACGCGATCATCTCGATCGAGGACGTCCGCTTCCGCGAGCACGGCGCCATCGACCTGGAGGGCACCGCCCGCGCCCTGGCCAAGAACGTCACGGGCGGCGGCGTGGTCCAGGGTGGCTCCTCGATCACCCAGCAGTACGTCAAGCTGGTGCAGTTCAACAAGGCCAAGACGAAGAAAGAAGCCATGGCGGCCATCGCGCCGACCCTGAACCGCAAGCTCAACGAGCTGCGCTACGCCATGGCCATCGAGGAGAAGTACACCAAGGACCAGATCCTCGAGAAGTACCTCAACATCTCCTACTTCGGCGCCAGCGCCTACGGCATCCAGGCCGCGGCCAAGCGCTTCTTCGGCAAGCCGGCCTCCGAGCTCGACCTGTCGGAGGCGGCGACGCTGGCCGGAGCCGTCCAGAACCCGGTCCGCACCGACCCGACGCTCGGCAAGACCGCCAGGGACAACCTGTTCAAGCGCCGCAACCTCGTCCTCGACACGATGGCCAAGTACGGCAAGATCACCCCCGCCGAGGCCGAGGCGGCCAAGAAGGAGAAGCTGGGCTTCAAGGGCACGAAGATTCCGGGCGGCTGCGAGGAGAGCAAGTACCCGTACTTCTGCCTCTACGTCAAGAACGAGATCCTCACCAACCCCGACTTCGGCGCCACCCCCGAGGAGCGCGAGAAGCGGCTCCAGCAGGGCGGCCTGCGCATCAAGACCACACTCGACCCGAAGATGCAGCAGGCCTCGGAAACCGCGATCAAGAAGTACGTCTTCGCCAAGGACAAGCCCGCCGCCGCGCAGGCCATGGTCGTCCCCGGCACCGGCGAGATCCGGGCCATGGCCGCCAGCCGCAAGTTCGGCGACAACAGGAAGAAGAACGAGACCCTGATCAACCTGGCCGCCGACAGCAAGCACGGCGGCGGCGTCGGGTTCCAGCAGGGCTCGACCGCGAAGGCCTTCACGCTGGCGGCCGCCATCGAGAACGGCTGGAAGCTCGACGACGGCAACTCCACCGGCAAGACCTACGACGTCCCCGCCGTCGACAACACCCCGTTCCGCGACTGCAAGGGCCTCAGGGTCGGCTCGACGCACCAGGTCTTCAACTCCAGCGAGGGCGGCGGCGGCTTCAAGACCCTCAGGACCGGCACGCTCGGCTCGGTCAACACCTTCTTCATGAAGCTCGAGGAGCAGGTCGGCCTCTGCAAGGTCGTCAAGATGGCCGAGAAGCTCGGCATCAAGCGCGCCGACGGCGGCAAGCTCCAGCAGGTCCCCACCTTCACGCTCGGCGTCAACGAGATGGACCCGGTGACCGTCGCCAACGCCTTCGCCGTCTTCGCGGGCCGCGGCCAGTACTGCAGCCCGATGGCCATCACCGAGATCCGCGACCGCAACGGCAAGATCACCACGGCCAAGCCCAAGTGCAAGCAGGTCATGGACGAGGACGTCGCCGACGCGGTCACCGAGGTCATGTCCGACGTCTTCACCCAGGGCACCATGACCGAGGTCGGCGGCATCGGCAGGGACGCGGCCGGCAAGACCGGCACCACCGACGGCTACACCGCCGCCTGGTTCGCCGGCTACACCCCGAACCTGGCCTCCGCCGTCAGCCTCGGCGACCCGCGCGGCGCCTTCGACCACGACCTGACCAACGTCACCATCGGCGGACGCTTCTACAGCTACGTCTACGGCGCCACCATCTCCGGGCGGATCTGGAAGGACTCCATGCTCAAGTCGCTCCGCGGCGTCGAGCCCGTCTCCTTCACGCGCTACGACGCCGGCAAGTTCGGCGGATGCACCAAGAGCTGCGCGCCCAAGCCGCCGAAGAAGGACAAGGACCGCGACAGGGACCGCGGCAACCCGTTCGGGCCGCCCGACGACGAGAACCCGCTAGACATCTGGGACAACGAGGACAACGGCGGAACGATCACGCCCGAAGACTGACCCACCCCGACGCCGGAGGCCACCCCCGCCTCCGGCGTCACCCGTTCCCAGGGGCGCCGTCTGGCTGTTTTCCTGGGTCGCCGTATTCCTAGGGCAGCCTCTGCTTGTTCCTGGGGCGCCGTCTGCTTGTTCCTGGAGGCGCCGGCTTCTGTACGGCAAGCCGTCCACGGCCACCGTGGGTCACCGCTGACCGCCCGTCCATCACGCCACTCCAGCGACGCCGACGACCCGCCGTGACGTGGCCGCCGGCCCGCGCCCGCCCGACCAGGACACCGCCGGCCGAACGGCCCGCCCACCGCACATGGACCGCTCGCCACACCAACCCGCCAGCTGCATGTTCCGCGTGGCGCACACCCCCGACAGCTGCACGTGCCGCTAACCACGCCCGCCGCTGAGTGCCGCCTCGCCACACCCACCCGCCAGTTACATGTGCCGCTTGGCGCCCACCCGCCCGCCTACTGCACGTGCCCACTTGCCGAGTGCACGTGCCCGCTTGCCGAGTGCACGTGCAGCTCGCCGCACACCCACCTGCCGCGTGCACCATCCGCTCGCCGTAGCGTCGTCCCTGGTGCACGGGCCGTTCGCCGTCTTGCCCCCACCGGGGGTGCACGCCGCGTGGAACGGGCGTGATCCCGCGCCCGGAGGCGGCGTGCCCGAGAACCATCACGTCCCGGCCCCCCTTCCGAGACGGCAAGCCGCAGGTCGACGAGCAGGGGCGCCCCCGGCACTCCGAGAAAGCGCGGGGTCCGTCCAGAATGCGGGATCCGTCCAGAATGAGGTCCGCCCAGAATGAGGGCGCGCCCGGGTTCTGGGATGAACCGGGCGTGCCCTCGCCCGCAGGAGACCTGGAAGCCCCTGGAAAGCAAGAGACCTTTAGGCCCCTGAAAGGCAGGAGACCCTGGAAGCCCCTGGAAGGAGGGGGAAGCCCGGGAGGGGCTAGCTGAGGCGTGCGCGGACGATCTGGGCCACCCTGCCGCCCTCGGCGCGCCCGGCGACCTTGGGGTTGACGACCTTCATCACCTGGCCCATCGCCTGCGGCCCTGACACGCCGAGTTCGGCGACGGCCTCGTCCACGATGCGGCCGAGCTCGTCGTCCGACAGCTGCGCGGGCAGGTACTCCTCCAGCACCGCCTGCTCGTCGAGCTCCGCCTGGGCCTGCTCCTTGCGGCCCGCGTTGCCAAATGCCTCCGCGGCCTCACGACGCTTCTTGGCCTCCTTGGTGAGGACCTTGATGATCTCGTCGTCGGACAGCTCCCTGGCCTCCTTGCCCGCGACCTCCTCCACGTTGACCGCGGCCAGCGCCATGCGGATGGTCCGCAGGCGCACCTCGTCCCTACTCTTCAACGAGGCCGACAGGTCGGCCTTCAGCTTGTCCTTCAATGCGCTCATGCGCTCCATCCTTTCAGGCATGATGAAGAGATGAGGAAAGCTGTCGCAATCCCCCTGTCCCTGATGGGCCTCGGTCTGGCCGGCCTTGGCTACGCCTCGGTCATCGAGCGCAACAGCTTTCGCCTCAGGCGCTTCGACGTACCGGTTCTCGAGCGCGGCCAGCGGCCCGTGCGCATCCTGCACCTGTCCGACCTCCACCTGACGCCGGGGCGGCGCATGCTCATCAACTGGGTGCGTTCGCTCGGCTCCCTCGAGCCCGACCTGGTGGTCAACACCGGCGACTCCATCGCCCACGTCGACGCCGTGCCGTCCCTGCTGCACGCCCTGGAGCCGCTGCTGTCGCGGCCCGGCCTGTTCGTGTACGGCTCGAACGACCTCTACGCGCCCAAGCCGAAGAACCCGGCCCGCTACCTCTGGCGTACCTCGAAGAACGACCGCCGCCAGCACGTCCCCTCCCTGCCTTGGCGCGAGCTCGGCGAGGGCATGGCCGCCGAGGGCTGGCTCGACATGAACAACACCACGGCCCGCATCAAGGTCGGCGACCTCGACATCGCCGTCGCCGGCATCCACGACTCGCACATCGACCGCGACCGCTACGACCTGGTCGCCGGCCCGGCGCCCCGCGACGCCGACCTCCGCCTCGGCGTCATGCACTCCCCCGAACCGCGCAACCTGAGCCGCTTCGCCGCCGACGGCTACCAGCTCCTGCTCGCCGGCCACACCCACGGTGGCCAGCTCTGCATCCCGTTCTACGGGGCGCTGGTCACCAACTGCGGCATCGACAGGGCGCGCGTGAAGGGCCTGCACCGGCACTCGTCCGCCTGGCTCCACGTATCGGCGGGGCTCGGAACCTCCCCCTATGCGCCGGTTCGGTTCGCGTGCTTCCCCGAGGCGTCGTTGCTGACATTGGTTCCGCGACGCTGAGGCGTCACATGTGGTTCGGAAGTCCGCTAGACTCGTGCAGGCACGCACAAGACGGGCGTGCACCGGGGTGTAGCGCAGCTTGGCAGCGCGCTTCGTTCGGGACGAAGAGGCCGTGGGTTCAAATCCCGCCACCCCGACCCAGAAGTAGCAGTACAAAGGCCAGTTCCGGAGATCGGAACTGGCCTTCTGCGTTGGCTGGGTGACTACAGCCCCCGGATCCGAAGTTCTGAACCTCGAACCCTGAACTTACGGATTCCAAAGTAGCTGGCACAGCCGTGAGCCGTCGCGCGGGAACATCATCGCCGCCATCGCGAACACGGCGAACGCGAGGATCAGACCTCAGTGGGAGGCTGCGGGACCTGCGGCGAAGTCGTGGATGAGCTTCCAGACCTGGGCGGGCGCCTCTTCCTGGGCGAAGTGGCCGACCCCGGGCACCAGGGCGGTGGTCAGATGCTGGATTCCCGACTCGCGGAACCCTTGCGCGTAGGTGGCGATGTCACCGCCTTCTCCGTCCCCGCGCAGATAGAGAAGCGGCGTGCTGACCGGTCCGGCTTCGGCGAAAGCCGCGTTGTCCCGCGCGTCCTGGCCGAAGGCGCGGTAGAGGTCGAACCCGGCGGTGAGCGCCGCGTCACCGTCATAGGCGACGGCGTGGGCGCGCCGTGACTCCGGGGTGATCCTCGCCGGGTCCACCGACAGCACATCGTAGAAGTAGTCGAAGTATTCGGCCTGATGCCCCTGGACCAGGATCTCCGGCAACGCCGTTACGGTGTGGAAGCCGAAGTGCCAGATGTAGGGGTTCGCCAGGACGTCACTCCATGGGGCCACGCCAGGGATCACCGTGTTCATGATCACAACACGGGCGACGTCGTCGTATCGCCGTAGATAGGCGTAGGCGATCATCCCACCGGCGTCGTGACCGACCAGCGTCAGGTCGGTGAGTTCGAGACGCCGCACCAGCTCGTGCACCACTTCCGCCAGGCGAAGCTTGGATCCACCCGGGACAGCCCCAACGGATTCGCCGATTCCGGGCAGATCGATGGCGATGACCCGAGCGTCCGCGGCGGCCACGTCCATCACGCCCTCCCATGCCCGCCATGATTCCGGCCAGCCGTGCAGGAACAGGAACGGCTTGCCCCGCGGATCCCCCACTTCGACGACATGCAGCGAGACATCGGCGATCGACACGTGGGTATGACGCGGCTCGATAGACATACTTCATGTCTATCAAACGACATGAAGTATGTCTATCGACTAGTCTGGTGGGCGTGAGCAACGACGACGGACCCACCTTCGAGCGGGGAACGGGTTTCCTGCTGGCACGGCTGGGCTCGCTGGCAGCACGGTCGTGGACCGGGTTCCTGACAGGGCACGATCTCACCCAGGCCCAGTACGCGGTCCTCGTGACAGTCAGGGAGCAGGGGCCTGTCGGCCAGCGGCGCCTTGCCGAACTGATCGCCGTGGATGCCCGCAACATCGTGCTGGTCCTCGACTCCCTGGCCGCCAGAGGGCTCATCGAGCGCAGGGTGCATGACCTCGACCGCCGCCGCCGCGTCATCACCCTCACCGACGGCGGAAACGCCCTCCTCGACACCATGGTCGCCACCGCGGCGACCGAACAGGATCACTTCCTCCACGCCCTGACCCATCGTGAACGCGAACACCTCAACCGCCTGCTCAGAACGGTCTACGACTCGCACGTTCCGGCTCCCGGCTGACGCACCTCACCGGCGGATGTCGCGTGCGGTGAGGCGCACCGGAACGAAAGTCACCGATCCCCGGGCGATCCGGTCCTGGTGGGGATTCCGCTCCGATGCGCCTCGCACTGCGACAGATCAACGGGGCGGCGGGGACAGCGCCGATGCCCTCCGCCCGCCCGTCATCACCCTCCGGGGTTCGCGCACTTCCTGATCTGCCTGCGGATGTCGTCGCCGGTGTTGACCCACGCGTCGGTCAGCACCGTTTGCGTGCCGTCACCGCCCGCACCGTAGCCGCCGCCCAGGGAGATCCAGGCGGTGGTCGAACCGTACGGGCCGGTGACCTTCGGGCCCTCCAGCCAGCACACCGGGTGGACGGTGTCCCCGTAGGCGTACCAGCCCACGGGGCGCTTGCCGAAGTTGATCCGGTACACCTCCCCATCGGCGGTCCCGCCGATGGTGGTCGCCTCGAACGTGGCGAGCCCCGCCGTGTTGACCACCTTGCCGGTGAGTGCCTGCTGGGCCGAGGCCGCACCCGGCAGGGCCGTCATCCCTGCCGCCAGAAGCCCGCCCGCGACCAGCGCGCCGATCTTCCTCATCGTCTGTCCCTCCGTCGTGACGAACGCTGCGAGATCACTTTCGGCAGGCCGGCACGCTGTCCACCACCGGTGGACAGCACCTGCGGACAACGACCGGACACTCCCGCATGGCCGGCGACCATGACCGTCTGCTCTGCGATGAGGGTGCGACGGACTGCACCGGCTCGGCGGCGCTGCGGAAGCGCTGGTACCCGAACCCGCCCCAGGAGGCCGTGGTGATCCCGGAGACCGGCCACGTGCTGACGGCTGGGGGCCGTCCCCGTGTCAGGCGCAACGGCTTTCCTCCGGGACGAAGAGGCCGAGAGCCCCGACGCCTTGAACGCAAGATCAGTCCTGGCGGTCTTCGTGCGGCTTGGAGGGTTGACGTCGGTCGGGCGGCGGAAGCGTCGGAGGCGTCCGGGATCCACGGAACGTCGACGAACGAGGCCTGTGCCCCGGGCCCGGACGGTGCGGAGCAGGGGCACCTTCATGGCGAGAGCGGTGCGCCCCTGGTCGTTTCCTCAGTGGTGGCCGGGCTGGGCGTTGCGGGGCATGAGCCAGACGAGGCCGCAGCAGGCGAAGGTGGCGGCGGCCACGACGGTCAGGCTGAGCGCGGCGCCGCCGGAGGTGTGGAAGTAGACGGTGGTGATGGCGGCCGCGCCGATGCTGTTGGCCAGTTGCTGGATGGCCGACAGGGAGCCGCTGGCGCTGCCGGACTGCTTCTGGTCGACGTCGCCGAGGGTGACCTGGTAGATCGAGCCGAAGCAGGTGCCCAGGCCCAGTCCGGTGACGAACACCGGCAGGGCGAGCGCCAGGCCGGAAGCCCGGGTCTGCGCGAACGCGAGCAGCACGAGGGTGCCGACCAAGGTCAGGACCAGGCCGATGAAGACGAGGGTACGGCCCAGCCGGGCGATCAGCCGGTGCGCCGCGATCGAGGCGACGATGATGCCGGCCGCGATCGGCGCCAGGCCGAGGGACGCCTGGGTCGGGCTGTGGTGGAGCACGTCCTGCAGGAACAAGGACAGGACGAGCAGCAGGCCGGAGACCCCGGCGTAGAAGACCAGCCCGAGGATCAGGCCGGAGGTGAAGCCGCGGTTCTTCAGCAGCGACGGCTCGATGAGCGGGTTGGCCGCGACGCGCTGGCGCAGGAAGAACAGGGCGAGGAAGCAGGCGCCCGCCGCCAGGGAGAGGATCGGACGCGCGGTCCAGCCGTGGCCGGGGCCGTCGATCAGGCCGTAGAGCAGGCCGAGCATGGTCGCGGCGAGCAGGCCGGAGCCCAGGCCGTCCACCGTGACCGTACGGTCGCCGTCGTCGTGTGGCAGGAGCCGGGCGGCCAGGACGATGGCCAGACCACCGAGCAGGATGTTGATCAGGAACATGGCGCGCCAGCCGAGCCCGAACAGGTCGGCGTCGATGAGCGCGCCGGCGACGATGGGGCCGCTGATGGCGGACAGGCCGAGTCCGGGGACGAAGACGCTGAAGGCCTTGCCGATCTCCTCGCGGGGGAACACCGCGCCGAGGATGCCGAAGCCCTGCGGGATCAGCAGCGCCCCGAAGGCTCCTTGCAGGAGCCGGAAGACGATGGCGGACGCGGGATCGACAGCCAGGCCACAGGCGATGGACGCGAGAGTGAAGCCGGTGATCCCGGTCAGGAACAGGCGGCGCCTGCCGTACTTGTCGCCGAGCCGTCCGCCGACCACGAGCAGGACGCCCATCGCCAGGGCGTAACTGGCGCCGAGCCACTGGATGAGAGCCTGACCGCCGTGCAGGTCGGCGGCGATGGTGGGGGCGGCGATGTTGGTGATCGTCGCGTCGAGCAGGTCGAGGATCGCGGCGAAGAGGATGACGGCGAGGATGGCCCAGCGTCTGCGGACGGGGGTCTTCGGGGGCGCCGAGAGAGTGGACATGAGGGGTGCCTTAGGAGAAGGGCGGGCCTGAACATCGGCCCGGCGGGGGTTGTCACTGCTGGAAGGCCGCGGCGTTGTCGCGGGCCCACTGCTCGAAGGTGCGGGCGGGCGTGCCGAGGAGGGTCTGGGTGGTGTCGGCGACGGCGGCGGGGGCGGCCGAGGCGGCGGCCCACAGGGCGAGCAGGGAGGCGACCATCGGGGCCGGCATGTACTGGCTCATCTGCTGCTCGGCCTCGGCGTGGGTGATCTCCACGAGGGGGATGTCCCGGCCGAGGACCTCGGACAGGACGGCGAGCTGCCGGCGGAAGGTGAGCGCCTGGCCGCCGGTGAGGGTGACCGCGCGACCCTTGAGCGAGTCGCCGGTCAGCGCCTCGACGGCGATGTCGGCGATGTCGTCGGGGTGGATGGGCGCGATGTCGGCGTCGGGGTAGGCGAGCTGGATCGGCAGGTTCTGGCCGATGAGGTAGGCCCAGCCGAGGGCGTTGCTGGCGAAGGCGTCGGGGCGCAGGAAGGTGTGGACCAGGTCGGAGGCGGCGAGGGCCTGCTCGACTTTCAGGCTGTGGGAGGCCAGGGGGTCGGTCTCGGCGTCGGGGTCGAGGACCGAGGAGGACGACAGCAGGACGACGTGCTCGACACCCGCGGCCTGGGCGCTCTTGATGAAGGCGTCGATGCCGGTGGGGTCGGGGTAGAGGAAGACCTGCCGTACTCCGTCGAGCGCGGCGCCGGTGGGGTGGTCGAGCGCGAGCTCGACGGCCTCGACGCCGGCGGGGACGGTGAGCTCGGCGGGGTTGGCGCTGGCGGCGCGGACGGGAAGCCCGGCGGCGTGGAGGCGGGCGATGATCGCCTGGCCGACCTTGCCGCGGGCGCCGGTGACGAGGATGGTCATGAGGAACTCCGTTTCGTGTAGATCGACACATGCATGCTGTCATGCACATAATTTCATGTCAACACATGTCTTCGGAGACTCACGGATATACGATGGACGCGTGACGAATGACGAGCTACTGGACGCTGTGGGGCCGGCCTTCTCCAAACTGCGCCGTACCTCGCTGCTAGAGGTGGAGAACCCGATCTCGACCAAGGACCTGAGCAGGACCCTCGTCCTCAACATCGTCCTGGAGCACACCCAGGGCGACGGCAAGGAGGTCACCGTGGGAGCGGTGGCGGAGGTGCTGGGAGTGGATCCCTCGGTCGCCAGCCGGATGGTCACCGACAACATCAAGGCCGGCTATCTGATCCGGGCGGCCTCCCAGGAGGACGGCCGTCGCACGGTCCTGCGGCTCAGCCCCGAAGGCCGCGAGCTCATGACGCGCTTCCGCCGCCACCAGCGCTCGGCCTTCGAGTACATCACCGCCGACTGGTCGGAGCACGATCGGCTGGAGTTCGCCCGCCTGATGCTCAAGTACGTCGACTCGCTGGCGCATCTGAACGAGAGAGCCCAGGTCGGCGACACGAAGGGCGCCTAGTCACCGTTCAGGCGTCGCAGCCCTGGTGGTCGAGGGGGTTGAGTGGCGCTCGAGGGCGCCCTCCTTCGGCTCGGCCGTGGAGACCGGGGTCCACCTGACGAAAGTCAGGGTCAGGGCGGCCGATCGGCCACTGTGTGGCACCCCGGCCGACTCCTAGCGTTCCTTCCCAGCGGACGAAGAGCTCGGAAGGAACCCGATGAAGGTGCGGAAGATCGCGGCGATGGCCGGTCTGGCCGGTGTGCTGCTGGCCACGGGGATGACGGCGGCGGGCGCCTCGACGACGGGGACGACGACGGCGGGCGCCTCAGCGGCGGTGGGCGCCTCAGCGACGGCGCGCGCCTCGGCGGCACCGAAGAGCGCGGACCTGAGCGCGAGCGTGATCGACGACTTCATGCGCGGCTATGTCGAGAGGACCCGGCTGCCTGGCGCCGTGGTCGCCGTCACCAAGGGCGACCAGGTCGTCCATGTCGCGGGCTACGGCCACACGGCCGACGGCGAGGCCATCACGAAGACGACGCCGATGCCGCTCGCCTCGGTGTCCAAGTCCTTCACGGCCTTGGCGGTGCTTCGGCTCGCCGGCCAGGGCACGATCAGCCTGGACTATCCCGTAAGGACATATCTCCCCGAGTTCACCATGGCCGACCCGCGCGCCGCGAAGATCACCGTGCGCCAGCTGCTCCAGCAGACCTCGGGGATGAGCGACATGAGCTTCCCTGAGCTGACGCTCCCCGCGCCGGACACCCTCAAGGACGCCGTCGCGATGCTGCGGACCGCTCCGCTCGACACCGAGCCCGGCGCCAGGATGGCCTACCACAACCCCAACTACACCGTCGCGGCGCGACTGGTGGAGGTGGTGGCGGGGATGCCGTTCGCGGACTACATGGCCACCGCGGTGTTCCGTCCGCTCGGCATGACGTCCACCAGGACCGTGAACACCACCAGGGACCTGCCGGGTGAGGGCGCCGGTTACGTCCGGGCCTACGGGCAGCTCATCGGGCGCTCCCACCCGAAGTGGTTCGTCAGCGGCTCCTTCGGCGTCGTCAGCACCGCCGACGACCTGGCCAGATGGCTGATCGCGCAGAACGGCGCCGGCCGCGTCCTGCCCAGGAAGACCCTGAAGACCGCCCAGACCGCGTCCGGTGTGGCCGGCAGCACGTACGGCATGGGCTGGGTGGCCGGCAGGACCGCCGGTGGAGCGCCCCAGCTCCAGCACACCGGCTGGCTACTCACCCACAACTCCGCGCAGACGCTCCTCCCCGCGAGCCGGTACGGCATCGCCGTCGTCACCAACACGGGGATGATCTCCGGCGACGACGCGCTCCTCATCACCAACGGCCTGATCGACATCATCGAGGGCCGCCCCGACGCCGGAGCGGCGCCCTTCACCATGACCGCGGACCCCTGGCTGGCCGGCCTGACCGTGCTCAACCTCGGACTCGGCCTCCTGGGGGTCTGCCGTGCCCGCCGCTGGGCCCGCCGCCGCACGGACCAGGCCGTCTGGCGCCCGCTGCTGCGGCTGCTGCCGTACGCGGTGCCGATCGTGTTCTTCTTCGGCCTCGCCGACCTGATCGGTCTCCTGATGCATAGGTCAGGCACGCTGGAGCAGATCACGTACGTGTGGCTCGCCCTGTACGTCTGGGCCGCCACGGCCGCGCCGGCCGCTGCCGCCGTCATCGTCTGCCGTCTCGTCCACCTCGTTCGTGGCCGCGGCTCTCGTGGTTGGCGGCACCGGAGGACCGCCCGCGGTGGCGCCCTGTCGTCGACGACATGAACGGGTCGCCGCGAAAACGGCCGTGAACCCGGCGTGCCCGTGTACTTATGGGAATCCAGGGCAGCGTGGTGGGTGGAGCCGTCCGGCCGGTCGAGGCCGGCGCGCACCGTGGCGGGTCGTAGGCGTGGCAACTCGTGGATGAGCCGGTGCCTGCGGTGACCGTCGTGGGATCGACCGCAGCTCCACGTGATGTGGACGGCGACGACGCGCATGCCCCGGCTGCTCGCGCGGACGTACTGTGGAAATGGACATTCGCCACGCAGGGGAGGCGCGGGGATGGGCAAGACGGAAAAGGCCAAGGGCAAGGCAGAGGAAGTAAAAGGCGAGGTCAAGCGGGATGTCGGGGAGATGACCGGCAACCAGTCAATGCGGGCCAAGGGGAAGGCCGAGAAGATCAAGGGCAATCTCAAGCAGGCCGCCGAGAAGGCGAAGGACGCCTTCAAGAAGTGATCGAAGGCGAAGGACCGGCCACGAACCGCGTGGCCGGTCCTTCCGTGGCCGGCCTTGATAGGAGGGGCGTGGCACCACCACTATCATCTTTGCCGGCTCTCACCTCGGTAACGCAGCTTGGTAGGGTCCGGCCATGCTGCGTTGCGCCATCCTCGACGACTACCAGAACGTCGCTCTCACCCTGGCCGACTGGACCGCCGTCGAGGCGAGGAGCATCCAGGAGCACATCGACTCGATCGACGACCTCGTCACGGCGATCGCCGGCGACGAGATCGTGATGATCATGAGGGAGCGCACGCCGTTCCCCGCCGAGGTGTTCGCCAGGCTGCCCAAGCTGCGGCTGCTGATCACCTCTGGCATGCGCAACGCCTCCATCGACCTCGACGCCGCCCGAGCCCACGGCGTGACCGTCTGCGGGACCGGCGGTTTCTCCACGCCGCCCACCGAGCTGACGTGGGCGCTCATCCTCGGCCTGGCCAGGCACCTGATGCACGAGTCCGCCGCCATGCGCGCCGGCGGGCCCTGGCTGACCACCGTGGGCACCGACCTGCACGGCGCCACCCTCGGCCTGGTCGGCCTCGGCAAGATCGGCTCCCAGGTCGCGAAGGTCGCCCAGGCCTTCGGCATGGACGTCGTGGCCTGGAGCGAGAACCTCACCCGCGCGCGTACCGGCGAGGCCGGCGTACGGCTGGCGCCCTCGCTGGAGGCGCTGCTGTCCGAGTCCGCCTTCGTCTCCGTCCATCTCGTCCTGAGCGAGCGCACCCGCGGCCTGATCGGCGCCAAGGAGCTGGCGGCGATGCGCTCGGACGCCTACCTGGTGAACACCTCGCGCGCGGCCATCGTCGATCAGCCCGCACTCATCCGGGCGCTGGAAAGCCGCGCGATCGCCGGCGCCGGCCTCGACGTCTTCGACATCGAGCCGCTGCCCGCCGACCACCCCTTCAGAGCGCTTCCCAACGTGCTGGCCACCCCGCACCTCGGCTACGTGACCATGGCCAACTACCGCACGTACTTCCGCGAGGCCGCGGAGAACGTCACCGCCTTCCTCTCCGGCGCCCCGCTCCGCGTCCTGACCTGAGCGGGGGCTCGCCGGCCCACATGATGCCGGCCTGACGCGCCCGCCAGGAGCTCGGGCGCACCGGGCGGCTCCGGCGTCCGGCCGAGCGCGCCGGTTCGACGACCTGCCCGCGAACCCCGCCGCCGGACCCCGCCGGCGGACCCTGCCGGCGGACCCTGCCGGCACGTGGACTTCCCCCGGGGACGCAGGGTGCCCCGAGGGGAGGTCGTCCGTCGAACAGGGCGACCGCCCGCGAACGCGGTCAGATCATCGCGACGAGGATTCTCCGGTTGCCGGTGTAGGCGTGGCGGCCGTGCATCACCAGCAGGTTGTCGATCATCATGACGTCGCCCTGCTGCCAGGGGAAGGCGCACTCGTTGCGCTTGGCGACCTCGCGGACCTGGCGGAGGTCGGCCACGTCCAGCGCGCTCCCGTCCCCGTAGGTGGCCTGCAGCGGCAGTTCCTCGTCGGAGGCCGCCATCTCCAGCAGGGCCTCGGCCTCGTCGTCGGGCAGGCTGGAGACGTGCCACTGCTCGGCCTGGTTGAACCAGACCTCCTCGCCGGTCTCCGGGTGGCGGCGGACGGCGGGGCGCACCTGCCGTACCCGCAACTCGTCGTCCTCCGTCCAGCGGAACTCGGCGCCGGTCTCGGCCAGGGCACGCTCGACCTCGTCCCGGTCGGCGGTCTCGTAGGTGTCCTGCCAGGACTTGCCCAGCCCGAAGCCGCCGTGCAGGTTCTGCAGGTAGGCGACCCCTCTGGTGGCGAAGCGCTCGCGCACGTCCGGCGCCAGGCCCGCCAGCACCGCGCGAGAGTCGGAGACGGGTGTGGCGCCGCCGGTGGCCGGGGCCTGGTCGCAGTAGAAGAACAGCCGCGACGGCCAGCGGTGCGCGTAGGACAGCTCGTTGTGCAGGGAGATCTCGTACTCCGCCGGATACTCGGTGGAGGTCCACACGCCGGTCTGTACGGCGACGCGGGGCGAGTTGCCGTGGCGGTAGTTGGTGAACGGCTCGCCGAAGGTGCTGACGAACTCGTGGAAGGCGGCCGGCGAGTCGACGCCGAGACCGCGGAAGAGCACCGCGCCGTGCTGGAGCAGCAGTTCGTCGGCGGGCCCGCGCGCGGCGTCGTCCAGCACGGCGATCGTGGTCGCGCCCGAGGTGATCTTTTCCATGGTCAGTGCTCCTGCGGTTCGGGCATGCCCTTGGTGCGGGGGACGGGGGAGAGCGCCAGCACGATGATCGGGATCACGGTGCCCACGGCGCAGATGAGCATGGTCGTCCGCAGGCCGACGCCTTCGGCCAGCAGACCCATGAGGAAGGCCCCCACCGGCGCCAGGCCGAGGGCCACGGCCCGCTGCGAGGCCATGACGCGGCCCTGGAGGTGCTGCGGGGTGGCGCCCATGCGGAGCGTGGCGCTGGACACCATGGCGATCGGGCCGGTGACGCCGAGCAGGAACTGCGTGAGGCCGATCATGACGACGATCAGCCAGGTGGGTCCGGTGGCCAGGCCGACGAGGAGGAGCGAGAGGTTGCCGACGACGGTCATCCAGAAGAAGGAGGGCCCGATGCCGATCTTCTTCATCGACCTGGTGGCCAGCAGGGAGCCGAGGATGGCTCCCGGGCCGCCGATGGCCAGCAGGATGCCGACCCAGTACTCCTCCATGCCCAGGCCCTTGATGACCCAGAGCGGCAGCAGCACCTCGATGCCGGTGTAGAAGAACATGTAGAAGCCGGCGGCGATCATGCTGGGCCTGATCAGCGGGTCACGCAGCACCCAGCGCAGGCCCTCGGCGATCGAGGAGAACACGCCCTGCTGCTCGGCGTTGCGCTCCGGCACCGGTTCGGGCTTGCGGATGAGCGCGCAGCTGATCGCGGAGACGATCAGCGTCACCACGTTGACGAGCAGCACCTGGGTCGCGATGAAGGCGTTGACCAGCACCGAGCCGACGCTGTTGCCCACGACCCTGGCGACGGAGTTGCTCAGCTGGAGCTTGGCGTTGCCGTCGCCGATCAGCTCGCGCCCCACCAGGAACGGCAGGTGCGACATGTTCGCGACCTCGAAGAACACGAACAGCACGATGGACAGGAAGGAGATCGTGCCGAGCCAGAAGAGCGTGAGCATGTCGGCGGCGTAGAGCCCGACGACCGCCAGGAGGAGCACGCTGCGGCCGACGTCGGCGACGATCATGGTGGGCCGCTTGCGGAACCTGTCGGCCCAGAAGCCGGCGAACAGGAACAGCAGGAACGGCAGCCGCCCGACCGCGCCCAGCGTGCCCACTTCGGCCTCGTCGGCGCCCAGCAGGACGATGGCGATGAGCGGCATGGCCACCACGGTGACCTGGGCGCCGAACTGGGAGGTGCTGTAGCCGAGCCAGAGTTTGAGGAAGTCGCGGTGTTTCCAGAGGCTGGTCGGCTTCTCTTCTGCGGGCGCGAGCGCCTCAGTGGTGGGCGTGTCCGAGGCCACGGTCCATCCACCTCCTCCATTGGTTGGCGGTCCGGGTGACGTAGGGGTTGTAGAGCGCGCTGAACCGCGCGCCGGGGATGAGCCCGGTCTCCAGGTGCGGGATGACCGCCCGCCACCCGTAGTCCTCCTCGGGAGGGGCGTTGTCCTCCTCGGGGATCAGCAGGATCACCGGTCCGTCGAAGGTGTCGTGCTTGTAGCGCCCCACCGCGTGGGCGTTGGCGCGGAAGACCTCGACGTAGCGCTGGATCTGGTCGAGGTCGGTGCTCTCCGTCCGGAGCTGGCCCTCCTTGGTGGCCGCGTTGACGATGGCCAGCAGCCGCTCCGCCGGCTCCATCAGGCTCAGCTCGCGAGGGTCGAGCGAGGTGGCGCCGCCGGCCAGCGCGTGCACCATGAGCGCGGTGTCGTCCTCCAGCGTCGAGCCGACCACGGGCTCCTCCGCGGAGGACCAGGCCAGGAAGACGTACGGCACGTCGTGGCCGTCCTGGCGCAGCTTGCGGGCCACTTCGAGGGCGATGTTCCCGCCGATGCAGAAGCCGCCGACGAAGTAGGGCCCGTCAGGGAAGAGCTCGCGGATGTAGCCGGCGTAGCTCTCGGCCATCTCGTCGATGGTGGTCTGTACGGCGTCGCCCTCGGTCAGCCCGTGCGCGGGGATGGCGTAGACCGGCTGGTCGTCGCCGAGGTGCTGGGCGAGCGGCCGGTATCGGAAGACCTGCCCGCCGAGCGCGTGGATGAGGAACAGGGGAGGACGGTTGCCCGCGGTGCGCAGCGGCACGACCCGGCCCCGGGAGATCGGGTTGTCGCCTTCGTCCGCGAGGGCCTCGGCGAGCTGGGCGACCGTGGGCGCGGCGAGCACGGTGGCCACCGGGATCTCCCTGCCGAGCGCCTGCCGCATCCGCAGGGCCAGGCGAAGCGCCAGCAGCGAGTGTCCGCCGAGGTCGAAGAAGTCGTCGCGGATGCCCGGCGTTTCCACGCCGAGGATCTCCGCCCAGATGCCGACGAGGGTCTCTTCCAGTTCGTCCCTGGGTGCTTCGTACGGGGCTCGGGCCACCGGTGCCGGATCAGGGAGGGCTTTGCGGTCGAGTTTGCCGTTGGCGGTCACCGGCAACCGATCCAACACCGTGAACGACGACGGCACCATGTGCTCCGGCAACCCCTGCCGCAGGAA